>DAXJ01000017.1:24355-28058 GCA_002506335.1 Methanosaeta sp. UBA114
GAGAGCAGAAGGACCGCGTGGAAGGGGAGAAGCGGGTCATAGAGAATCAAAAGCTCAAGTTCGAGCGGGAGGCGAGAAAACTAAGGAGCGAGCTGGAGCGCTTGAGAGTAGGCCCCATGATCGTCGGCACAATCGTGGACGTCCTGGACGAGAGCAGGGTAATCGTCAAGAGCAGCACAGGACCCAGATTCGTAGTCAACGTATCCCAGTTCATAGAGGAGGAGATTAAGCCAGGATCCCAGGTGGGCTTGAACCAGCAGTCCTTTGCGGTTATGTCAGTCCTTCCAGCACCGAAGGATCCGGCCGTCTTCGGCATGGAGATAGAAGAGGCCCCCAGCGCGAACTTCAACCAGATAGGAGGCCTGGACACCCAGATCGCCGAGATCAGGGAGACTGTAGAGCTACCCTTAAAGAGGCCCGACCTCTTCGAGGCCGTGGGCATAGAACCTCCCAAGGGAGTTCTCCTGCACGGGCCGCCGGGTACTGGAAAGACCATTCTGGCTAAGGCCGTAGCCAACAGCACTGAGGCCACCTTCCTCAGAGTCGTCGGATCCGAGTTCGTTCAGAAGTATATAGGCGAGGGCGCAAGGCTCGTCCGTGAGCTCTTCGAGCTGGCTAAAAATAAATCTCCTGCCATCATCTTCGTAGATGAGCTGGATGCCATCGGCGCACGGAGAATGGATGGCGCCACCAGCGGTGACAGGGAAGTTCAGAGGACCCTCATGCAGCTCCTGGCTGAGATGGATGGCTTCGACGCCCGGGGCGAGGTGAAGATCATAGCTGCCACCAACCGGCTGGACATGCTCGATCCCGCGCTTATGCGGCCAGGGAGGTTTGACAGGGTGATACTGGTGCCGGCTCCCAACAGGGACGCCAGGGCCTCCATCCTAGGGATCCACACGGCGGGCATGCGCCTGGACGATGCCGTGGATCTGGGAAGGATCGCTGATGCCACCGAGGGCGCCAGCGGCGCAGACCTGAAGGCAATAGCTACAGAGGCGGGCATGTTCGCGATCCGCGAGGAGAGGACGGTAATATATCAGAATGATCTGGAGCAGGCGGCGTCCAAGATCCTACAGAAGGTGAAAGTCTGCGAGCCGGCGGACCTGGTCCAGCAGTATATTTAAGCTGCTGGATACTTCTTCTCTTTTCTGAGGTCTTCTTATACATCGGCAGTTGGTCTCAATGCGGGCGGTTTCACGTATAGGCTAGAGGCCTTGATCGCCAAGAGGAGCTCGCTATGGTCATCCTTCGATGGAACAGCGGCCCGAATCTATGTACCTACCATCAATGCGATTACATCTAATTTTGCCTCATCATAAGCATATAATCTCATTATTTAGAAAGAATAAATTGGCCTAAAGGCGCTGAAAATGAGATGAAACAGGGATTTCGGCTCAATCGGTATCTATGGACGGCACAAAAAGACATTGATTGAGAGAGCTATGATTACGCGGATCCTTTAATAAAGACATTATTCTCAGAGCATAGGATAAGTATGATGAGGATATTCAAGCTGAGGTCAACTCACAAGATGCATTGGGGCACCCCGACGGACAACATGTAGCACGACCGCTGCAGCCCACGCTGGGATTACAGTCTCTGTAGAATCAAGTCCTGCAAGGACCTGTACCAACTATCCCAGTACATTTGTCAATATCTCTGGCGAACAAACATGGTGTTCCATTTAGCTGCGTGACCCCGATGCCCGGTAGCTCACCCAACCAGTCCAACAGGTCATCTTCCTTGGATGCCTGGATTCCTATTCCTCTGATGCCCCAAGGTTAGACTGCGATAATGATGCTCCAGGAGAGGAAGTTAACCCTTCCAGAGCAGCTAGGATGTCCTCAAAGAGTTCTAGGAACTATGCCCTTCATAGGCGTTCCTTCCCTGGGCATCAATTTGTTAATTTATCTGGCTTAAGATCCCCTATCAGCTTCCACCCCTGGGCTTCCTTCTCTCCTCTCTCCTGGCTTCTATGTGGGATAGATACATCCCTGGCACCCCTTTCCTCCTGGTCTCCTCAGCGAAGGCACCGGCCACTGCAGCCCTGATATCTTCCTTGAGACTTTTCCTGGCCTCAATTACCGCAGCCTGGACGATATTATCGACTATTCTCTCGACTTTTATCCTGAATTCTGCGTTCCCCTTCAGGTCTGGATTCGCCTTCCCCAGGTAGAACATGAGGTCCTTTTTTGCAGTTTCCCTGTAACCAAGCATGATCCTACACCACCTGCTTTCCACAGATAGCTATTCCGTGGGACAGGTGATCACACATGGGTTATCAAGCCATCCCCTCCTTATCTAGACATGGTGAGGCCGTTGAAGTAGATGGATCTTGCATGAGACGAGCTTTGATGGTAGTTGCGCTATCGGAGGTGCTAGCCAAGCAAACTAAAGTCCATAGCTATCGAAGCCGGCATATTCGCGATCAAAGAGGCCAGGGCAGTAATATCAGGAGGATCGTATAAGAAGAATCTGGGGCAAGCGACGTCCAAGATCCTGCAGAAGGAGAAGGTCTGCAAGCCTAGGACTTGATCCAGCACTGACCTCCTCTCACGCTAAATCCTGTTGAGGTTCTGATGTTAGCCAAATCAAGCCAGAGCATCTTCAGGGGGATCATTGCTCCCTTCCACGATATCTCTGTCTGCCGTAGATCGGCCCTCCATCATAGACTCATCAAATAAGAGATTCCCTTTGGATGCCTAGGCGACCAACTATGCTTGGTTGTCCCGAAGGAGCAGACACTGTAGCACGAAATACTGAATCTGCGTTGCGAAGCAACAAGTACGTCAGTCGAGAATTTAGTAGGCTTAGATGAATTATATAGCTAGCGCGCAAAGGGCTCTACATTCTATGACTGAAATCCTAGGATTTTCGGCCCTCTGGGCTCTTCGGAGATCGTAAACCTAAGCGACCGGATATTTCCTCATTCTTCTGAATACCTCTGATAGCCCCTTCTAGAACTAATTTTCACGAAGGGAAAAAGACCATCTTCAGAGACCCATCGAACGCCTGAGGAGGGCTGGAACGATCCCCGAGTTGATCTAAGAGCTCCGGTAAAACACAATGGAAGAGACTATAGATATACGTTCTCACGTATAGGGGGATAAGTTAAAAGAAAGCTACCTGGCATATATGCCGCAGTTGGGGATATATATGGGGAAAATAGTCGTACTCGTACTACTGCTCTCACTGACTCGCCTGGTCCTAGCTCAGGGGGATTACAACGCTGGCGTGTTGGCAGGCATAAAGATAGGCTGGAATGTTATCCCGGCGCTGCTTCAGAAAGATAACGCAGCCTATCAGACGGTCGTGGAATCCTGGAATAGTCTGGTGAGAACGACCGGAGATCAAACCTACATCCTGCCAGAAGGAAACTCCATTATGAACTCCACTACCCAGCCCCTGGTCCCGGGTGAGACGGATTCACAAGGGAGGGCATGGATAAAGCCTTATCACAGCTTCGACCCCTCTGTGATGGGGACTGGGAGGCGCTTGGAAGCCATCAGTTTGAAGTGAAGAGAAGCCATGAAAAAGGATCAATGAGGTTGTACAACCCTCCGGAGGGAGATGCGAATTATGTAGCAAACCCTTCCCTACTTAGCCCCATCCGCATCGCAAAGGCTTTTTGAAGGAGCAAAATTTCGGAAATAGCGGGGAGTAGATTTGAACTACTGGTCTACGGGTTATGAGCCCGTCG
>DAXJ01000017.1:28362-45209 GCA_002506335.1 Methanosaeta sp. UBA114
TCTACGGGTTATGAGCCCGTCGGGATATCCTGGCTACCCCACCCCGCTGCTTAGCGCGTATACTCCTTTGACCGCATACTAGCTTATAAGGGTTGTGCCCTTTTCACGGGGCGCCCATGTTTTGCGCTACGGAACGCCTGATGGCCCGTCGAAATCTTCTGAGAATGGGCTTTGATGGGGCATTTAAGCGGAGCCTTAGAAAAATATAAATCACCTGAAGCAGTTAATACCAGAGTAACTGGGGGTAGTAATGAGACTAACTTCATATCTAAGAGCAGCTTTCCCAGCTCTGGTAATGCTGTTTATTTTATCACCTGTGTTAAGTCAGCCTGATCAGCAGACACTTGCCCAGGCCGACGGGTCCAAGGTCGCGGCGGGCAGCCTGGATGAATCTCTGGCCCTCAACGCCCTCCGATACTACGAGTTCGCCTTCTGGGACGATGGCACTTCCGGCTACGATATCAATGACCCAGTCTACCTGCACTTCAACCCCAACTACCGCATCGTGAGCGAGGGCGATATACGCCTCACGCCTTTCGGCAACTATGCAGCAAGCACTAAGGTTCTGAGGACCGATATAGACAACGATAAGAAGCTTACCAGGTTCGCGAATGCCGAGCCCAGATACCTGGAGCACGATGGCATCGATGGCTACAGCCTCGGAGATCCAATTTACCTCACCATCCGCCCTGGGATTGTGAGTGCCAATGATGTCAGGCTCACGTCTTACCTGGGCTATGCCACGGGGAGCAAGGTCACTGACGCCGATGCAGACCGGGGTATGCCCACCTCCACAGTGCCGGGGAGCTTGAGCTTCTACAATGCCGACGGCAACATCGATAACATGGGGCAGGGAATTTACGGTACTCAAGATAATATCTACTTGGATGTGCCCCCTTCCAATGTGGCCACTGTAAACGATGTTAGGCTCTCCATCTGATCCCGGAGCCTTTTTTCCAGGGTGCTCTGGAAGACCAGGTCCTAGGAATCAAGAGGTTATTTAAGATGCCAGATTCAATACAGGAAAAATATTTATATCAATCGAGAAATCCCTATATCAAGCAGGATTTGAAGCTAAACGTGGAGACTTGATGGAGGGAAGATGGTAGAAGAGCTGTTTAAGGCCTCTGTGATAGGAGCTTGTCTGCTGCTGCTTTGCGCCGGCGCCAGTGCCTACAGCGGTCCCTTTGAGTTCGGATCGAAGGTGAAGTCGGGGGCCACGGATATCAGCAGATTGGTCTACAGCTACGCCCAGATGCCCCAGTTGTGGTTTTGGGATGTAAATGGAAACGGCTTCGATCGCGGGGACTTCGTCTACCTGCACTTCAACAACTCTTCCCAGAGGACCGACATCGATGACGTCAGGCTCACCAGGTACTACGATCTCATGGCTGGGAGCAAGGTAAGGCCCATCGACGAAGATTTCGCCAGGATGCTGACTTTCCTTAGCGGCTGGAGAATAGTTTTCACTGATGCGTACGGCTCTGCGGGCTACAGCCTCGATGATGGAGTTTACATCCACACGGACGCAGGCCACTCCGGAGTGATCAGCCAGGGCGATATCAGGCTGACGCCTTTCAGCAATATCGCATCTGGAACGATCGTCTGCCAAGGAGATCCTGATGCGGGAAGGCCAGTTACTACTCTGGTCCAGACCACCAGGTTCTACAATGAGAACGGAGACGAGACGGTAAGCGGGGTTCCCATCTACGACTTCTCCGACGATGTCTATATGGATCTATCCCTGGATAACGCCAGCCCTTATGGGTTTGTGGCGGTCAATGACGTCAGGCTATCTGTCTGAGGGCCTGAATTACTATACCCGAATCAATTATCTTTTTCAAAGAGCTTTCTAAAAAATAATCAACGATATGGGCCTATCATAAGCTTGTCGTATAAGCCTAGGAATTCTCTCCTTTCCGTCCCCTCGATCAGTTGAAATAATATATGCTCCCTTAACTCCCCGCTATGTTGCTCCTGGGTGTGGATGAGGCGGGCAAAGGACCTGTGGTCGGCTCCATGTTCGTGGCGGGCTTCGTGGTGGAGGAAGAGAAGCTCTACGACCTGGCAGCCCTGGGAGTGAAAGACTCCAAGATGCTTGCCCCTGCCCGGAGGGAAGTCCTTGAAAAGAAGCTTATAGCTCTTGCAAAGAGCTACTACGTCCTAGAGGTCCCTGCCCAGGTGATTGACGAGCTACGCCAGGTTATGACCATGAACGACCTCATGGTCAGAAGCTTCTCCCAGGTTCTGTCCAAGCTCTCAGCCCACAAGGCCATCCTAGATGCGGCCGATGTGGATGCCGAGAGGTTTGGGCGAAGGGTTAAGGAGTCCACAGGGACGGCCATGGAGATTTTAGCCGAGCACAATGCCGATAAAAACCACCAAGTTGTCTCTGCCGCCTCCATACTGGCCAAGGTCCAGAGGGACAGATCGGTCAGGACGCTGGAGGCCTCTCTGGGGTGCCAAATAGGCAGCGGGTACCCCACAGATCCAAAGACCCTGGAGTTCCTGGAGAGCTGGATCAAGTACCACGGCGACCTGCCACCCTGCGTCAGGCGCAGCTGGGTCACAGCACAGCGTATAAAGGCTAGTTTTATATAGGCTGCCCCAAGAGTGACACGCGAGGGATTACCTTGGACAAAGGAGTACCATTGCTCATGATTCCAGGGCCTGTAATGGTAGCACCGAGAGTGCTCCAGGCTATGGCCAGGCCCATGATAAGTCACAGATCCGGGGAGTTTGGCATCATTTTTGATGATTGCCGTACTCTCCTTAAGGAGTTCTTTGAGACCAAGAACCAGATAGCCATCCTGACAGGCAGTGGCACACTGGGCATGGATGCGGCCGTTGGCGGCCTCATCGGAAAAGATGATACTCTGGTTACCGTCACCAACGGCAAGTTCGGTGAGAGGTTCACCGAGATCGGCGAGAGGTACGGGAAAGTCGTTCCCCTGGCCTTCGATTGGGGAAAGCCTTTCGATCTATCCAGGGTGGAAGAAGCTCTGGAGGCCGGGGCCAAGGCCATCGCCATGGTCCACAACGAGACCTCAGTGGGGCTGGTCAACCCCGCCAAGGAGATAGGAAATCTGGCCAAGAAGCATGGAGCAGTCTTCATAGTGGATGGCATATCATCCATCGGCGGCAACGAGTTCAAGACCGACGAGTGGGGCGTGGACATAGCCATCACAGGCTCCCAGAAGTGCCTGGCTATGCCTCCAGGGCTGGCCATCGTCTCCGTCTCCGATAAGGCCATCTCGGCCCTGAATGCCAAGAGCGCAGGGTACTACTCAGACCTCAAGGCTCACTTAAAGAGCGCTAGTAAGAGTCCAGCCCAGACGCCCTTTACCCCGGCTGTATCCCTTTTCTTCGCCCTGCAGGAGGCCTTGCATATGGCAGCTGAGGAGGGCTTTGTAGCCAGGCGTGATAGAGTGGCCAAGCTGGCTGGGGCAGTAAGAGCTGCAGCATCGGCTCTGGGTATCGAGTTCTTCCCGGAGATAAATGAGCACTCGGGTTACTCCAACACCGTCACCGCCATGAAGATTCCCAAGGGAATGACTGATGACAAGCTGAGGGGCGGCATGAAGAAACAGGGAGTGGTCGTCTCTGGAGGCCAGGAGACTATCAAGGGCAAGATCTTCAGGATAGGGACCATGGGCGTCTGCTCAGAGGCTGATGTCATGAAGACCCTGGAGACCCTTGAGCAGATCATGGCCAAAGAAGGAGCCCTCTCCAAGACCGGCAGCGGGGTGGAAGCAGCGAGCAAGGTTCTCAGACCTTAAGATATCTGTTCTTTTTCATAAATTTTTAATCCTTGGAAGCTGCGATAGACAACCTCAAATCCCGTAGTTCCATAAGAACCGTCTGCCCCGTTTTATGACAGATTTTAGGCGTTCTTCTGCTTATATCCAGCTTGGCGGTGATCCTTTTTGGCACCATGGATACAGTGCCTTTTGCTAGGATGCGGCGATCGCGCACATTAATCAGGGAAGGATGGCTTATATTCGATCTATACCTAGCATTATAGAACTCATAATTTCTTTAGACACTGATTTTTTAAAGGTCAAAGGCATCTCCAAGGTCTCCGGGATCTCAAAGATCAGCCAGTAAACATCGATCAGCCTTCAGATAAGCAAAGAAGGATTCTTCTCTTTTTGCCCTACCCTTCATAGGATTGCCAGGAGGATAACCCCCTATATTTTACTTCCAAATTTTTAAATTAACCTCACTGGGAAAAACTTATTAAGATGCCAGCACAAGCACGGCCTGTAGGTCGTGATAACGGTGGTCTTCCTAAGAGCGGTGATACTTATCTGTGCTTTGCTAGTAATTACGTATCTAGCTCCCGCAGTGGGCCAGGATGCACAGGTGATCATGGAACAGGCCAGATCCATGAAGAGTCCCTTCGATGTGGGGGGGTCTATCACCTACAAGATTCCCATAGTCAACAGCATAGGCTCCAGCATGCGCTATGCTGTGACGCTCAGCGTGGGGCCTGATACCAATGATTACTCTATAGAAGATGCCTACATCAAGGATATGAATGTGAATGCCCATTCAATGGGCTACATCGAGTTCGTTGTGAACTTCAAGTCCCCTAAGGTTTGCAGGGGCGAGTTTGGAAGATGGGTCTCGGATAAGAATGATACCAGTATCTGGGATAAAGCCTGGTATCACGTAAACATAAAGCCCCTTCTCGGCGATTCAACCGTTATCGAGAACTACGATGGCCAGCCTAATCTTCTCAAGGCCATCTTCGATTATAAGAACCCGGAAGTAACGCCTTCTCAGGGCTCCAATAGAGACCTTTATAGCTACGAGATCACGGCGATGGGCACCTATAAAGATAACATAAGCCTCCAGGTGGCACCCTCTCAGGAAGGACCCTGGACTGATCTGGGGGTCAGGGAATATTTTACACCGGGGTCGTCTCAGACCCTGAGGTGGGACGGCAGCAGGCTGAACTTCGACTTCACCGTGGCCTACTACAAGTTCGTTGGAAGGAAGCAGTCCAAGGTATTGGAAGGACCCTTCTGGCCCGTCAACGTTGAGGCTAAAAACAGCAGCGTAACCCCTCCCAGGGATCTAACAGGATCCAGGTTCACCTACCGCCTGGAGATCAATGCCTCCAAGAATATAGATGTGGGTCTAAACGTCCTGGACGTCGGCAGCAAGACCTTCAACCTGGTGGGCAGGGCAAACTATAGGGATACCGGACAGTGGCAAGAGCTGGTTTGGCCGGATATCGAGCCAAGCGAGGTCTCGGGATCCGAGGGCAGTTCCAGATACTTCTTTACCTACTACTACATCGGCTCTGAGATGCCTTTCAAGAAGACCGAGCAGTACCCTGGGCCGGACATCGTCCTGGTCAACTTTAAGAATGCCACTGTTATCCCGAGCAATGGGACCCTCTTCATACCATACACCTACAACGTCTGTATAGATACCGATATGCCTCGTGGAGAGGCTGAGCTCCTGACCTCTAACCCCAACTCATCCATCTGGGATTCCCATGGGAAGGTCAACTACGATAATTCCAACCACAATCTGACCTGGCCTGATGTCAAGCTGGAAGGCTCCAAGGGAGGCATGGCCAGTTATAAGTTCATATGTGGTGCCTCTGAGTCTCAGGTGTACCTGGGGCCCCAGATCAAGGTGCCTGAGGTGGTAGGATCAGTAAATCCTTCCAAGGGAGTCGTCCAGGCCTGGCAGGAGAGCGATAAGCTTTACTCTTTCAATTACACGGTGCAGCTCCGGGACTGGAGCTCTGAAGATGCACCCTGGATAGAGCTCCTGGTCAGGGCCCCAGATAGTCCATGGAGGACCGTAGGAGAGAAGAAGCAGTATGACCAGAGAAGAGGCAGCTTGATCTGGATTGTTAAGCCTTTCTACGACACACCCTTCCTGGGGACCGCTCAGTTCAAGTTCAGTATAGATGGCGTGGATAGCCAGGTGTTTGATGGGCCTCAGATTGTAGCAGTTTACAGAGATCTGAACTATGAAAGATCTACGGCCAAAGACAAATACAACTACTTCGGCACACTGAGGGCTTCGACCGGCCTAACTGTGAACCTGATGAAATCCGTGGACAATGCACACTGGGAGAAGGTAGGCGCTCCTCAAAACTACATAAATGGCACGGGCGATGTCAGGCTGACATGGAAAAACCAGCCTGCTATGCGCTATTATGAGTTTGGAATCTCCTTCCCTGATAACAAGGGGGTGGGCAAATAGGCTTAAACCTCAAGAGGATCTGCTTGCTGGCCCTGGTATTCCTGATTATCTTCATTATGCCGGTGGTGGGTCCTGAGGGTCCCAACCCCGATACTCCATCTTCACCGTCCTCAGGCTCTTCCGGTGGAGGTGGTGGAGGCCATAGGCAGCAGAGCATAGACTCGGAGATACGCACCTATGAGCAGTGGAAGATGCAGTACCCTGAGAAGTTCGAGAAGCTCAAGACCATACTATGGAAGGACCCTATCACCACAGAGGAGTATGAGCTACCGACGGTTCTGATGTACTATACCAGAAACAGCACTGTAGTGACCCGAAACCAGCTCCTCGACATCACCACCACCATCACCAACAATAATCCTTTGGAGATGCGCCGCATGCTCGACATCTACCTGGAGGTCAAAAATCCAGGGTCGAACAAGTACGAGCATCTGAACACCTGGCCAGAGAAGATCCAGACCAACGAGTACAATGAGAAGACCAACGCCACCTACAGAGTGTGGGGCATTTTACCTTCTTTCAGCTATCTGACCACCACAGGTTTGGTAAGGGTCAGGGTAAACGTGAGCGATGGCGTCAATAAGTGGAGCAGCACCGATTACAAGGAAATAAAGCCGCCATTTTACCGCGAGCTGATCTTCAATGTGACCAACAGCCCTCCAGTCATGAGCAACTTCACTGTGACGCCCTTTGATCAGGTGAGGTATAATGACCCCATAGAGTATGATGCCAGAATTTCGGACGCTGAAGAGGATCTGCTCAACGTCACCCTTCACGTCTGCAACGATAATGGCCTTGATCTCAAGAATGTGACTCAACAGATCAACGGCGGAGGAGCGGTCGCTTTCAAGGCTAATGAATACGGTCTGTTCGTTGAGGACGATGCCGGAAAGAACTTCACTTACTATTACACTTACGATGATGGAATAGATGCCAACAGAACTAAGATCCAGCAGGGGCCATCTATAAAGAAAGGACCTAAGCTTTTCGTGGATAGGCTGAGCTATAATCCGGAGAGTGAGAGCAACTACTGGTGGCAATGGTACACCTTTAGCATGAGGATCAAGAACCTAAACCCCGAGGATTATGATGTTGTCTTTACCCTTTACACCAGCACTGAAAGCAATCCCTGGAGGATCGTGGAGAGCAAAAAGGTAAGGGTGGGCAGGGATCCAAAGGAGGTCAGCTTCAACATGACCTGTCCCTTTACGGTTGCCGATGCCAACCAGACCTTCTCTTACAGGATAAAATACTCTGAGTACGATCAATCTGGGAAGAACTCAGTTGAGGCGTCGGGTGCCAGGATCAATCCCAAGGTGGTGCCCTATGCCATATATAGCCCTGAAATGGTATTGAACCTCGCCTTTATGCTGCTCTTTGTTATCGGCGCAAGCCTCTTTATTGAGAGGAAGCTCAAGCGCGGAATCGAGTCCCAGGAGAGCTTCTCCAGAAAGGCGGGCAGCATTAACAGCGGCAATAATAAGGCTGGAAATGCCGGGTCTGACGAGAGCATATCGAATATGATCTCCTCTATCTTCGGGAGGCGATGATAGTGGACCTCTTTGCCTGGAGCGCCGTCTTACTGGCCGTGGTCCTGGTGAACACAGGGCTGTTGCATATCTATAACGTGAACAGGGTTCACAAGAAGCTGATGAAGATAGGCCACTGTCAGACCACCAAAGAGGCCTTCTTTAAGGAGATGACCGTAGCCCAGGGATCTAACTTCACGGCCCTGGCCTTTGCAGGCTGGATACTGGTCTTTGTGTCCATAGCCTACCTATACTTCCTGGTTCCGACGATACTACCCTACAGCTACATGCAGGTCCCTGCTCTGATCTCAAGCTCCATGGGATTCGGCATCTTTGGAGCCATAATAGCCTTAGGAGCCATGGCGATAATCTTGGGCCTGGACATGCTGCCCGAAAGCTGTAGGTTGATTAAGCTTACTGAGCTTTATAGCTTTTACACAATCTCAAAAGGCACCAAAAGGCTCATAGGCATGACGGTTCCGGCCCTCTGTGCCTCGGTGGTCTTCTCGGCCTACCTTGGAACCGTCTATCCTGAACGCAGCCATCTGGCTGAGATCTTTGGCTTTATGCTCTTGGCCGCATCTCTTATTGTGCTGGTAACGCCGATATACAAAGAAGCTTGGAAGGGACGAAGATGAAGCTGTGCATAGTTGGCATCGGAGGTGCCGGGGGAAAGGTATGTCAGGAGTTCCTGGGAAATGAGGATCTGGACTTTAGGCTTATCTCCAGGATAACTGGTGCCGAGCACATCTCTCCGGGGATGATAAAGGGGATCTGGCTTGAGGCTGATAAGAGCGACGCTAAGAATATACAGCACTTCTTCGGCGACCTCACCGAGGGCGCTTACCCTGGATTCTTCATACCCCATGATGCCGTTCCCGATGGATCTGAGATCCACATCCATGTGAAGGAGAAGTACGGCTATGACGTCAAAAAGCAGGGCTTTGTCAGAGATGCCCAGTATCTGAAGGCCATCTTCGAGATTTTCGACACCGATGAGGAGCTCCAGGAGACCTCGGCTAGGGTGTTGAAAAGCGTAGGGTGCATGGACGCATCCGTCGGACCTTTCTCTCAGGGACAGGGTCTTAAGGATAAGCCTAATCCCATCTTTGACAGCGCCTGGAATGTGATAAGGCCCTACACCACCCTGGGCGGGGGAGAATGCGATGGCATCCTCTTCATAGTGTCTTTCGGCGGTGGCACTGGAACCGGCTTCATCAATCCCATCATCAACCACATAAGAAACGAAGGTAAGGCTGATTACCCGGTCTTCGTCCTGGGCATACTGACTGAGCTTGGCGATTTTGCCGATCTGGCCCAGTTCTCCAAGGAAGGGAGGAGGAATCTGGCGGCTATAAGCGCCATCTACGATCTATGCACCAGGAGCGATGGAGCCAATGGCATAATCCTGGTGGATAACCATGTCCTCGTTGACAAGTTCGGCACAAACTATACCGCCTATAACAAGTTCATCTATAAGGCCCTACAGCCCATGGTAGCTGGTCGGGATTATCCCGGAGAGGTTCCTGTGGGCATGGCCATGGCCCAGAACTTCTCCCTAGGAGTCTCCAGGCCTCCCCTCTTTGTGCCCCTTTACTGGTGCCAGCCAAAAAAACCCAACCCTGAGGAGGAGCTGGTAAGCAAAGCCCTTAAGGATGGAAAGCTCTTTGGCTGCACTCCAGAGAAGGCGGATTGGGCGGTAGTTTTCTGCCGGGGGTTCATAGATTCGGATAAGATCAGGGCGGTGCTCTCATCCCGCACAGGACTTATGCCCGAGAAGATATGGGTTTTAAGGAAGATCGGCGAAGGGGATGACGAGATCCTTATCATGCTTAGAAATCCCTATGGATCAAGTCCCGATGCCTATCAGAGGGAGGGAACCATGGAGAACAGGCTTTGCAAGGTGATCACCCTAGCCCTGGATTACATCGATCAGAATGTAGAGGCTCTGTTTTACGAGGGCAAGGGCGATAGCGATAAGGCATCCAAGGATGGAAAGAGCGAGTCTATTAAGATGACACCCCTGGCCAAAGAGGCCATCAGCCAATTCTTCTTCGGAAAAGAGGGCTTTTGCAAGGATGACTTCGGCAAGACCGAGGGCTTCGCTTTCGAGCTTAAAGATGCCAGAAGGAGGCTAAGATCAGGGGAGGTGCCCTTCTTCCTATATCCCTTGAGGATTTTCCAGAAAGATACTGGGAAGGAAGAGATGGATAGGGTCGGGAAAGAAGACATGAACTTGGATGAGATGAGGGTATTAGAGATCGTTAATAAGAGGCTGGCCGAGCTGGGATTGAGTATGGACAATATAATGGCTAAGGGAAAATAAGGCTGGGTTACTATCGATATAGGTAGTAAATCCATGGTGCTTTAAAAGCCCTTTGATAGCAGCAGATAAGGCGTAGTTTTGATAGAGTTGATCCAATACGCTCGGTGCTCTACCTGGCACTATCTTCATGCCTTCATTTGGTGAAGCATGGAGAACTGAGCGCTTGAATTGTATATTATCCCCTGATAATACTCGGCCTTTGATGTCACATACCCAAGTTGGATCAGGCTCATATCCCTATCCGCTCCCGCCATCCCCACAGCCACGTGTTTATCATCGCCAGGATGCTTTACCATGAGCCATATGTGAGATCTGATGGGATGGCCTCTGTAGCTCATCATGATACTGGCATTGTATCCTGCCTAAGTTAAAACTCACCATGCTGTCTGGGATGTGTTGATGCAGCAAAAGACATTCTCTGGTATTTCCCTGGATAGCTCTGGATTTCCAAAACCCTGATTAGGTCATCAGTTCATGCTTTATCAGATTTTCCAAGAGGTGTCAGGTTCATGAGCTCCGGTGGATCGCAGCCATTCCGAACCAGGGTTTGAGCTAGAACACTCATGTATGAGATCGTTGTCTTTGGCTAGATCGGTGATATCATCGTAAACCACGTCCTTGAGGATATCATTGATGAGGACAGCTATCATGGTCCCGGGCGATGCAGGGTTCACCGATGCCGCCCGCCACGTGCCTTCAGGGCTCCGGATGGCTATAAAGATCCTTCCTTCACCTTGGATCAGCCTTGTATCGTAGCCCGCATCCCTCAGCACCTGTTGGGTTTCTCCAAGCCAATTTATGAGCTCAGTGGGGATCTCGGATTTGAGGCTCTCAGAAGAGCTGAGAATATAGCTCCTGTCTGATGCCCTGAGGAGATGAGATGTCTTAGCCCTCACTACGGCTGGTGGAAGCTCTTGTGGGTCTTTGTAGCTGTAGCTAGATAGAAGGTCGCTTAGGAGAATGAACCAGGGCATCTCCCACATTTTCCTCATCCCTAGGCTTTAACGTAACTACCCTGCCGATGGTGTCGGAAAAGCCTTCCAACCGTTTATCTAAGGCCTGTGGATCATTGCTCGATGCCATAAACAGCCTGTCGGAGCCCTCTGGTCTCCAGGCGGCCAGCTTTCTCTCGGCAAAAACGCCGTTAAAGTTGTAGGTGATATCCAGGGTATCAGCCTCCTGCCCATGGACCTGCGTCTTTCATTCAGCCGTTGAGGTGATAGATATGCCCTTGCAGCCGTAAGTTCTGGCGTCCTGGGCCAGGGTCTTCTCAGGCTCCATTCCGGGATCTCTAATCAATAGCAGGGGAATGCTGCTTGAGAGGCCTATATGATCTGATTGCCCAAAGCCCCTGGATATCGGATAGGATCTGCGCCTAGACTGCCTAAACTACCGGAGGCGTCATCCACGCTCATGTTTCCGAAGCTCGTCTCTCCCGAAGAATGGATATACCAGCCCTCGGGGATACCAAAGGACATGCCCATAGCCCTATACTCATAGACGTTTCCTGCCAGGCAGAGGACGAACGCAAGAAATACCGCTATAGTGAAGAAAAGGAAGGCCTTATCGGCCATCAGAGAATGATCTCCATCATGTCGTGGCCCAGGGGCCACTTCTTCAAGGCTATCTCGTGTGGTGGGTAAAGGTGGCTCAGATGAGTCAG
This sequence comes from Methanosaeta sp. UBA114, assembly GCA_002506335.1. GTDB lineage: Archaea > Halobacteriota > Methanosarcinia > Methanotrichales > Methanotrichaceae > UBA114. The sequence goes on from DAXJ01000017.1 coordinate 40,112, forward strand.
CTTTAGATCCTTGACACCTAGATCTGCTGCCAACTTCATGGCCTCCTCAGCATTCATGTGCTTATCGAGGGTGTAGCCCGGTGGAGCCAGGGCATCGGCCAGCATAAGATCAACATTTCTCATGAGGTCTAGGCTCTCCTTTGGGATCGCCAGGTTGGTGTCGCTGGTGATGGCCAACTTCTTATTTCCATCGCTGACCAGGACCCCTACCGTCTCTGTGGGCGGGTGGCTCACGTTGAAGAGGGTGATCTGGATACCAGCCAGCTCAAAGGACTCGTAGGCTTGGATGTCATGGCGAATGGGCTTCAGGAAATAAAGGTAGTTGAGGATGTAATCCATGGTGGGCTTCAGGGCGTAGACATCGACGTTTCTCTGCACCCTGTGAAAATCGCCAAAGCCCGCGTAGTGGTCGTAATGGGCATGGGTCCATATTACGCCATCAACACTGCTCAGATCCCTTTTGAGAAGCTGCCATCTGAGATCAGGGCTGGTATCTATGAGGATCTTGCCCTCGTCCTCGTCCGACTCCACCAGGACCGAGAACCTAAGCCTTCGGCTTCTTCCTCCACGGAGGGCGTCTGAGCATGATGGGCACTTACATCCGATTTTAGGCGTGCCTATGGCATCGCCGGTACCAAGGAGGGTTATCTTCATGCCGTCACGGACCTTTTGTAATCAGAGATCCTCTTATCGAAGTCCTCAATGGATCTAAGGAGGTCGTCTTGATCGATCTTCCTCCTGTCCTCCACCAGGGCGTTGAGCACGGCCTCTCTGATCACGAGCCTCAGGTCGGAGCCTGAGTAACCCTCGGTGCGCTCTGCCAGCTCGTGGGTGTCCACGTCGGCATCGATCTTATACAGGATTTTGTCTAGGATCATTCTCCTCATGTCGGCGTCTGGCAGGGGGAAGTTGAGGACCTTATCGAATCTGCGCCAGGCGGCGTAATCCAGGAGCTGGGGGTGGTTGGTAGCCGATATCAGGAGGACGCCGTGCTCCACCAGGCTCACCTCGTCTATGGCCTTAAGCAGAGTGTTGACAGCCCTCTTTAAGGCGCCATGGTCCTCGGAGGTTCTAGTCTTGGCTACGAAATCGAACTCATCTATGAAGAGGATGCAAGGGCTGAGCCGCTTGGCCAGGTCGAAGGCCTTGTCTATATTCTTGGAGGTCTCTCCTAGGTACTGGCTGGTGATCATGGAGAGCTTAACCTCTACTAGGGGGAGGCATAGCCAATTGGAAAGGGCCCTGGCTGTGGAGGTCTTGCCCGTTCCCGGCGGTCCTACAAATAGGAGCTTTCCGATCTCGTAGAGTCCCACCTGTCTTAGATACTCCCTGTTCTCCAGGGCCTTGGAGATCTTCTTCACCTCGGCCATTTGATCGGGATTCATCACCAGGCCGCGGAGCTGATCTCTCACGTCCTCGGGGGCCTTGATGTTCACTAGCTTCAGGAGCTCATCGGCCTCCTTGGCATCCTTGAAGTCGGTGCAAAGTTCTTTCACTTTGGCGTCTATCCATTCCCTATCCGCGCAGAGGGGCTTATTGAGCCTCTTGGCCTCTTCATAGCTGACGCCTAAGGAATCGTAGTTCTCGTAGAAAGAGGCGAGGACCGGATTGCACCTGATCATATCCAGGGCTTTCGCCTTCTGGTTGGCCAGCCACTTAGCCCCCAGATCGAAGACGGTTAGCCTGAGCTGGGATCCGAACTCCTCCACATCCACAAAGGACAAAGCCTTGGCCACGGTTTTAACGTTTTCAAGGCCGTAGATCTTTACCACGTCCTCAGCCGTCACGTAAATGGGCCTCTTGACGCTCTTTGTCACAGGATCGAAGTAGTGCTTTCTGATGTGGGGCGGTAGATCATCCTCGGTCAGCTTCTCTAACCTATTGTACATGTCTGTCGTGAGCAATAATTCAACGACCTCAACTGCACCTGGCTTCTCTGAACCCATCATCGGAACTCCATGGAACTGGAGTCTAATGATGACCTACATAAAAAGATAAACTTTTCCCAAGGATCTACGACGCCGTCAGGTTTATCAACCTTCAGAGATTAAACCCACCGGGTCAGCTCGATATCGAGCATTAATGGTGATAAAGATGAATGTGTGGGATCGCTTTATCGTATGAACTTCGATTTCTAGACACCACCCTGCGCGACGGCGAGCAGGCCCCAGGGGTATCCTTAAGCCTTGATGAGAAGGTTGCCATCGCCAGAAGCTTGGATGCCCTGGGAGTGGATGTTATAGAGGCAGGCTCTGCCATAACCTCCGAGGGCGAGCGCAAATCTATGAAGGCGGTCGCGAATGACGGCTTGGAAGCTGAGATCTGCAGCTTCGTTCGCGTGGTGGCTTCCGACGTGGATGCGGCTTTGGACTGTGATGTGGACTCCGTTCACCTGGTAGTCCCAGCTTCTGACCTTCACATAAGGATCAAGATGGGCTCCGACAGGGAGTCGGTGGTGCGAAAGGCGGTAGAGGTTACTGAGTATGCCGTAGACCATGGCCTTATCGTGGAGCTTTCCGGCGAGGACGCCAGCCGCGCCGACCTGGACTTTCTGGAGGACCTCTACAAGGCGGGCGTCGACGCCGGTGCGCGGAGGCTGTGCTTCTGCGACACGGTGGGTGTCTTAACCCCCGAGAAGGCCTTTCAGATCTTCTCCAGGCTCTCTGCCTTGCCGGCGCCGATAAGCATCCACTGCCACAACGACTTCGGCATGGCCACGGCCAACACCGTAGCATCTCTGAGAGCCGGGGCCGCCCAGGCTCATGTGACGGTAAACGGCATCGGCGAGCGCTCGGGCAACGCCAGCCTGGAGGAGGTGGTGATGACCCTGGAGTCCCTATACGGCATGGACACAGGGATCAAGTGCGAGGAACTTTATCCACTATCCAGGATGGTCTCGCGGATGATGGGCGTAAACGTGGCCGCAAATAAATCCATAGTGGGAGAAAATGCCTTCACCCATGAGGCAGGCATCCACGTCCATGGCATTCTTGCGGATACCTCCAGCTATGAGCCCCTCAAGCCCGAGAGCGTGGGCAGGAAGAGGCGCATAGTGCTCGGCAAGCACGCTGGGAGAAGCTCAGTAGAGCTGGCTCTAAGAGACTTTAGGATAAACACCACCGAGGAACAGCTTAACCAAATAGTCCAAAGGGTTAAAGAACTCGGTGATAAGGGCAAGAGAGTAACCGATGCGGATCTGCAGGCCATAGCCGAGACCGTGCTTTCGACTCAGAAGGAGCCCAAGGTGAAGTTACAGCAGCTAACTGTGGTCGCCGGAAACACGGTGACCCCTACGGCCTCTATCAAGCTTCAGGTAAATGGCATCGAGAAGCTGGAAGCAGGGACGGGCACGGGCCCCGTGGACGCGGCGGTAAACGCTGCGCGCAGGGCGGTTTGTGGGGTCGCTGATGTTCGTTTAGAGGAGTTTCACGTAGATGCAATAACAGGCGGAACTGATGCACTGGTTGAGGTTTGGGTTACGATGGCTATAGCTGACAGGACGATAACTGCCAGGGGTGCAGGCGCAGACATCATCATGGCCTCGGTGGAGGCCGTGCTTGAGGGCATCAACAGGTTGATGCAGTTGGAGGAGGCGAGAACAAATGGCTAAGATGACTGGAGGTCAGGCGGTAATAGAGTGCCTGAAGAGAGAAGGGGTAGATGTAATCTTCGGCCTTCCCGGCGGTGTGCTGCTGCCCCTCTACGATGTCATCTACCACTCCGGACTCAAGCATATCCTGGTACGCCACGAGCAGGGAGCCGCTCACATGGCCGACGGCTACGCCAGAGCTACCGGAAAAGTAGGCGTCTGCATAGCCACCTCGGGGCCAGGCGCCACCAACCTGGTCACGGGAATAGCCAACGCTTACATGGACTCGGTGCCCATGGTCGCCATCACCGGCCAGGTTAATACATGGCTTATAGGCAAGGATGCCTTCCAGGAGGCGGATATCACTGGCATCACCATGCCCATTACCAAGCATAACTACCTGGTCAGGTCGGCCAAGGATATTCCGAGGGTCTTTCGGGAAGCCTTCTACATCGCCAGGAGCGGACGGCCTGGGCCCGTCCTCGTAGACCTGCCCAGGGACGTGACCGTGGATGAGCTGGACTTCGATTACCCCGAGGTCGATCTAATAGGTTATCGCCCGTCGGTCAAGGCCCATCAGATGCAGATAAAGAAGGCTGCCAAGGCCTTGATGGAGGCCGAAAGGCCCGTCATCTACGTGGGAGGAGGCGTCAGATACGCCGATGCCAGCCGGGAGCTGATTGAGCTTGCTATAAAGTTAAATGCCCCCGTCACCACGAGCCTCATGGGCTTAGGATGCTTCCCTGAGGACCATCCTCTATCTTTGGGCATGGTCGGGATGCATGGTACCAAGTACGCTAACTATGCAGTCCAAGAGTCGGACCTGTTGCTGGCGGTTGGTGCCAGGTTCTCTGACAGGGTCACGGGAAAGATCACCCACTTTGCACCCAACGCCAAGGTCATCCATATCGATGTGGACCCGGCGGAGATTGGAAAGAACATTCGGGTGGACATACCCGTGGTAGGCGATGCCAAGAACGCTTTAGTTGAGCTATTGAAGGAGATATCTCCCAAGCCTTGGTCTCCATGGAGCGGGAAGATCGTGGAATGGAAGAAGGATCATCCCTTGAAATACCTCCCCGATACCGAGGTCATAAAGCCCCAGTATGTCATTGAGAAACTCTGCGAGCTTGCCCCTGACGCCATCATTACCACTGAAGTGGGCCAGAACCAAATGTGGGCAGCCCAGTTCTTCATTCACAAGGACCCCAAGAAGTTCATATCCTCGGGAGGCCTCGGGACCATGGGTTACGGCTTCCCTGCAGCCATTGGCGCTAAGATGGGAAGGCCTGAGTGCGAGGTCATAGACATCGCCGGAGATGGGTCCTTCCTCATGAACAGCCAGGAGCTGGCCACGGCCGTGGTCAACGATATTCCCGTCAAGATCGCCATAATGAACAACGGGTGCCTGGGCATGGTTAGACAGTGGCAGGAGCTATTCTTCGGTAAAAGATATTCGGCCACCATACTGGGTAGGACCAGCCCCGACTTCGTCAAGCTGGCCGAGGC
>DAXJ01000017.1:45461-47682 GCA_002506335.1 Methanosaeta sp. UBA114
TTCGTCAAGCTGGCCGAGGCCTATGGTGCCGTGGGACTGAGAGCTACCAGGCCCTCGGAGGTTGTTCCCGTTATCAAGGAGGCCTTGAAGTCAAATCAGCCCACTGTCATGGATTTCATAGTTAACCCCCTGGAGATGGTCTCGCCAATGGTCCCGGCAGGAGCTGTCCTGAGCGAGATATTGGAGCTGGAGGGCTGCGAGGCCCTGAACTCGGGGATGACCAGAAACCCCTTTATCAATGAGGCAGAGCAGGGGGAGGAGATAGCTGAGCCGGAGGGGTGCGCATGAGGCATACCATTGCCGTGATTGTGGAGAACAGATCAGGAGTCCTGGCCAGAGTGTCGAGCCTCTTTGGCCGCAGAAGCTTCAACATCGACAGCCTCTCTGTAGGCCCTACCGACAATCCCGACTACTCTAGGATGACCATCTCAGTCGAGGGAGACGAGGAGATCCTAGAGCAGGTTGTAAAGCAGCTCAGCAAGCTCATCAACGTAATCAGAGTGAGTGAACTTGTGCCCCAGGATTCAGTGGAACGGGAGCTGGCTTTGATTAAAGTCAATGCCGACAAGGAGGCCCGGGCCGAGGTCATGCAGCTGGTGAGCGCCTTTAGGGCCAAGATCATCGATGTCTCAACCAAGTCCATGATCATAGAGGTCACGGGAGACTCCCAGAAGATAGAGGCCATGGAGAGGCTGCTTAGGCAGTTTGGCATAAAGGAAGTGGCGAGGGCCGGCAAGGTCAGCATGATCAGGGGATCTATGGTAGTGAAGGTGCCCTGATCATCTCTATTTACCCTCTTATCATCTCATCTTTCCTTGCTCTTCTCCATCTAAGTCTTCGGAAAAGGTAATAAGAGATATAAGAAGGATGAGCCTTAGGATCGCTAAGACCCACATCGAGATTAAGACCTGCATAAAGGTTATAATATTCGAGGAGTCAGACAATAATGGTAAAGGTTTACAGGGATAAAGATGCCGATATCAGAGTGCTGAAGGATAAGACCATAGCCATCATCGGCTACGGCAATCAGGGCCGGGCCCAGGGCATGAACCTCAGGGACTCGGGGCTGGATGTCATAGCCGGAGCCGTGACCGGTTCTAGGTCATGGAAAAAGGCTGAGGCCGATGGGACCAAAGTCATGAAGATCTCCGACGCCGCCAACGAGGCAGATTTCATCCAGATCCTCCTGCCAGATGAGACCCAGGCTAGGATTTACAGGGAAGAGATCGCCCCCCACGTGACCGAGGACAAGATACTGGGTTTCTCCCATGGCTTCAACATTAGGTACTTCCAGATCGTCCCTCCGGCCAACGTTGATGTAGTGATGGTAGCTCCCAAGAGCCCTGGGCATTTAGTTAGAAGAATGTACGAGGAGGGCAAGGGCGTTCCCTGTCTGGTAGCTGTAGAGCAGGACTACTCCAAGAGCGCTCTGATGATCGCCCTGGCCTATGCCAAGGGAATCGGCGGCACTAGGGCAGGAGTCATACCCACGACCTTCACCGAGGAGACTGAGACCGATCTATTCGGCGAGCAGGTGGACCTCTGTGGTGGAGTCACCGAGATGATCAAGGCTGCCTTTGAGACCATGGTAGAGGCCGGCTATCAGCCCGAGATCGCCTACTTCGAGGCCTGCCACGAGCTCAAGCTCATAGTGGACCTCATCTACGAGGGCGGCTTCATGAATATGTGGAATGCCGTCTCCAACACCGCAGAGTATGGAGGCATGACCCGCGGAGGGAGAATCATCAACGACGAGTCCCGCGAGGCCATGAAGGATATACTCAATGAGATCCAAACCGGCCAGTTCGCCAATGAGTGGATCCTGGAAGGTCAGGCCGGCATGCCCATCAAGAAGTCACTGGAAAAGATGGAATCAGAGCACATGGTAGAGAAAGTCGGGGCCGAGCTCCGCTCCATGATGCCCTGGCTCCAGAAGAAGTAATCTAACCAAGGACTTATCTATTAAAGAAGAGGCGGAGTTGGGTTACCAGCTCCGCAATCTATCGATTTTTCCCTGATTAAGCGCCCTACATTTCGATAATATTGGAGGCGCTCCTGATCAGGTTCGGTCTAAGCCACAGACATTTCTATAAGTTGAGCTATCTATCGCACCAGTGGTCTCCAGGTCTTGGCCTGGAATTCATGGGGTGTCTATTCTGTATGCGGGCGCTCAAGGTATCGGGCGGTATGATGGAAAATAGATGCACGGTAACAGATGCAC
>DAXJ01000017.1:48012-50998 GCA_002506335.1 Methanosaeta sp. UBA114
CAAGTATTGGGTCTCCCCCTTGAAACGCCCTGGAGGGGATAAGAGAATGTAGGCTGAATCTGTCTATGAGATAGCTATTGTCTGGCAAGGGCTCAAAAAGATATGCGCAATCTGGGGAGGCTAGCCGAAATATTGTGAATATTATTTTTTGATATTGCCGAAATTGCTGCCTCTGGAGCTATTAAGACGTGCCTTTAGGGAGGCAAAGTTTATATCGAGGTATGTTAATCCAAAATTCGAACCGATGGGGGACGCGGAGCCCCGTAGACCACTGGGCCCGTGATATACAATTATAACTTCAGCAACTACATCACAAGGAGGGAGGAGCAGTTCCAGGAGCGCGGTCTAGCCGCGCCTCCGGGGGCTGTAAGTATCTTACTCGTACAACAACATTGTTTAACAATGAGGCCGGCGTATTCTAAAGCCGTGATCTTATGAAAATTTAAAAAAAATTCATTTTAGAAGGAAATAGGGTAAAAATAGATAGGCCGTACGATAAGGATTGTAGACTCTTTCGGGCCGAAGGCTCCACATATCTAAGGAGATCTTTAGCAAAGCAATCACTAATATCGCTCAATAGGCTCACCCTTTAAGATGATCGATGTTTAAACTAGAGAGTTGAAGATTGATCAATCACCCGTATAGAAATACGCTTCGGGCTATTTAACTACCAAGAAGGTGGGTTTTTAGGAATACTCTGAGATCCATCCTCTCAAGGTTCAGGAGGACTTTAACAGCCATAGACTTAGAGTTATCCTGGAGGCGATATAACCTTCCCTCTCTGGAGATTAAGCCAATATCTTTGAGGTAGCCTAAGTATCGAAAAACCAAGCATTTGGTGATGCCTGTCTCCTTGGAAACCTGATTTATTTTGAAGGTATCATGGCATGCCACATGGCTCAGGATCTTCACTTTCTCCGGGGCCTCGTAGATCCCTGATAGCATTTAGAGAAAGCTCATAAGTTTACATGCTATAAACATTTGTCAAAGATAAACTGGAGATAATCTAATCGAGCATCTAATAGATTTAGCTCTACGGACGTTGTGAAAGCCTGGCTAGCTTCCTCATTTCTCTCCGGTTCCTGTAAAACAATCCCTTTATTCTCCCAGGAGGCCATGCCGTTATTCCCGTCTAGATCCAGGGTCTTATCGAAGTAGCCCAAAGATTCATTACACCTTTCCAGCTTGCATTCGGCCAGCCCCTTATCCGACCAGGTTATGGAATAGAAGAGGTTGATGTGCAGGGCTTTATCAAAAGACTCCTCAGCCAGAGGGTAATTTTGTAATGCTGCACGGCTTTCCCTTAGTTCCCCGCCTGAGCCAGGACAAAGGCCTCGCTGTCCCAGGAGCTGGGGTCCTCTGGCACCAGGGCGGTCAGGCTGTCGTAGGCTTTTGCAGATTCGTTATACCTTCCTTGGGACAGGAAGGCCATGCCCCTGTTGTTACAGGCTGATGCATCAGAGCTGTCGATCTTCAAGGCAGCATCGTAGGCGCTCACCGCATCCTTGAAGTTGCCTTCGTCAACGAGGTCATCTTCCCGGTCTAACTGAGCTTGCGATTTGGCATTAGATGCATTATTTAACGTGTTATTCACTATGTTACTCGATGCGTTGGTTGATGTGCTGTTTAATGCATCATTTGAGCGCTATTTGGTATTCTAGCGAATATACTACCTAACGGTTTACTGAAGGTACCAGCAAGGGAATTATCAGATGTATTGTCCTACTGATCCCTGGCGGCAAGCTCTACTACACAGACGATGCCGGTTAAAAAATGAAGCAGGCGGTGTAGGCGCACAGAGAACAAACGCCTTCGAAAGGACGGAGAACACGCTCTTCAAGAAATAAACCACTACTTTACAATCTAGAACAACTGGGCAATGTTGTGGGAAAAAGGTTTCGATGCCGGGTTAGAGATCAAGATAAAGGCTAAGGCAAAGTCCAGGCAAAGCTAAATCAGTTATGCTTTTCTTCTTTTAGCCAGAGGCAAGCTGCCAAAGCACTCTCAATCCTTTAATCTTAATCTATCTCATCTCCGGGTACCACCATCACAGGCACCTTGGAGTGGCGAAGCATCCTCTCGGCCACGCTCCCAAGTAAGGCCTTGCCCAGGGCGGTCTTGCCCGTAGACCCGACAACCACTAGGTCGGCCCCTTTCTCCTCAGAGGCCCTCAGAAGCTCGCTGCTCGGATCTCCCTCGGCTACCATCTCCTGGCACTGAATGCCTGCATCCGATGCAAGTTTGCTGACATTTCCTGTGGCCTCTTTGCCCTGCTCTTCCATCATCTTTTTGATCTTTTCCTTAGCTCCGGGGAAAAGGAGGACATCTCCCATCTGGTTTAGGATCTTGGTATCGGCGGCGTAGACCACCAGGACCTCAGCGCCATAGATCTTGGCAAGATCGATTCCAGCTTTGGCAGCTTTCAGGGCAGTTTCTGATCCGTCATAAGCGATAAGGACCCTCTTCATCATGGCTGTCCTTAAAGGAGGTCCAAGCTTAAAGCTATTAAGGTTAGGGCTGATGCTGTACCGATGGTGCCATACCGATTTTCTTTTTGTTGGTTATCGCCGTAGATCTATTCCCAAATACCTTGTATGTTTTGGTAGATTACAGTCATTATTTCCTAGGCTGTAAAATTATCAAACGGAATATCCCTAAGGGAGAATAGAGAACGACTGGGGAAGGAAAGATGATGCCAGTTTAATGCCGCGGGGCCATTGGAACCGGATGGACATCGTTGGAGAGCAGATTTGGCCCCTGAAAGCCTTTTTCAGAAGGATCAATGCCAGTGGGAATCCTGGCTACCCTCTTTCCAGGGGCAATGGGTACATGCGACTCATTCACCTATCCCTAACACGGCTTCAAGCTCAAAGCTAGCAAGCTTCATCTATCCAAGATAGGAGATATCACGGTCAATCTACACAGAAGGATCGAGGGTACAATCAAAAGGTTGACCCTAAGAAGGACGACCACAGGCAAATGGTTC
>DAXJ01000076.1 GCA_002506335.1 Methanosaeta sp. UBA114
TCTTTACCTTGAGAACAGTCTCGTTAGCTGCAGTCTCGTTCTTAGCGGTCTCGTTCTTAGCGGTCTCGTTCTTAGCGGTCTCGTTCTTAGCGGTCTCGTTCTTAGCGGTCTCGTTCTTAGCGGTCTCGTTCTTAGCGGTCTCGTTTACCTCGGCAGCCTCGACGCTCTTTATCTTGAAAACGGTCTCGTTGATGGCGGTGACGTTGGTCTCGTTCTCAGCAGTCTCATTATCCTTGGTCTCGTTGACTGCGGTGGCATTGGTCACGTTGGTCTGGTTGGTTGCGTTGGTCTCGTTGGCTGGAGTTGTGGATGCGGTCTCTTTCTCAGCGAAAGCCACTCCTAGGGAGAGGGCCATGAGGAGGAAGAAGAGCATCAATCCAGATGCAATGGAATTTTTCATACTTACACCCTTCTTGTGATTCAAGGGTTGTTTTAAGAACCTAAATTTAAGCCTTTCTCTAAAAAAGTGCTATATATAATCCATATTAGGAAAATAATTCGCAAATATCGGGGAAAGGTTAGTTTATGTCTACAAAATGGTTTAAAATATATAATACTAACTATAAAGAAACTTATTGAGAAACATGTTAGTACTAACTTAATTATCCTTAATAGGCCCCTTATGAAGGTCAAAGTTTTGCTTACAGTTGATGCCAGTCTACGAAGCTCTGGACAAAGTTTCTAAAGCCATCGCCCAAGGGGCCTGAAGATCGGACCGCGCACAGGTGGGGTCCAGGACAGACCGGCCTGGATGTAGCGGAAAAACTAGCTTTTCAGCTCCAGGGTCTCCCATATGACCGCTCCTGACTCCACGGCTTCCCTGATATTCTTCTGGCTATCGGAAAGCTTAGCATTTCCCGTCTTTACGTCCATGAGGACTATCCTTCGCACCCTGCCCGTTCCCTCCTTGGCCTCGGTATACCCATCGAAGATGACGTAATCTATGGGATTTCCCAGAAATCTGGCATCGGCCGGATTGTAGTTGAACCCCGGCAGGAGAGGTGCCAGCTGCTCATGTATCTTTCCCTTAATGGTTACCCGGCTGGACTCCAGGGCATGCCTCCTTATCTGCCTCTCCGACTTTTTTAACTGGATAAAAGCGAAAAAGGCGCCTATGCCTGCGCCCATGGCCAGGCAAAGCAGGGCTAAGCCATCCGAGGCGACCTGGGATAGGAGGCCTAAAGCTGGTTGGACATTCATCTCCTGGAATAACTCCTGCAGCTATCTATGAACCTGCCGATCTGGTAGGAGTAGAAATGAGTGTGGAGATATCCACCCAAAGTGCTGTGCTCAAGGAGGCCATCAAGACCATCTCTGGAGCCCTTGCCCCTGACCAGATGGTAAACGAACCTGGCATCTCCCTGGCAATCTATCCTGGAGTAATGAAACTCGTGGCCCCTGATTCTCGTTCCAAGATCGGATACTGGATTATCCTTAACCACCTCAGCCTCGACGTAGCCCAGTGCCTGGAGATTCTTGGTCATGATAGTCTCGGCAGGCAGAGCCCCAACCATACTATGCCTGGAATCTCCGGAAGTTATGGCCTCCGTCAGGTACATGAGGCCCCCGCATTCGCCGTAGATGGGCATGTCGTCCTCTGAGGCCCTCCTGATCTGCTCCCTGGCCCTTCCTGCCTCCAGGCCTTCCTGGTGAAGCTCTGGGTAGCCCCCGCCTATGTAGAGGCCGTCGACATCAGGCAAATCGTCTCTCAAGGGGCTGAAGAATGAGATCTCGGCTCCGGCCTTCCTCAGCTCCTCCAGGTTGTCGTGGTAGTAAAAGCAGAAGGCTTCATCCATGGCAACACCAATCCTCACCTTTCCCTCCTTTATTTCCCCTTTCCAGCTCTGGTCGAAATCGAAGGAGGGCTTCCATCCGAGCTTGATGATGCCGTCCACGTCGGAGTGCTCCTCCACCAGGGAGGCTAAAGCACCCAGGTTGTGCTCCTTCTCAAAACTCATCTTGAGCCCCAGATGCCGGCTCTCCACCTCCACTTCCTTTCTAACGGGCATGGCGCCAAGGATGGGACGCTTGAGGGATTTTTTCAAAAGGGATAGATGTCTCTCGCTTCCCACCCGATTCAGAAGAGTTCCGGCGATCTTCACCTCGGGATCAAAGCTGGAGTAGCCAAGCTCCATAGCCCCGGCAGATCTGGAGGTGCCCCGGACATCCATCACCAGGAGCACGGGGATGTTCAGGGCCTTGGCCACGTGGGCGGAGCTCGCCTCCTCGGACGCATCCAGGCCATCGAAGATGCCCATGACCCCTTCGACTACAGCGACGTCGGCGTCCTTCACAGCCTCGGCGAAGGACCTTTTGACCCCCTCGACGCCCATCATGTAAGTATCAAGATTCCTGGAAGGTCTGCCACAGACCGTCGTGTGGTGAGATGGATCTATGAAGTCCGGGCCGACCTTGAAGGGCTGAACCTTCAAACCCCGCTTTCTCAAGGCCGCCATCAGGCCGAGGGTGATGGTGGTCTTACCCACTCCGCTATGGGTGCCTGCGATCAGCACTGCCGAGATCATGGGTGGACCAACGCATTCCCTCCAGATAATCCTTTCATGCAAAGGCTTTTTTAAGCCATAATCCACACTTCCTGACATGCTGGTTGGAGTGGTCAAGCGGGGTAAATATGGTGAGCGCCTTATAGACGTCATAAAGCATAGGACCGACATGGATGTGGTGTCGGCCGAGGTTCCGGTGAGCCTACCAGGATTCATAGAGGACCCCGAGGAGTATCTGAAGAGGCTCAACATGGATCCCGAGGTCTTCAAGGCCGATCTTCTAATTCTCTACACCTTTCACCCTGACCTGACTCCCGAGGTGGTCAGGCTGGCCGGAAAGAATGGCGTCAAGGCTGTAATTATTCCCGGAGGAATAGGCAGGGCAGGGTCCATAGGCGAGCTGGAAGCCATTGCCAAGGAGTACGGCACACACATAGAGGTGGATGAGATCTGCTGCACCCTGGAGAAGTGCGGAGTTCCTGCCATCGATGCCTTCGCCGAGCACCTGGGAAAGCCCGAGCTTGCTCTTGAGGTTAAAAATGGAAAGATCTCTTCGGCCAAGGTAGTTCGGGGCTCTCCCTGCGGCAGCACCTGGCACGTGGCCGAGGGCCTAGTTGGAAAGAGCGTGGAGGAGGTTCCACCCCTAGCGGGGCTTCTGTGCCAGCAGTACCCCTGCAGGGCGGTCAGGGGGACACCCGGCGGGATTCACACCTCGGCCGACCTTCACAAGAATGCAGCTGAGAGGGCTCTTGGAATGGATACCAAGGTTGAGCTTCCTAGGCAATCCAGGCCCATCAAGATCGAGGGACGTAGATGAGGCGATCCGACCTGGTGGAGGCCACGGTGGATGCCTTGAGGCAGGCTGAAACCTCCCTTCCCGATTGGGTGATGTCGTCTCTGGAGGAGGCCAAGAGGTTAGAGACCAATCCTGTGGCCAGGTCTCATCTGGGCTTTATGCTGGAGAACGTGGGGATCGCTCAGGGCTCCAAAATTCCTCTCTGCCAGGATACGGGGCTTCCCATATTCCATCTAGTGGTGGGAAGATACGCCCGATTCGACTTCGACCTGAGGGATGCGGTAGCCGAAGGAGTGAGGATAGCCACCAAGGATGTTCCTCTAAGGCCTAATGTAGTCGATCCTCTGACCAGGAAGAACACCGAGGATAATACGGGAGAGGGCATGCCTGACGTCATTATAGACACAGTAGATGGAGACTCCATAAGGATCACCGCCTTTCCCAAAGGTGCAGGTTCCGAGAACATGAGCTTGGTAGGTATGATCAATCCTGCAGATGATCCCTTTGATTTCATCCTCAAAGCAGTGGAGGAAAGGGCGGTAAACTCATGTCCACCTTTGTTTTTAGGTATTGGAATAGGTGGGACCTTCGACCTGGCGGCAAGGTTAGCCAAGCGGGCTCTGCTGAGGATGCCCGGGTCATCTGATATAGAGATGGATCTTCTGAGAAGGATAAACGCCCTTGGCATAGGCCCCATGGGCCTTGGTGGCGACACTACCGCCCTTGGAGTGAAGATCGAGAAAGCCTCCTGCCATACTGCCTCTCTGCCTGTGGCCATCAACTTCCAGTGCTGGGCTAACAGATCAGCCTCACGGGTGGTGAGATAGTTGGAGCACAGGTTAAAGACTCCTCTCTCAGAAGAGGATGTAAAAAAGCTCAGAGCCGGTGATGTGGTCTTCCTCTCAGGGATTGTGTACACGGCCAGGGACAAGGCCCATGCCCTCATGAGATCCAAGCAAAGCCCCGTGAGCCTGGAGGGCGCCGCCCTCTACCACTGCGGCCCCCTGATAAAGAATGGAAAGGTCCTCTCAGCCGGGCCCACCACCAGCGGCAGGATGGCCCGCTACTCCGATGAGATCCTTAGCTGGGGAGCGAGGGCGATCATCGGCAAAGGTGGCCTTCACTCGGGGCCTTTCAAAGGAAGGGCAGTATACCTAGCTTATCCAGGAGGATGCGGAGCTGCGGCCGCAGGACAGCTCAAGGCAGTAAAAGCTCACTTAGCGGAGCTGGGCATGGCCGAGGCCCTATGGGAATTCCAGGCAGAAAATCTTGGGCCGATGATTGTGGCCATAGACACCCAAGGCAGTGATCTCTACCAAGATGTCAGAAATAAAGCCAGAGCCAGGGGTAGGTAACCTCCTCAGGGAGGCCGCCGTAGATGTCAGGTACCTGGCAGACAGGGGCTATCCCAAGGCGTCTGCCATAAGGTTCGTCTCGGATCATTACAGGCTCCCAGAAGAGGAAAGGTTCGTCCTGGCCAGGGTCGTGGTGACCTGTAAGATCGCCGAGGATAGGAGAAAGAAGGCCCTTTCACTGGAAGAAATAAAGGGACGTACCCTCTGGGTGGATGGCTATAACGTCGTCATCACTACCGAGAGCCTCCTTAAAGGCCTGCCCGTCTACCAGTGTGATGATGGCTTTCTTAGAGATGCTCAGGGGATTTTCAAGAGCTACAGGGCCTCCTGGGTCACCATCCTTGCCCAGATTAAAATTCTAGAGGTTCTGGCTGAGGTCTCCCCTGCCAGGACCGAGTTCATCTTCGATCAGCAGATCTCTATGAGTGGCAACCTGACCTCGGAGATCAGGGAGGAGATGAGGACCAGGTCCCTGGAAGGCACAGCTAGGACTGCCAGGGATGTAGACAGGCAGCTTAAGGACACAAGCGCCGTAGTCGCGACGGGAGATGGCAATATTATTGACGCTGCCGCTGCTGTCCTAGACCTGCCCTTGGAGATCGCGAGAAGAGAATGGATCAGCACCATCAGGTTGTGAGGACGGCGGGCGTGGCTTTCTGCCCCATCTTCAGCCACCAGAGGCAAATAGAGACACGCTCTAAATTATTATTCATGGTAAAGGTGGGTATCATAAGGTGCGCAGGCACCCACCAGGAATATCCTGGCACCGGATGCTTCAAGACCACCAGGGGAACGGGCGGAAAGTTCTCCGAGTACTCGGACCAGGATATAGAAATCA
Organism: Methanosaeta sp. UBA114; assembly: GCA_002506335.1. Classification (GTDB taxonomy): domain Archaea; phylum Halobacteriota; class Methanosarcinia; order Methanotrichales; family Methanotrichaceae; genus UBA114. The sequence goes on from DAXJ01000076.1 coordinate 5,494, forward strand.
TAGATATGGCGGACTACGGGGACTGTCCGGGCAGGGATGCCGCACGCGTTGCCGCCAACATGGTCAAGACGGGTGCCTATGTCATCTACCCGGCCACCCGGGCCATCATGGATAGGACCGGGGTGAAAGTGGTGATGGGAACCTATTCGGGCGGCAGGGAGAGACTGCCTTTGAGATGCGATAATCTTCCAATATACAGCGTTTATACCGTATTTTAAAAAATCTCCTAGATCGCTTTGGCTGTGGCCGCGCATGGAGCTAGAAAATATAACTCTCTAATTTTAATGGAACGTTATTGGAAGGTAGCCAGGCTTAAAATCCTTAGGATCCCTACCCAGCCGTCATGGCTCTATCTCTATCTACGGCTGATCCTCGATCGTTATCTTTATAGTTCAGTTATTTATTACAGCTACGCGGGGTTGTAAACTTAGTTAAAGGGTGAGCAGCAATGTTGGGTGCCAAATTGATTCTGGCTTTACTGGTCATGACCTTAGCCGGGGGCGTGGTCTACGCGGATCCTCTCTTCTTTCCCCTGAGCGAGCACACCATGGCCAAGGGCGTCTACGATTATGAGCCGATGGAAAGAGCGTACAGCTTTTCCCCGACCGACGACCAGGCAGTCTCCTGGCTTCTGATATGGAGGGACGCCAAGTCCCACAATGTGGAGTGGCGCTGGTACTATCCCGAGGGTAGGGTTTATGCCAGGTCTTTTGGGGTTCTGCCTCCAATAGATGGCTATATGGGCTTCTGGGGAGCTCCCATATGGAGCTGCCTCAAGATCAGCGGCAGCGACCCATCAAAGAGGCCAGGGAACTGGAAGGTGGACGTACTGGTGGACTTCAGGAAGGTCCTTGAGGAGCACTTCACCATCAACGGCCTTATGTCCTGCTGATTTCCCAGATTTGAATTCCTAGATTTAGGTTTGAATCTCATGGTCGGAGGGATGCCCAGACCCTGAGCAGGGGGAAGTTATCCCCTTTAGCTTTGGCAGTATTCAAATTAAGCTATCTACCTATCCAGATTAAAATTAGTAGGTGGAAACTGATAAATTGAACAAGGACCATTGAAGATGTAGGTGCAAGGTATGGATGAACTAGAGTTCGGAGGACAGATCAGGAGGCCTGATGTGAGACGGCTTTATGATCTGAATGACGTAATCTGCGATAAGGCCTGGTTGGCAAAAGCCGAGAACTTTCCACTCTACTATATGTACCGGGACCTGTACCTGAGCAAGGCAGATAAGGACCGCTTAATGGATCAGGACCTTAGGTACGATATCACGATCATTCCCCCCAAGATGCTAGGAAGGGAGTACGTAAAGACCGCTGGCCATTATCACCCACAGGCACCTGGGGCATCTGTCTCCTACCCCGAGCTCTACGAGGTCTTGGAGGGCGAAGCCCTTTATCTTCTACAGAATAAGGATCTGAGCGATGCCGTGGTGATCTACGCCTCAGCTGGGGATAGGGTCCTGGTGCCCCCAGACTACGGCCACGTCACCGTAAACCGCTCCAATAAGACCCTCAAGATGTCCAACTTCGTGGCCAGGAGATTCTCCTCCATCTATGAGCCCTTCAAGGAGATGGGAGGCGCCACCTACTTCTGCACGACCGAGGGCTTTGTGGAGAATAAGAAATACCCGAGGATCCCAGAGCTTAGAAGGGTAGATGCTCCCGATAGCCGCAAACTCAAGGCCCTAGGTCTTACCAAGGGAAAGGAGATGTACCCTCTCATGAAGGACGTGGAAAGCCTGGACTACCTCTTCCATCCGGGAGAGCACATGGATCTCTTTACAGAGTTCCTCCAGGGGTGATCCCACGACCGATGTCTGCCTCTCTAGGTACAAGGCCCACATTGAGCTCCTGCGCCCTCACCTAGCTCCCATGGACCTGGCCCTTCCCGCGGCCTCCGCTATGCTCTCAGCCTATGCCTTCACAGGCGGACTTCCAGCGCTCGTGCCCTTCCTCATAGCTACCTTCGGGGCCTACTGCGCCATAACCAGTTCTTACGTCCTCAACGACTTTTACGACATGGAGGTGGACAAGATAGGAATGCCCGGCAGGCCTCTGCCATCCTCTAAGGTGAGCAGAAGCGGCGCCCTGGCCTATGCCATTCTGCTCCTGGGCCTGGCTGCGGCCTCGGCCCTCTACTTGAACCCGGAGAGCTTTGTGACTCTGGTAGCTGCCACCATCGTCATCACCATCTACTCGGGATGGGCCAAGAAAAATACGCCTTTCAGCTGGGCCCTGGTGGGCCTAGCCTATGGCATAGTTCCCCTTGGGGTATGGCTGGCCATATCTCCCGTGGGCTTTTTAAAGGTTGGACCCGGTCTTCATCCTGCTTCCATTCTGCTGGCGTCCATGATCTGCATCACCGACTGGGGGTTCACCAACTGCGACGCCTCCAGGGATGTGGAGGGCGACAGAAAGAACGGCATACCTACCCTGCCTGTGACCTATGGCATATCTTCGACGGCTAATATAGTAGCCATCTTCTGGATAATTGGCATCATTCTATCTATAGGCCTAGGGTTATCTGCGGGATTAGGTATGATTTACCTGGCAGCGGCCGGCTTAGCTGGGGCTTGGCTTTTGTCCAAGAACCTGGGATTCGTCAGGAACCCCACGGCAGAGAGGGGAAATAGCCTCTTCCTTCAATCTGCCAACTATAGGGCGGTCCTGTTTGCGGCGCTTATCCTTGACCTGCTGCTCAGGACCGCCCTTGGCTTTTATCACGGTATCGCCATCTGATCCTTTTTTATTAGCGATCTAACACCTCATTTATCGAGTATGAAGCTCCAAAACTCCGATATAATAAGACATATATGTATCAATAGGCCTTGTTTGGCTTATCAATAATTTCGGATAACAACTTACCTATGATCTCTAAAGTATCTTGCTACATGATGTATTCCTATGCCTGTACCGATTTATGGAGCATAAGAATAAAATCAATCTATAAGGAACCATAGAAGCAGGCCTGGCCTTATGGATAAAGATCCCTGCGATAGGCCTACAGATTCCCAACAGCGAAGGTAGGATCATCAACCTGCTGAATTCCAAAGGACCGATGGTGGATGGAGTCAGTTACGTGGCGAAGGATACTATCGTGGAAGGATGAATCGCCGCCTTTTAAGGGCGGATCTACACCATTTTCCTTAATCCTTCTTTTAACCATTTTCCGCTTCTTATTTCTGAGGCAACTATTCTCTGGGCAACTATTTATCGTCAGCTACCACCAGAGGGATGGAAGGTGAGATCGATGAAACACGAAGCTAGGATATTTTCCATCACCGAGCTCAAAAAGGAAGATGAGCTGGTAGAGGCCATGACCGCCCACACCTGGCCTCTATGCTACAGCTTTCACTACGGCAACCTCCTCTATCTGAACGATGGAGACCAGGAGGATTCTCCCGAGTATGCCGTGGTTACCATAGATAAGGTCGAGGGCCATCACGGGGTTATCGGCCGGGAGGTAGGAAGAGTGATGCCCAAAGAGATGAATGCCGCCCATGTGAAAAAGATAGTACAGGAGCTGGGACAGGGGCATTACTCCTTGGGTAACCAGGTAAAAGTGCAGGCTGAGCCTGCGTGGCATCACACATGTGATTGCTGCCGTATGGATGAGGAGGAATAGAGAGGGCATATATTAAACGCCCTCTTGTACCGATGTGGTATAATCTAACCCTTCGCCGATCTTAGCAGGTTCAACTTGGTTATTTGATGGGCTGCTAGTATATGGATTATCACTTATTCAATTGAAGGAAATATATTACTCAATCTTTTTTAGAATATATCTTCGTTAGCTTTGTGCATAAATCTAGGGAAGGCTTATTTAGGAGGAACAGTGCTAGCGTTAGTCCTTTTACCGATCCATCGGCCCTAGTATGTAGATTATAAAATAGATCGCTAACTACAACGGAATCTTTAACATCTTTTATTTTCGTATTTGCCGTGGTTCTATAACCTTTGAATTTATCGGGACTTTAATATCTTATGGCCATCCAATGGTAGTTTATGCATGTACGATACAAATCTAAAATGTAAGTATTCCTGTCTATTACAAAAGTGTTTGCTCTGTTTTTTAGTTCTTATTTAGCTATTAGCGCACTCAATACGAGGCAAGTTTTACGTGTCAATTACGCATACGAACAGCTGAAAAGGTTTCTATGTTGCTGAGGAAGAAAACCATAAATTTAAGGAAGGAATTTAGGCGCATATAGACTACGGTGACCATGGTGACTTTAAAGGATGCATTAGATTCCGAGATTCACGGTGTAGGTGTAGACGAAGGCAAAGACAAACGATTCATCGGTCTAGGATCTACGGGCTTCAAACTTCAGAAGGCACCTCTTGGAACCATCGCACATCCTTTCCCCAATCTCAAACTCGATATCGCCGAACTCGCAGGCCCAGGCTGAGTGCTCGACCTGGCATATGAGGCCGCTCACATTCTCTGCCAAGTGGCTCCGGCCCGACTTGACCATAATCTCCAGCCAAGGGCACTTTTTTATCTCTATCTCCAGGTATCCCTCTTCTTTCCTGACCTTGAAACAGAAATCCTCCAGGGAGAACTTGGTCGTCAGACAGGCGCAGAGAGCCTCAAGACCCCGCTCTTTCCCTACCACGGGCTTGAGGGCACGGGCTTGGATCTTAGGCATCACCTTCCAGACCTCGCCGTCCACCTCCAGAGCTGCCTCAAATCCATACTTCTCCTCAACCTTCATGAACCACAGACCATCTATAGCCGTGTAGGAGCGCTGGAAGTACAAGGCAGCCTTCTCACCGCTTAACTTAGCCATCTTTTGGGACCTCTGGGGCCACCTTTAGCCCTTGAGTATATAAAAATTCAGAACATCAAAAGCTGACGCGGATATTATATACCCACGACGACCATGTTATCAACGCGCTCCTGTCAGCCTTGATCCCCTTTGCGGCCTCGATAATTTTGCTCTTCTATCCAACATGCCTAGATATTCCTGTGGAGGATGTATGAAGACCGGTTCCGCCAACCTTCATCTCCACAACGGCCTCCAGCCCCATCCTGGCTCTTCAAACGCATGTGCTTTCTCTAGGGAGATGTGGTCAGGGCCCTGGTCTAGCGAGTATGGCCAGAAGGAGTTCTTGAGGCAAGCATCGGGATCCCAACTGGTTCCAGGCCTTTGCCTGCACTCTGGGCTTTGACCGGCACTCCTCGGGCTCCACGGCAGTGACCACGGCGGCATTGAAGGAAGCTTTAAGTCCGGAAATCCATGACATAGGCGTGGCTGGAGGCAAGGGTAGGACATCGACGACAGCACCCATAGATATTCGTGAGAAGGGCGGCGCTCTGGGCCACTCTCCCAGGAAGGTGGATGACCACGTTCATGCCAGCAAAATGTCCGCCAAGGTGAACTCGGCCCTGGTCCAGGACGGATATCAGATCTATCATCACGCCTTCTTTTTCATCCCCGATGGAAAGTGGGCAGTCGTTCCGCAGGGCATGAGGGGAAGCTATGCCCGGCGCTATCACCGGCTCTCGGATGGCGTGCAGAGCTTCGTGGAGGAGCCCCACAGTGACATATGCTCGTATAGGAAGTAACCCTCTGTCATGGATCTTACGGCTAAAGAGAACGAGGAGAACCGCAAGGCAACTTTGGACCTGGTCAGGGACGGGCCGTTCTCATCTGACTGGACTTACGGCCCAAAGGAGCCTCCTGGATTTATCCCCTGCATCGGAGGTGAAGATGACAGAGATATCTTTGCCCAGGCGTCACGAGTTAAAGCCCCTTCTGGATATCAGCGAGGAGGGCCGAAAGGCTTTGCATGCGGCCTATGAGTTCCAGCCCGGAAGCTATGAGGAGATGGTGGCCTTAAAGGGCATGGGACCAAAGAAGATCCGGACTTTAGCTCTTATCTCCGATATCACCTACGGTGCAAAGCCAAGTTGGAAAGATCCGGCCAAACACAGCTTTGCCCACGGAGGAAAAGATGGCACTCCATATCCCCGTAGATAGGGAGACATTTGACGGCTCCATTCAGACCCTTAAGAACTCCATGGATGGGCGGAGGGGTGGATAAAATGGATAAGTACGAGGCCATCAAGAGGCTAGGCAGGTACGCAGGCGGAGATGCATAGCCATCAAGTCAGCCCAAGAGCGCCTAAGAATGCCCGAGATAGCTTTGGATATGAGGATGGATGCCCAAAGAGACATACCTGCACAAGGTTTATTTCCCTCAAGTGGAACCCGATAGTCAAGTAATTTATGAGGAATGCTATGCGTTTATCCATGGATCTAGAGCTCCAGGATGTGCCGGGGCAGTTGATAATGGCTTTACAGCCTCTGAAGGATAATAAGGCCAACATCATAAGCGTGGTCCACAATAGGGACCGGAAGACCCCGACAGGCATGATCCCCGTCAGGGTAGTTGTTGAGATGGACGGGTCCAAGATAGAGATCGTCAAGATTCAGCTCAAGGAGACCGGCGTCTCAGTGGTCAGGGCAGGAGAGGACCGCCTCATAGAGAAGGTCCCTGTAGTCCTGGTGGGCCACATACTTCATAGCGATCTGGGTGACACCATCGACAGGATAGATTCAACAGGCTTTGCAGAGGTCGTGGACTTGGACCTGATCATGCCCGGAATCGAGGAGCCATCGACTGCATATCTCAAGATTAGGGCTACTGGAAAGGACGAGATCCAGAAGGCTTTAGCCGTGCTTCGCGCGGTGGGCGCAGAAAAGAAGCTTCTGGTTATAGAACCCATAGAGGCTGAGGTCGCATGAAGGAGATTAAAGCGTCTCTGGTGGGCTTTGGAGTTGTAGGTCATGGCATCTTGGAAGTTATCAAGAGGAAGCAGCCGATTCTCAGGGACCTGGACCTGGACCTCAAGGTGGTCAGCATCTCTGATCACACGGGCAGCATAATGAACGAGGCTGGCGTAGATGCCGATTGCGTCCTGAAGGATAAGACCCTGGAAAAAGTCGCCACCTCCAGCATGAAGGGCCAGGAGGCCATCAAGGCCGTCGATTCCGACCTGGTGATAGAGGTTACACCGACCAACGTGGTCCACGGCCAGCCGGGCCTGGGCCACATGGAGGCAGCTCTTAGTAGCGGAAAGAACCTGGTCACCTCCAACAAAGGACCCCTGGTGCTCGCCTTCAGCCGGCTCAGGAAGTTGGCTGATGACAACCACTGCCAGTTCAAGTATGAGGCCACCGTCGGAGGCACCATGCCCCTCATGAGCCTCATAGAGAGGACGCTGGTAGGCAACACCATCTACAGCATTGAGGGCATCTTCAACGGCACCTGCAACTACATTCTAACCAGGATGGCCCAGGAGAACATATCATACTCCCACGCTTTGAGCGAGGCTCAGGATCTGGGGTACGCCGAGAGCGATCCCACCTACGATGTGGAGGGCATCGATACTGCGGGCAAGGTCGTCATCCTGGCCAATGCCATCTTCGGCATGGATGCCAAGTACAGCGATGTCAAGGTCACAGGTATTACTCAGGTCACACCTGAAGCCCTGGCCATGGCCAAGAAGAGGGGCTACGTCATCAAGCTCATAGGAGAGGTGCCTTCCCTCACCGTCAAGCCCATGCTCGTGCCCATAGAAAGCCCCATCAACGTGGATTCTACCCTGAACTCGGCTGCTATAGTCACCGATCTGTCGGGCACCATAACCGTAACTGGCCTCGGTGCAGGGTCCATAGAGACCGCCAGCGCCATACTTAGTGATATTATAAGTATCTATAGATAGATCAATGGTCGGGTATAGAAAGAGAATCGAGAGATGACCGGCTTTCAAAGCTTCTCCGAGGTCTGCAAAAAGGTAGAGGGCATAAGTAGTACCTTGGAGAAGGTGGACGTGGCCGCCTCCTTCCTCAGAGGACTGGAGGAGGCCGACCTCTCCATTGTATCCAACTTCTTCATGGGTGTGGTCTTTCCCCCTGATGATCTGATCCTGGGAGTGGGCCCCAGCATTCTTTACGAGGCCATGACCAGAGCCTGTGGTTGCACGCTTTACCAGGTCCAGGATCTTCTCAGATCAACAGGCGATCCGGGGCTGGTGGCTTTTGCAGTTATTCAGAAAAGAAAGCCCCTTAACTTCTCGGCTTTCCTGGAAAGCCAGGAACTCTCCATCTCCGAGGTGTACCAGAGGTTCGTGGCAATCGCCAGGGCTTCAGGTAAGAAGAGCCATGACCTCAAGGTTAAGAACCTCCAATACCTTTTCGGCCAGGCCTCGCCTCTGGAGGCTCAGTATATCGCTAGGTTGGCCATAGAGGACATGAGGATAGGAGTAGGCGAGGGCGGTGCCAGGGATGCCATAGCTAAGGCCTTCAGACAGTCTCCAGACCTGGTGGAAAGGGGATACAGTGTCACCAACGACATGGGACTAGTAGCAGCCCACGCCCTTAAAGGTACCCTGGCCCAGCTGGGCATCTCCCTAAACCGTCCCATAAAGATGATGCTCTCTCAGATAGGCGAGAGCATACCCGTAGCTATCCAGGAGATGGGAACTACCGCTGTGGAGTGGAAGTACGACGGGGCCAGGGTCCAGATCCACAAGGACGAGGAAAAGATCAGGATATACTCCCGGCGTCTGGAGAATGTGACCTCCTCCCTGCCTGAGATCGTGGCTATGGTACAGAAGATGGGCGCCAAGAGCGCCATTCTCGATGGCGAGGCTGTAGCCATTGGCCCTGAGGGAAGGCCCAGGCCTTTCCAGGATATCCTCAAAAGGTTTCGGAGAAAATACAATGTGGATAAGCTTGCAGGAGAAATCCCCCTCAGGCTCTTCCTCTTCGACCTGATATACCTGGATGGAGATAGCATAATTGATAAGCCCCTCCTGGAGCGCAGAGCTCTTCTGGAGAAGGCGGCAGGGCCGGAGACCATCGCCCCTCAGGTTCTAACAGACATGCCAGAGGTCGCCGAGGGAATTTATAAGGCCGCCCTGAGCGCAGGCCATGAGGGGATCATGCTCAAGAACCCATCCTCCTCCTATAGCCCGGGCAAGCGCGGCAAGAACTGGCTCAAGATCAAGCCCATCATGGAGACCCTGGACCTGGCGGTTATAGGCGCCACTT
>DAXJ01000084.1 GCA_002506335.1 Methanosaeta sp. UBA114
GACTTTTCGTACATGTAATTGGCAGCGCTCACCGTGCCAATAAATGCCATGGCCATCACCACTAGGATCATTGCCTTCCGTTTCATTCCACACGTACCTCCTTCCAGCCCGACCGCTTGGAGGGACACCCCTTCTCATTCGTATCACGGACCACTAAAAGATAAAAGCACTTGTAATCCATTTCGAAGGCCGGGCAGAACCTTCTCTCCCGAGTCCCTAACACCCAGGGGTCTAATTACCGGAAGCTATTTCAAAGTTTTGGCCTCCTGCTGAGGTCAATGGACCCTTTTTGAGCAAGAAGAGACCTAGTGTCCCGGGTTGAATATATTAAAAAAAGAGAAGAAGGCCCTATTTTGCGAATGTGTTCAGGTTATTGACGAAATCACTGCAGGACCCGGCAAGGCAAGGGCTAGTAAAGGCGGGTCTTTTATACCCATTACATCCCCCGGTGGAATCCGAGCAAGGTCCCTGGCTCATGGAGTCCTGGAGACCCTTAAATAGAATCCTCCGGGTGATCTCATAGGACCCGCGGTATTCGTCGTACTCCTTGAGGTTCCTCTGGCCTGGAACCGAGTGCTTGGCATCTATGGCGTAGAAGCCTGTGAAGTTATCGGCGGTCTTGAAATCGGCCATCTTCTTTAAGGCACCTGTCTGGTATAGGTTGAGATCCTGGTTCTTAAACTCCATGGACTGGAGATTATAGCTCTCAGTAATCTTGGAGCCCACACCTCCAAAGATAGCTGAGCTCCTGAAGGACTCCGACCCCAATAAGGCATCCCCAGGTCTTCCTGCCTGGTAGTTATCCACAGCATCCTTCTCCTCGAAGTTGGAGTTGCGGCCCTTGGCGTTCTCCACCAGGTACTCGTTCTTGACCAAGCTATCCACACTTCCGCTCAGGTAGACGTCTTTGTTGGACTTTATGCCCGTGTTCATGGACCGGACATCCTTGTTGATCTGGAACTGGCCGGTACCGCTGACGGAGGTCTCTGAGGCATAATCAAACCCCTGAACCTGGAAGGTCACGGGTGCCTTGCCTGGATAGCTGCACTTGGCGGAAGCTTCTACTTCAAAGCCGTAAGACCCAGGCCCAGCGTCCTCATCAGGGTGGACCACCAAGGTCTCTGACCTGGATACCCCTACCGGCACCTTGAGGCAGGTAGTGGACCAGCTAAACCAGTCGGGCCTGCAGCTCTCGGGATTGATCGAAAGCTCTGCATCGACATCAGCCTGGCCGTCGTTTTTCACCGAGACCACATACTCCAGGGCCTTGCCTGGCGTTGTGTACTGCCTATCCGAGGCCGAGGTTGGGCCGGTGAGGTCCACTGTCACCAGGAGGTGGCCGGAAGCCATCGGGCAGACGTTGGTGACGGTGCCGGTAATGGTCTGGGGCACCGATGGAACTGCCTGGACCACCGGTGAATACCAGGCGGTACCCCCGCCCTGGGCAGAAGGCTGTCCCCCGCCAGGGTCATCCACCGTTGCCGATGCCTGGCAGATCATTAGAAGCAGTAATATCATCAAACAGCTCTTCAAAGAGAGAACCCTCCTTAAATATACGAGCAAAAAAAGAGTTAAGGGCTAGGCCGAGGCCTAGCAGTCCACACCTGCGCAGGGGGCCTGTATTGCCTCAGGCACAGGGTTCTCGTGGAACTTGAGGGTCTTTGAAGCCTCGAACTTTCCGGTGAACATCTCGTGCGCCTTGATATCCTTGTAGAATATCTTGTGCATCTTGGCATCGGTTCCCCAGGTACCATTGAAGGTGTTCTTGGTGACGACGCCTACCAAGTGAGATGGGTTATAGCCGTTCTTGTTCATGAGCTCGTTGACCCTATCGCCATTCCTTCCAGCGTTCTTGAGCTCATTCATGAACGCGCTATCGGTGTAGGGGGCCATGTTGTAGGGCGTGGTGGACGAGAAGAATGTCTGCTCATCCTGCTCCATCTCATTGACCGAGTACATCTCCTGGACCTGAGCGCCTATGCCGCCGTAGAAGCCCTTGGAGTTGATGAACTTCCCGCCGACTAAGGGCGTAGCACCGGAGTAAGTCATCTTGGTGGTATCGAAGAGATTGAGGTTGGAACCATTGCCATTGTTGACCACCGAGACGGACCTATTGATCTTGTCGGAGTTCTGAGAGTAAACCTGCTCCTGACTAAGCTCCAGATCACCGTCGCCATTCTTGACATCGTAGAACTCTAGAGCGATCTTCTTGTCTATGATAGAAGTGCTCATGTCCACGACACCAGTTCCAGATATCTGCTGGCTTTCACAGAACTGTTCATACTGCACAGGTGGAACTATGGGCGCATTTGCCAGAGCCATTCCTATGCAGCCTAGAAGCGTTGCAGCTATTACTGCTGCTACTACTACTCCCTTCATTTTTCATTCACCCCCAATTGCGTAGGATTGATCACTCAATCCTTCAGATCCCTTCTCACCCGAAAGGTGAGACTGAGCCCCCCATGGTTTTTATTTTTATTTAGGGGCCCATTTCATGATACTGTAATCCTGATTCAGTCTCAGACACAAGGCAGCCAATCAACGCTGATGGCACCGCAGGTGGAGTTGCCCCAGAGCTGGATGAACTTCTC
>DAXJ01000006.1 GCA_002506335.1 Methanosaeta sp. UBA114
CTGTTAAAATGCTATAAAATGGTTTACCGATTGATGAATATTTTAGATGGCATCTGCTGCGGAGGTACCACTCGAAGCTGAAAGCTGATAGGATCGTTCCTGCCTCACAGATCATCTCTCCCCCCTGAGAAGCAAGGTAATAGATAGGACTCCTTTCTCTAATTTTTACTTCTTTTTATTATTAAAAAGATAATCAGCGTAGAGCCTTTTTAAACTCCTCCACGCCCACGTCCTCCAGATACTCGCCCATCCGCTTCTTGGTGCCACAGGACCTATAGCTATTTACAATCTTTTTTACCGCATCCAGAGCCTGCTGATCATTAAGATTTTCGGCAATGATTACGCCTATTCTGGGCTTGGCTCCTGAGCATCCGCCTACCAGGATTCTCCAGCCCTTGGTAGTGCCTATGAGCCCAATATCTTTGACCGCGGGCTCAGCGCAGGAGTTAATGCATCCAGACACGCCCATCTTGAACTTTGAGGGCATCTTCATGCCGTGATACAGCTCATCCAGCTTCAAGCCCATGCCCACAGAGTCCTGCTTAGCCCTCTTGCAGAAGGTAGTCCCAGGGCAGATCTTAACCGATCTTACGCATAGGCCTATGGCATGACCGGGAGACATCCCCAGGTCCTTCCAGGCCTTCTCTATATCTTCAGGGGCTATGCCCACTATGGCAATCCTCTGGGCAGAGGTTAACTTGAGGACCTTGGCATGGTACTTCTCAGCCACATCCGCAATCTTCCTTAGACCTGCAGGGTCTATGATACCTCCAGGGATATGGGGCGCGATGGCGTAGGTCTCCCTATCCCTCTGAACAATGGCTCCCTTCTCAGGAAGGTCCTCGGCTGTTTTAAGATCGCTCGCGGCCAATTATCTCACCTAAAAATTGCTTTATCCTGGGGATATTTAAGTTCTGTGAAACTATACGTGGGTGCATGTAAAGCAAAAATCGCTCAAATCTGGCGCATAATATATAGGAAGTATATAGAAAAAGAGATTTGAGTAATAGGATTTGAATAACAGAATCTGAGCCTCCGAGTGATTGAATTAAAAAAGGTATAGAAATCTTTCTTCACATGTGCCTGACGTATACGATCTTATAGGAATCGTTCGCTGAAGGTTGGAAGGTTAAGGCATATTTGATCGTCCCAGTAGGTATCTCAAAGGCCATATATCCCTCAATATTCTCTCTATTCTTCAAAGTTGTATTACCATTAAGTGGGGGCCTACCCGACTGCGCGAGACTCTGGCCTATGGATGCATCGCCATACCGGAAACCTTCTGCCGTGATCTTGCAGTACGCAGGGCTGAAATCGACTGCGTCATATCCATTATTTTCTATCTTCAAGGGCAATATGAGGTATACTTTGCCTGGTTCCGCATGGGAATAGCCCACTATTTCGCGAAGCTCTCCCTGGCCAATGGTAACTTTAATTTCAGACGCAACAACAGCACCGGCTAATAAAAGCAAACAGATGAGGATCGTCAGCAGTCTGGGCATGGATTATTAATTAAGCCTTCAGAGGATAAGGCTTTTCGTCACAACACATCTGGGTCTTTCTGGAAAAGTATGATATCCACATGCGCTCGTAGGCGGACACCAATATATCTTTGAAGTTAAACCCTGCGCGATCATCCAGCTATGAGCGTTCCACAACTTATGAAGCTACACATGTTTACATTTACACTAAGCCTTTAAAAAGAAGATAAAGACCAAGGGGAAGGCCAGGCGGCTTACTTGAGCTTTTTCTCGAGCTTCTTGAGCTTCTTCTTAGCGGACCCGCTGCCGGCAGCCGCCTGCTTCGCAAGCTCTTCTGCCTTGGCTTTCTTTGTTCTATTCAGCTTCACCATCTGTTTCTTACTCGTTGGCATACAATCACCTCGCTACGCCTTTGGCTAATTCTTTAAAGCTTTTTTCTTTGGTAAAAGGCAGATGAAAGAAAATTATAGGTTCTGGTTTAAGGCCTATTAGAAGACAGAGCCGTCATGCCAGGTATATACTGATTGATGTACCCTGATCCATTCATCCCAATCTGTTCCTATTTGATTATGAGTTATAAATGATAATAATGTCTTTATCAATAATAGTAGGGGATCAGGCCTTGATCCCCTGGGCCACGGTCCTTCCAGTCTTGAAGCATCGCTCAATGATCGCTGCATCGGGAACCTGAATGGCCGTAACCCCCGGCTCTATCACATTCATGCCAAATGCCTTCATCCTCTTTGTAATGGTGGGAATGCTCTCGCCCGACCAGCCATAGGAGCCGAAGGCTATACCTACCTTGCCCTTGAGATCCAGCCCCTTCATCTTGTCCAGGAAGGGGTCCATGGCCCTGATGAGCTTGTAGTTGTAGGTCGACCCTCCCAGGAGGATAGCATCGGCATCCTTCACGTCCTCAATGGTTGCATCGTAGGCATCCTTTAGAACCACATTCACTCCTTCAATGGTCCTGGCCCCATCGGCTATGGTCTCAGCCATCTGCTTGGTCCTTCCCAGACCGCTGGCATAGATTATGGCCACTTTTGGCATAGACACCTCCAGAAATACATTCTTCTAATCTATCACGTTAATATAGATAGTTTTTGCCGGTTCATGGTTTACTGCCTTAGCCTTTACTGACTCAGCATTTGTTGACTCAGCCTTTAGTCCCCTCGGCGACTACCTGGCCCAGCATGAAGAAGTCCTGGATGACCTTTTCATTGGGTAACTGATGAACGCTCAAGCTCGGCTCCACCGGGTTCATGCCCTTACTTTTCATCCAATCCATAATGGCAGGAACGCCCTCACCCGACCAGCCGTAGGAGCCAAAGGCCACTCCAACCTTCCCCTTCAAGTCAATATCCTTGATCCTATCCAAAAAGGACCTCATGGACCCTATCAGTTTGTGATTGTAGGTTGATCCTCCCAGGAGAATGGCACTGGCGTCTTTTATGTCCTCTGGAACCGCCAGCGATACATCCTTCAAGAGGATGTCTATGCCATTTACAGTCCTGGCTCCCTCTGCGATGGCCTCGGCCATGAGCTGGGTTCTTCCCATGCCACTGGCATAGATTATGGCGATCTTTGGGTGGGCTGTCATGATGTAGCTGAATATACCTGGAAATTATAACTGATTTGCGGCATGGAAATACCTTAGGTAAAGATCTTAATCGGGGCTTAGGCACAGAAAGCGGCAGGAGCATACAGCTTTTGTATGATTTATCGCAAATGTAGATCTATCGCAATTACAAGCGGACCTAAGGCATCGAGCGTTTCAGGGTATCAAAGGTATTAAGAGCATCAAGGGTGTCCCAATACTCGAGCCATATGAGTATAAAAAGCCAGGGCAGAATAGGCCTTAAGAGCCGCTCCTGATGCCCTCAGCCACCGATCTTCCCAGCATGAAGAACTCTCTCAAGCCCTTATCCTTCTGGGTTCCATCTTCAAATGGCAATATTACTCTCAGGCCTGATGACCTGAGCTTCGTGGCCATGTTCAAGGGTCCCTCGCCTGATGCACAGGACCCGAAGGCTACGCCGATCTTGCCCTGTAGATTCATCTTCTCCATTTCTCCAAGGAAGAAATCTAGATATTGGTCTAAAGAGTTGTCATAGGTTGAGCTTCCAAGAAGGATGGCATCGGCATCCTTCACATCTTCAGGCACCGCGTAGGAGATATCCTTGAGCAGTATCTTTATGCCTGGTATAGATTTGGCTCCCTCTGCGATGGCCTCGGCCATTAGCCTGGTCCCTCCCTTTTTACTGGCGTAGATTATGGTGATCTTGGGGAGAATTGCCATAGTCGTATAATACTCTCTGATCTTATAATTATTTTTCGCTGTTCGCTGGTTAGTTCTGGAGCCGTTCAGGCGGTACCTTGGTGTGTGAAAGTTATTAATAGCTTGGAGGGCATCTAACATACTAAGGCTCTAGAGAATCCCTATTTACTTTTTTTCACGCTTAATGCAATGGGTTTTAGCTCCTAGCCCAATGGTTCACCTATTTCTCTGTAGA
>DAXJ01000103.1:0-14211 GCA_002506335.1 Methanosaeta sp. UBA114
ACCGGCTGTATCTCACGCGATCCAAACGCTGACGATCAGCTCAAGGGCCGCCATGCTGAGTATGGCCGCAGTGTCGAGGATCTGACCGGCGTCTTCTCCATAGAGAAATTCATTCAGCTCTGGGGCAACTCCACCTGCGGTCAAATCAGCGTTGACTGGTTGCCGTGTGTCTGAAAATAAAGCAGCTCTTGGGAGGCCCACGCCTCCTTAAGCCTTCTTTTTCCCTTTTCCCTATGATAATAACATCCTTCACTGCTTAGGTCTCTAGATAATCTCCATGCGCCACGACAGAAACCTTCACCTGGCGATGAAGCTGAGGATCCGCATCACCAAGCCCTCAGAATATTATCGGGTCCAAGCCCATGGTTCATCTAGAACTCCCACGGTGGACACGGGCACAAAGGACAGTGTCCAGAGAAATATATGGCCCATGATACGAACATCCCGTCCCTAGGTCTATGGTTATACAGTTCTTAGAAATACACCTTCTTGTATCTTGGCGGATCAAAGATATATGTGCACGCAGTACCTTCAGGTCTCGTGGTATAGGGATTTCTTGGTGCAGCCGCTTTGGCCTTTTTTCGGGCCTTAGCCCTAGGCCAGCTCCCTGTGCACGGGATCGCAAAAATACGGGCATTCATAGCCTTGAATGACACGGCAGTCTTCGGTCTTCTCGGTCCCCAGGGGGCACTGGCCTCCACAGAAACCGCAGTATATAGTTGTGCTCTTCATGTCATCCTCTTAGGCTGCTTATATATGCGATTTATGGCTGTTCGTAATAACAGCGACGCATTATCAAGCTGTGAGTATATAGCCTTTTGGTTTTAAATAAATGAGTATTGCAATTCGGCAGCAAAACCCGGTATTATGCCTTGTGGGTATTAATTAAAATTATCATCTTATAAGGCAGAGTCTCAGCCCTGAATCGGCCTTTATTGGCAACCCTAGCCATTAGAGCGGTCATATATAATGGGCATATTCTACGTAATTCTCCTGGCGGTCTATCTTAATATTAATTTTATTACATATCCTGAAGATCCTGGTATTTCCTGATGCCACCTCTCTGGGCCCATCCCTATATTAACTTGTTTGGTGGCCATCGATGTATTATGGTGTAGATTACAAAGCAGTGACCTCTCCCACGGCTAAAGCCCTGGGATGAATCTGTACATCCCCGGTCGAAGGATGACTATATACTTAAATACCGCATGACGTGTTATATGCGTAAAACGTACCGCTATAGGATCTGCCCTACAAAATCCCAAAGGATCATCCCTGATTGGAACCTTGTGCTTTGCAGTCAGGTCTATAACGATACGTTAGCATTAGGAAAGGGCACATGGGAAAAGGGGCAGTGATATCGCTTTGTATGACACCAACAGCATCCTCACGACCAGGAATGTTGGGAGGCCCGAACTTAAGGGAGTGTATTCCCAAGTGCTCCAGAATGCTCAGTTGAGGGGTAAACCTAGCTCTTAAAGCCTTTTTCCTGAAGGACCAAGGCAGGAGCGACACCAGGCTATCCTAGGTTCAGAGGAAAGGGCCGATACGATAGCCTGATGTATAAGCAGTATGGTGTCGAACTTAGAACAGGTAAGCTTCATCTCGCTAAGACCGGTGATATTAAGATCAAGCTGCATAGGCCCATTGAAGGCGTCATAAAAACCTGTACGGTAAGAAGGATGCTGGCAGGTAAATGGTTCGCCTGCTTCTCTGTCGGGATCTAAGACCGACCCTTGTCTCCCTGGAAGGACGGGCCTGCCGTAGGTATTGATGTAGGTCTGGAAAGCTTCGCTACCCAATTTAACGGAGAAAAGACTGAGGATCCGAGGTTCTTCAGGTCCGAGGAAAAGGGGCTAGCTTGGGTTCAAAGGAAGCTCTCTAAGGTTCCTAACGGAACTCCTGAGAGGAATAAAACCCTTAAGGCAGTAGGAATGGCCCATGAGGAGATCGCTAACTTCAGCTCAGATTTCATCAATAAAGGTAGTCAAGACCTCGCAAACCATTTCAGGGTAATTGCATTCGAGTATCTGATCATCAAGAATACGCTTAAGAATAATATCCTGGCAAAGTCCATCTCTGATGTTGCATGGGGAATGCTGGTAACTGCAATCGAGGGCAAAGCAGCATACTCTGGCTCTGAGGTTGTGCTGGTAGATTCCAGGAAAACCTCTCAGATGTGTTCCAGGATGGCCTCATAGTTAAGAAAAAGCTGTTTGAGTGAGTCCATAATCGTCCTGAATGCGGGCTATCCATGGATAGATATCTCAATGCATCTATGAACATTCTCAGATTGGGGCTTCAATCTGTTGGCGTCGGAAGCCATAGAAGCTCAGGGCTTTATCCCTTGGGGAAATCACGTCCAATAGGTGGTTGTAGTATTGAGTGATCTGGAGGGGATCCATTGAGGATCCTCCTTGATGAGGATATCCTGGTCAACCTAGATGGTAGCCATGAGCCACACTTGGATAATGCCCCAGCCATTTTCCAATCCTAGTTAACTTTGAGCTTCGTGCCCGGCACCCGGCCTAAAATCTCCTAAGAACCTCCCAGGTTCTTTCTCCGTCTTTCCAGGCAGATATCCGGCTATGATTACGGCCTTTTGGGGACATGGGCTTCCAGCCTGCAGCGAAGAACCCATTCCATCTTAATCTATCCTAATGGACATGACGTCTATCGGTCAAACCGCGCGAGCATGCCTCGCAGCTTGCTGCGGAGTGCGCTGTTTTCCAATTAGCTGACGTCCAGTAAGTTCATTTGCTTATAACCTTCGACCTCTCCAGGTGCTCCTTGCTTTTCAACGTAAATGCGTATAATATCCTGCGTCACTCCAAAACTCGCTTCCTCAAGGCTGTTTTCTTACCCTTGGCGGGACCTATCATCTGCCTGTTGGTATTAGAGTTTTCTATGAGTTCTCTCACTTGCGTACCAAACCTTTATATCGATCTTAGAGTCCCTTGGCCTTGGCAGGGCATAGAGCGATGAAGGTTGTATTTCTGGGGACCAACGGCTGGTACGACACTCATGCCGGCAATACCATATGCATCTACGTCCAGTCCGGCGATCGCCACATACTCCTGGACGCGGGGAATGGCCTGTACAAGGCGGATCAGCACATAAAGGACGACTGTGAGGTCAGCATGTTTCTGAGCCACTTTCACCTGGACCACACCGAGGGTCTCCATACCCTCAATAAGTTCAGGTTCAGGGGAGGGCTCAAGATCTACGGTCAGCCCGGTACCAGGGAGGTCCTGGGGAGGATCCTGGCTGAGCCGTTCACCGTTCCCCTGGGTAGGTTGCCCTTCAAGGCAGAGGTCCTGGAGCTCTCCGAGGGCCGGCATGAGCTGCCATTCATAGTCGAGGCCAGGCAGCTTCTTCACGCCTCCAGGTGTTTTGGCTACAGGTTCGAGGTGGATGACAAGGTCCTGGCTTACATACCTGATACGGGCGTATGCGATAATGCCCGTCTACTGGCTAGAGATGCCGATCTCATGATAGCTGAGTCAGCACTTTTACCTGGCCATGAAGATCCTTCCTGGCCTCATCTCAACCCTGAGAGCGCAGCCAGGATCGCCCAGGATGCCGGGGCCAGGAGGCTGGCCCTGGTGCACTTCGATGCCTTCAACTATCCCACTGTTGATGATCGATTCAAGGCGGTGGAGGATATTGGATATCCAGGGTTGATGGTGGGTGTGGATGGGATGCAGATAGCGGTTTAAGGTATGTGCCTCCTCCCCCGAATAAATTCGGGGGCATCTATGTTTGGCCTTTAACCAAGGATTGTAATCCCCGTCGAAGGATATTCTTAGCAGCATTAAGATCTCTATCCATAATCAGTCCGCAGACAGGGCAGTTATGGGTCCTTTGGGATAGATCTTTTGGAACCAGAGACCCACATCCAGAGCGCTTTTGAGAGATGTATAGGCAGGATTGGTCAGAACCACCCTACGACCAGCACTTTCAGCCTTGTACGTAACGTATAATCCTAAATCGGTTCCAACTTGCATCCAGCACGCTCTTAGCCATGTAGGGATTCATCTCTATAAGGTTCTTGATATCGATATCTTCAAGGCAGGTGATGCCTTATTCATCTATTATCTCATGACTTAGCTGGTGTACGAAGTTATCTCGGAGTTTTCCAAGCCTCTCGTAGATATGGCTTACCTTCCTGTTGGCCTTCTTCCTCTGAAGAGATCCTTTGGGGGGTCTGTCTTTCTTGATCTGATCAATGGCTAGTCGCTCTTCGCGTTCTGCTAGATATCTCAGGTTTTCTACGAATGTTCCATTAGAGAATACAACAAAATTGGATATACCAACATCTATACCTATCGCTTTCTCGGATTCGGGTAGTACCTTGCTCGGAGCATCCTCCACAAGGAATGACACATACCATCTTCTCGTGGAGGGCCTTCGGATAGTCAGACGTTTGATGGTTCCTTCTACAGGCCGATTGAGCCATACTTTGATATCTCCGGTCTTAGTGAGATGCAAGACGTTGCCTTCCAACGAGAACCACTTTGAGGATATGTAATACTATCGTACCAAACTTTACCCTTGAACTTGGGATTGCCAGAATCTTCGTCGTTCCTCACCCTTATGAAGAATGCTTTTAGGGCCAGATCCACTTTTTGAACTGCGTCCTGGAGCGCTTGGGGATAAATGTCTTTTAGCTCGGCTTTAGAGTCCTCCCAGATAGGGAGCATCTTTTGGGATTAAAAGTAGATTATTGACCGATCCTCCTTTTCACAGGCGTTCTTTCTCAGAGCAAGTGTTTCGTTGTAGACCTATCGGCACAGATCGAGACGGCCATTTAATGTGCTAATACGTGCCTTTGTTGGCTTCAATCTGCGACGAGACACCTTAGGCATTTATCATATGTAAACATTATAGCCTAATAAGCAGTACGGTAGTAGGCATGGGTTGTACCCCTCCAGTGGAATGGAGTGGATTAGACCTGAGTCTCTCCTAAATGATCTATCGGAGCAATCTATTTTATATCCAAGAAATAAACATTAAAGTCAGGAATCAAGTCCGATAGGCGAAACGTTGACCTTGGTAGGTGGCGTGGTAAGAGCCGTCTGTCCTGCAGTTGGAGGTATTAAAAGTGGCAAACGACCCGAACTATAAGGTAGAAACGGCAAGGAGATATTTTTTACCAATTGGCGCAGTTATTCTGTTGTTTTTGATCTTTTTGCCCGCCTTAAATGCCAGGTCTAGTAACTTGCCTTTGGTCATTGCTCTGGCCATATTTAGCCTTACCTTCTTGGCTTTGAGCGTAATCCTCTATTACATGCCTCATCTCTGCGTTACCGAAGGCGGCAAATGGCTGCCTCCGTTTAACGTAGCTGTGGTTTCAACGCTCTTTTTCACCATCATCCTCTGGGCTCTAACGAATTTTGACCACGAAGTTAGAGCTTCCATGGCCATGGCGCTCCTAGCTATTGTGGCCTTTTTTTCCATGTCCAAGGGCACCTATCTCTGGGAGATCCAGGGACCATGAAATAATCTATCGTCCAGCCTCCACTCAGGCGCTCGCTTTGGCTCTGGGCAGGGCTTCTGGATCTTCAGATCTTAGATAGGTCTGCCGAGTTCTGAGCATGTGGTTCCCTTCTCAGTTCCCTCAATGTTCTGGAGGATCTGCACGTCTACTTTGAGATTGCCAGAGGATTTAATGGATTATAACTATAAGGCCGATAAAAGTCCGACAAAGCACGTGGATCTCTATAGCCACCGAAGATCGTCCCAGGCGTATCTATATCTCCTTTTGATATTTTTGATATAAATATGGTTACAGGTAGCCTTGATCCATGGATGCTACTTGCCCTGGCAGGTTATTGGCGCCATGCTGATCTAATAATTCATCTATAGGTTATGGCATAGTTTTGTGATTCCTGTCATTCAATTAGCGCTTGTTATAATTGGCATCGGTGTTATTTGGAGGGAACCCTGCTTAGGACGCCATCTATAAATATAGCGTTAACGCAAAGGCGTCTTTAAGGTTTTTCTCATATCTGATATTTGAAAATGGGAAAATTTAAAGCAAAAAATTCTTGATAAACTATTGTGTTTCTCTTAACCCATATAACTTCATGATCCAGATTCAAAGATCCCCGCCTGATGCCCATGGATACCATATGTTCGTCAGACTCCATATAGCCGCTTTTATCGTCTGATGTGTGGCAGGTTTTATCGAACTTGGTCTTGGCACGGCACTTATCGTAGTACCCATTGTAATTATGGGGATAGCTGCACTTGCTGCAGTGCCCACATAGTAAATATCCTTGCAACATACGGGGCAGGAAGACCGGCTGCTATATGAATAGCCCCTCTCACAATAGGAGCAATGGCCGTAGATGGAGCGCTTTTCTCCACATTTACCGCAGTACCAGTCCAGGTAGCGCGCCTCTCCGCAAATGTTGCAGCGATCGTAGATCCAGCTGGTGATGACGTAGGTATCATAGCATCCATCTGAGTATTGACCTTTGGATCCTTTTATGGTACACGTACCTGTCTTATAAGAGACGCCTTGATAACCTCCATCTGCTGATACTAGACCAACTAAGGCTACCACAGATAGGAGTATCACAAGGAGCACTTTTTTCACAAAACCACCTTGACTGGTTCTCGCTAGACATTACCCTCAATAACATCAAAGCATCTAGTGACATTTGGTTGGTATTTACTGGTATATCCAATGTTAAGAAACTGGTCGACTTTCTATTCAATTGAAGCGTGTTACTGTTTAATTGAATTGTAACACGGCACAGTAACACGGTACATTGATCCTAACCATGGTGATTATCTCTTCAGAGAAGCTTTGGCCTGTCTGAGATTCCTTGGACTCTATAAGTAGAACAAATAAGCTTTAGCCTGGATCCCCTTTATATAAATAGCATTAAGGTAGATACCATTCTGTATGATCGATGTGATCATCGTAGGAGCTGGGCCTGCAGGCTTGTTCGCCGCCCTGGAGCTTTCTAAAACAAGGTCTGAGATTCTAGTGATAGACCAGGGAAAGGACATATCCAATAGGATCTGCTTCATGAAGAAGAGAGATCAGTGCAGTCACTGTGATCCATGCGGCATCATGTGCGGCGTAGGGGGTGCAGGGACTTTTTCCGATGGCCTCCTCAACCTTCATCCGGCCATAGGAGGCGATCTAGAGCATTTGGCGGGAAGCGAGGCCTGGGACCTTATCAAGGAGGTGGATTCGGCCTTTCTCAGATACGGTGCTCCCGAAAAAGTCCTGGAGCCCTCCGATGGCGATGTAGAGATACTCAGGCGAAAGGCTGCTGCCGCCGGTGCTCGCTTCATACCCATAAGGCAGCGACATATGGGTTCCGACAAGACCCCTAAGATTATAGCGGCCTTCAAAAAAGACTTGGAGAGCAAGGGTGTCACGTTCCTCCTCAACTCCTGCGTGGAGGACCTGATCGTAGAATGCAACAGATGCTCGGGTGTCAGGCTGTCTGACGGTACTCGGTTGAAGGCTAGAAAGGTCCTCCTGGCAGTAGGCCGGGTGGGAGCGCCATGGATTGGGTACCTCATCGATAGATACGGCATCAAAGCCAGGTACGGCCCTCTAGATGTGGGGGTAAGGGTAGAGGTGCCAGCCATAATTATGGATCCCGTCACTAGAGTGAACAGAGATCCGAAGTTCCACATAGTCACACGCAGGTATGATGATTTTGTCAGGACCTTCTGCACAAACCCCGGAGGCTTCGTGGTCAAGGAGGAATACCCTGAGTTCATAGCTACCAACGGCCACTCCATGACCGACCAGCGATCGGAGAATACTAATTTCGCCTTCCTGGTCAGGCTGGAGCTGACCAAGCCCGTGGAGAACACCACAGCTTATGGCATATCCATAGCCAAGCTGGTCAGCACCATCGGAGGGAGAAAGCCGGTTATACAAAGGCTCGGCGATCTTCACAGAGGTCGGAGGTCGACCGAAGAGCGGATAGCAAGGAACCCTGTTGAAAATACCCTTAAGGATGCCACTCCTGGAGATATTTCCATGGCCCTGCCCCAACGTGTGGTTATGGACATCATAGAGGGCCTAGAGATCTTGAATAATATCGTGCCCGGGGTGAACGCCGACTCCACCCTCCTGTATGCTCCGGAGATCAAGTTATATGCCAGACAGGTGGAAGTTGAGGATGGATGT
Organism: Methanosaeta sp. UBA114; assembly: GCA_002506335.1. Classification (GTDB taxonomy): domain Archaea; phylum Halobacteriota; class Methanosarcinia; order Methanotrichales; family Methanotrichaceae; genus UBA114. The sequence continues at coordinate 8,168 of DAXJ01000103.1, forward strand.
CTCCAGACATCTATAGAGGGGCTCTATGCGGCCGGCGATGGTGCTGGGCTGTCCAGAGGGATTGTAATTGCTGCAGCTACAGGTATTTTGGCTGGAAGGGGCATTGTATCCGTGCTGGCTCAGTGATGTAATAGATTGTCGAGGGTTATAAACCAGTACCTCACAACCACAAAAGATAACCCCCAGTCGGATAAGCGGCTGCATACCTCAAAGCGAGCTATATAGTACTCTTTATAATTTAGTAGATCCCATATTTGTATTGAGGTGTATACAAGTGCTTTGCCACAGACATTCATTTTAAAATTTCTCAACCCGTTTTAAACAAGCCGTCTTACCTGGGGGAGACTCTGGCGTTACTGTTAAGGTCTGCGGGCCTTCTTGATGACCATTGAGGTCATATGGGATCACAGTAAAACCCCAACACATGCCTGACTCAATCGCTTGCTCTGTGAGGGACCCCATACGCCTACCTCGTGAACCCTGGTGCCCGCTATCATGACCTTGAGCTTCATCTGCGCCTCTTCTTCGTGGCCTCTTGTATGTCGCTTCTGATGAAGAGCGCTTCCTGGCTACCATCCATGGCTGAAAGGCCATGGCCACATTACAGCGCCATCAAGATATCAAGATTGATCTGCTGAACGTAAGATCTCCATCGATGAAGAGCCGTGACCATATCGCAGCCAGCAGAATATGGTTACCATGAAGACCACCTATCGTCTTTCTACGTGGCTGGAGGCCCTGGCATTATTAGAACAAATATAACTTGGTGGCTGGTATTTCCATGGAAGAAATCACCCTACCTGATGGATGCGGCTTCGCTGAAACCAGCCGCCCTTGTGGCCGTAAGAATCTCTTTTCACCTTATCACGCCAAAAAAGACGCAGGGGCTATCTTTAATTCTGGTAGTTTGACCGTTAATGGAGGCGGGATCTCTAAGAACTCTGCTTTAAAGGGCGATGAATGGGCCATAAACACAGTGGGTACGTGAGATCCTTTAGGGCGTGAATGTACGGCTAAGTTGGATCTCAATGGGGCAGTTACCTGTTATTATACATCGCGGGCATCTCCAATCTGGCATCGAATAAACGGTCTAGGTTCTTTGGCAACAAGGCCTTATTTGGAGTAGGTGTCTTAGTAGTTAATTCCTTATTATAGAAACGCAGGCAGAAGACCCAACCCATTCAATGGATGGGATGAATGTCGAACCTACCTCTGGTCAGCTTTCGAGCATAGGCTATAAGCGATTAGGGGTCCATTGCTACCAGATGAAGAAGGCGCTACACAAATGAACGTCAGGATATATGAAAAGCACCTACGAGACCAGGATGCACCTAACTACGTGGCAGACAACTAAGTTAGATCTGGTCGTCGAAGTTGACAGAAAAGTCGCCTACGGGGCCGAATGCATCCCCAGGTCATACGAAGACCAAGCGGCTATGCTAACTGCTGAAAAGAAGGCTAATCCGAACTTTAAGGTCGTCTTTTCTCAGGTCTTGCAGGACGTCCTTAGAAGGTTGGATGAGGCGTACAAAGCTTTCTATCGTAGGGTTAAGGCTGGAGTGGACCCAGGATATCCCCGATTTAGGGGAAATGGTAGGTATAAATCTTTTACCTATCTCCAAGGCGTTTTCAAGCTAGGAGGTTCTAAGCTATCCCTCTCCAAGATTGAATCTATCAGAGTCTTCAAGCACAGGGAAATCGAATGCTCGGTCAAGACCTGTACCATTAAGAAAGATTGCACTGGTAGCATGGTAGGTCATATTCATGACTGATGCCGATGCTCCAGCTACGGTATATCATGTAACAGCTATAGGGGTTGACTTGGGTGTCGCCCACGTCATAGTAACCTCTGAAGGCCAGTATGTTGAGTATCCTGGATACTATGTTCAGGCCCAAAAGCAGAAGAGGGTGGCTCAAAAATCCCTTTGCTGAAAGGTCAAGGGATCGCAGAACCGTAAGAAAGCGCAACATAAGCTCTCTGTGATAGGTATGCGTGTAACTAACCTTCGAGATGAGGTCTTGCATCAAGTATCCAGGGCGCCGGTAGACTCTGCCAATACCATAGTATTCGAAGATCTAAATATACCTGGTATGCTCCAAAACCGTAACTTTGCGAAGCACGCTCATGATGTTTCTTGGGGTGGGCTAATGCAGTTCACGCGGGGAACGGCTGAAAGTGCTGGCAAAAGCGTTGTATTCGTTGACCCAAGAAACACGTCATAAAGATGTTCGGGTTGCGGTATCACCGTCCCTAAAGATCGATTGGATAGGGTTCACGATTGCCCTGTCTGCGGTCTAAAGCTGGATAGATATCAAAACGCAGCGCCCGTAACATACTCACCCTCTGACTGAGGAGTAGAGCCTGCAGAGATCCGACCCCTACTTTGAAGCGTTCAAAGCAAGCTGGATCTATGAAACAGGAAGCCCTCTCCCATTAGGTGGAGCGAGAAGTCACACCTACCTGTCATGTAACTTCTTCTCGAACTCGATCCGCTGAAGCGGTCCTTCTACTGCCGATAACCCCCTCCTGTCGGGTTCTAAGGCATTAATTGTAAAAGCAATCCTTAGAATACGTAGTACCCTAAAGGAGAAAGTTCCCAAGAGGTGAACGTGATTATAGATGGCTATTTATAAAATCATGGTGGAATTCGATAAAAGTCTACTAAGTCAGAAATCGGTTTGGGGTCGGACCACCAAAGTTCCTCCCTTTGCCGCATATAACTAGAAGTTAAATTGCCTGAATAGTCAGTGTAACGATATCAAGCTTTAGTTTCGAGAAGCACCCCCTTACCTCTAAAGGTAACAACCGCTCGATCTTCAACTGCACACCGGCACCAGTTGCGGGCATTGTGATTGATGGTAACATTGCCGTGGTACGCCTTTCCATTCGTCTCGAAGATCCCATCTGCACTTCCTACGAGGCGGCTTTCCTTTTTCAACAGCGCTCTGCCCTTCCAGCTTGAGAAACCGTATAAACCTGTATAGACGGTAATCTCCCAATCTCCTATACAGGCAGAGCTATTATTATCAGTAATAGAGCCACCATTCCCTGTCAATTTATCAGGCATACAGATTATATGCACCCTTTGAATAAGAATGTTACTGATATAACTACCCTAAAAATATAAATTATCTACGCTATATATAATAACGCGCCGTGTTGATCCAAGGTGGTTCGATGAGATGACATTCCATCGCTAATGGTCCTTGGAATTACCTCACTGGGGAGTGGAGGTGGGCAAAAGACACGAGATTCACGCCCTCCTCGGAAATGCTAGGGCACTGCACGGTTCAGAGAGGCTGTAAACGTAAATCAATCGTTTCGGAGGGTATCGGTTTAGCAGTGAACCGAGATATTGTGAATCTACGTTACTTGTAACGGAGTTAGCTTCCTAGCACGAGACAGGCTGCCGGAGTAACCCTAGGATTTGTCATCTGGTATCAACTGGCCTAATGTGTCCCGGGCTTTTTTCCGAGGCATAAGCCACTTCTCTTCAGGGGTGATGGTTGACTTTCAAGCACTGTTATGATCCACGTGCGATTTGCCCAGACGGGACACAGTTCATCCAAAGGTGTAAGGCAGATGAAGTACTGCTTCAGGAGATGGCTGGCTATCCGCTCATCTCTGGATATCCCATCCATAAGGCTGTCATATTACTAGGAGAGGGTGGACAAGGAAAAACAGTGTTCATGGTCGTGATCAAGAATATACTGGGCACTAAGAATGTGTCTGAGGTCCATCTGCATTCCATACGCAGCGACAAGTTTGCTAGCGTTGAGGTGTATGGGATGATCGCTAACTTCGCAGGGAATATTGAAAGCGATAAGCTCATGAACGCCGGCGTTTCCAAGTCAGCTATCGGTGAAGATTCTCTGTTTGCTCAAAGGAAGAACAAGGATCCATTTGGATTCGTGAACAGGGCTAAGCTGGTGTTCAGCTGCAACATACTATCCCCCACTAACGACCGGGCCGCGGGCTCTATGGAAGATGGGTCATAGTGGACTTCAACAGAGAGATGATGACCAACGCTAATACCCCTCTGACCACCAAGCTGCTTCAAGTGAGATCTGGCGTCTTTAACTGGATGCTAGAAGGCGCCAAGAGGCTCAAAGCGAATCAGGCGTTTACGTATACGTCTAATTCATTGAGATGGGGAAACGCGTGACGATCGTGCTCACCCTATAAAGAAGTTCTTGACAGGTTGTTGCACGGCGAGCACGAGCAACGACGAAATAATAACTGTCGACCATGTGGTGGCAGTCTACAGGATCTGGAGAGTATATAACCCACTTGCACATAATTATTTTCAGAAGGCATTCGTGAAGGAGGTGCAAGAACAGACAGCTCTGAGGTGCGATTATGGTAGTGTCCAGTGGTTACACGTTAGAGCTAGGTGTTTCCAGAACGTCCACTTCAGGATTTACGATGAGAAGCTACCCTTCCAGATCCGAGTGGCCATGCAGAAGATGGATGCGGTGTAAATCAGCGAAGTGGATTATAATAAGTAGCTTAGAAAGCATGATGGGCCCTCTACTTTGCAATCGACTCCAGTCGATAGGTTTGACACTTATGTATTTATCAAGGGTGTTAAACACAAGATTTACAAGGAAGAGTGCCAAATGCTCAAGAAGGCCAGGATCTGGCACCAGCTGCCATCTGGTCGGAATAATGAGTGGGTGGATGAGACGGCTGATCTTGAGGATAAGATTCTGTCTCACTTTTCAGATTTTCCATTGAGTGGTCGTCCGACATGGATAGAGGTACCATTCGCTGGTTGGGAGTCAGAATGTAGTTCTCAGAACCGATTGGAAATGCTCTCTTTGAACCAGATCGGGAGTTCAGGGAATACACGTGTGAGATGACATCTACTTCAAGACGATTGGTACGGTCCTCATGCTATAAAAATCGATACCATTAACAACTACTCAATAAAAAACCGACACGTTGTGGCTCTAAAGTCCACGAAACCGCGTTTTGGAATTTAGTGAAAAGTTTTCGGGCCGCAAATTTCCCGGCCATTTTCCACGGGCCACAGGAGAGCTAGCAAACCACCCCATTGGCTCCATAAACAGCCTGCTCTTACCTCCCCTGCGTCCGGAATCCCCTAGCTCTTCCCCAAAACAGCATGGTTCTCTTTCGGGTCAATCAATAGCTCTCATTCTGTTCATGAGGGAAAAGCAAATTATCCAAGCAGTCCATTATTTCTTCTGGGCGGGAATTGGAAATTTATGCAAACGAAAATTGCCTGCGCAAACGTCAGGCAAGATTACATCCTTTCCTTTCATAGCCTGTGTAGCGATCTTAGCCCACTCAGCGCCCAGAATTTTCTTTAACATTTTATTTCACCATTTCTATTTATCGGCAACCTTCATCTCTTCAGCTATCCTCTTCGCTGCTCTTGCCTCCATATAATCAGCTTGTGCCTTATCCATATCGGCGATTACCTTGGCATTGGCCTTAGCCATTGTCATCTCTGCATTTTCATTTATCATTTTTTGAGTCTCCATTTATGCTTCTAGCTCTAGTACGGTATCTTTAAATAAAAAGCTTTTGGTGTAAAAATGTCTAAGTACCATGACCTATATAAACTAAGGCTTAATAAACGAAGGTTTATGCCCAAGACTACGTTGACACTACCCGAACCAGTCACCAAAGCCCTCAAAGTATATACTGCCCAGACAAAAAGTAGCCCGCGTGCTCAAAGCCAGGCAGTCGAAGAGGCCTTGAGAGAGTTCTTCGAGAGACGTGGTGTTAAAATCGAAGGATAACTCCCTTCACAGACCAGTCATCCCACAGCTTTCAAGTTATTTGTAAGCATGTGCTATTCTCATTTAAATTAATTTCATTTGGTTTATGAAAATGCTCGATTCCTGAATTTCCTATGTATCCAAGATTGCCTTATCTGGTACGTTGGTTACATAAGAGAATAGGATAGTTAGGGGATCATGGGCAACAGAGCCATAACCGCGAGGATCTAGTTAATTGGTTTTATCTAAACCATCCCACGTTTCGTGTACTTCTTCTGATCCCATACTGCAAAAAT
>DAXJ01000103.1:14473-18211 GCA_002506335.1 Methanosaeta sp. UBA114
AAATAGGGACGTGCTTACTGCAGACGTTGCTCTGGTGGTAAATGATGGGTATCAAAGTGTAGGAGTTGGTCACGAGCTGCTCGCCTATCTCTACCCACCTGGCTAAGACGTGAGGAATCCTGGCGTTTACGGCTGAAGTTCTGGTAGAGAACAATCCGATGATTAACCTCTTTGAGAGCATGGAGTTTGATATAAAGAAGATAAGGGAGGTGGATGTATACGAAATGCGCCTGACTTTCATAGAGGTCTGAAACCATTTTTTAATCAATTATATAAACTTTAATTGTTTTAGCGTATGTGTTTAGCTCATCATAACTCGCATCGTTAAGTTCATTTCGTGGTATCTCTTATAATCGGCCCTAGAGCGCAGACTTAGCCTAATGATGTCGTTTTTCTGTCTAGGTCTGGTGGTGTCAATGATGAAGGACCAAAGGCCAGTGATAAATCCTCAGTGATCACTGAGAAGTCATCTTGGAATAATGTCGAGGCATTAGGTAAAATGACCAATGATAGGCTCGGCGAGCACCTCACCCAGGATCTCCTTATCCTCCGTTAAATCCCTCCTGTGGAGATATTACAAGAAGGCTTAAACCGGAGATGGGGCGAGGAGTAACGTGGGAGGGGCTATATGGCTAAGGATCGGTCCACAGAAGGTTATTCCTTGATATTTTCTTGATATACTACCATCTAATTGTGATGTATAATCTAAGTCAAGCCCGGCTTAGATCTAATACTTGTTTGGTGAACTGAGGGTTATCTTGCCTTGTCCTCCAAGGAGTTTTTACATTTTACATCAAAGCTTAACCCTTAGAGAGAGCACCTTTTCCCTTCTCTTCCCTCCAGGTTTGCGATGTAACTCATAAGATCGCTCGTCCAGGGTGGCCACAAGGCGCGTAAACTCGGAGGGAGATAGGTCCAGATCCTTCTGGAGTTGAGTAAAAGTTCTAGACCCACCACAGCGCTTAAGAATGGCTTTAAGTCTCTCTGTTCTGGCTTCTGTCTTCTTTCCCTGTGGGGTGACTCGTGGAGCCACCTTGCTCGAGCCGGGTGAGTCTCTGGCGGTCACTCCTATAAACCTCCTTCTTCACTAAGAACCTAGAGCCGCACATATTTGCGCACGCGTTAGTTTTGTAATGAAAACCAGGTTTTTTAGGGGCGATCGTGTATTCTTTATGCTTGAGCGCGTTTTTATCGTTTGTATATCATTTCTTGTAAATAAAAAAAGGAGGGTACGTGTGAGTCAATTCAACCAGATTTTCCTACACAACCTTTAACTATCATGCGTGAGGTTTAACTGGTAGGTAGAGTTCCCCTTTTGAGCTAAGGAGTGAATATTCCGGGCGTAAATGGGTCTCACTTGCGATTAGAGGTGTTATACTGCAGAATAGACGGTTTAAGAATAGCGGTGATGTAGCGGTCGTAACCAGGGTCCGCCTACCGCGCAAGCAGGATGGGGAGATCTTCGGCTACGTAGAGACTCTCCTTGGTTCCAACCGGTTAAGGGTCAGGGGCTTAGACAGCGTCACCAGGATGGCCAGGATTCCGGGGAAGCTCAAGAAGAGAGTCTGGATAAGGGAGGGGGACGTGGTCATAATAGTCCCGTGGGAGTTCCAGACAGAAAAGGCGGACGTAGTCTGGAGGTATACAGGGCCTCAGGTCGATTACCTTCAGAGAAAGGGCTTCCTTAAAGGCGCTATATGAGTAAGCGCATAGATGGAGAGTTAGGCACGCGGCCCGATGTCTCCAGATCGAGGCGCGATGACTCGGAAGAGGATAAGGCCAAAGGAAGCGTCTTTGGCCGATGTACCCTGCTAATCATCTACCACTTTGCCTTCTACGCTTCAGGCTCAGGAACATGCAGGGGGATGAAATCCCCTCACCTTTGATAACAATTATCCTGCTTTTCTATGGTTAATAGCCGCTTATCATTAAAGGGAATAGGAACGTATGATTCCCCTTTTACCAGTAAAAGAGCGCCGAGGGTGGGATTCGAACCCACGGGTCCCGAAGGGACACAGGTTTAGCAAACCTGCGCCATACCAGGCTAGGCGACCTCGACTCCAGCAATAGACTCTGACCTATCAGTATTTAAACTCTGCGTCATCTAACTTTCATAGTTAAATGTATTCAGGGAGCAGGTGACCGCCTTCAAAGGTCCTTTTGCTCGAGATATCCATACTCTTCCTTTCTTTTACGCATCCTTGGCCTACTCACAGCCCTCTGATTTCGGTCGGACTTTATGAGAATGGTTGCAACTACACTGCAGCAGTCTCTAACCCCAATAACCAACGAGACAAATCAAGCCCTGATAAATCTTTGTTTTTCTATTTACGCGCAGGTCTGATGTCTTGAATTCGATTCCGTTAATATCATGAACTCTTGAAAACAAGATTTTTATATAAACATGTTTTATGGCAAAAACAAGGGTTTTAGAAACGCTCGAGAATGCTTAATCACCAAATACTTCTTCATGTGCTTGCAGGATATGAGCCACGATGATAGCCCATTCTTTGGCCGCTGTCACCCTTCGCGCTTACGTGGCAGGATGTGTTTTCCTCCGAATCAACAAGTATCTCACTCCAAAAACTATAACTAGTCTATGGCGTATACGCGCCCTTACCAGATGTCTCACGATGAGTCGTACCTGTATGATGAGCCGCACGATGTCGTATTTGGCAGAAACACCGATCTTTGGATAAAGAGAGTTTTAATTTACCTACTTTTATATAGTTTGGTCCTGGGTGCCTCTTCTCGTATGCCTTTCCTGCTTTCCCTCACTAGCACCGAAAGCGCTAGATCAGTCGTTGGTACCTTAGTTACAGCTGAGGCTGCCATCATTGCTGTGGTGGTCTCTCTTAGCCTGATGGGAGCTACCCTGGTCGCAGCGTCTTATTCCTCCAGAGCTATTGATCTGTTCAAAAATTACCCGGATTTCTGGATCATCATGGCCATATATATTTACTCTATATGTTATGGCCTATGCGTACTGAAGGTGATCACAGATGAGGCTGATAGCAGTATCGAGGGCAGCATCACGGCTGCTATCCAGCTGGGCATGTTCGCACTTATAGCAATTGTATTATATATATATATATATATACAGTGTCGTGGACCTGCTCAATCCTTCCAAGATCGTCCAGATCCTTTCACAGAAGATCGAAGTAGACAGCGTTTTATCGTCAAAGCGATTGGGTGACAAAGATGACCCGTTTCAACCGATCATCGATATTGCCATCAGTTCAATGAATAAATACGATGAAGGAACCCTTGCTGATGTTTTAGATGCCATTGGCTCTAGGAAAAAGACCTTATTTTATAATGGGTCGCGGCATGAAAAAGAGATAGGATCAAGGCTCTTTGAGCATCTTTTGGGATTAGGAAAGCTGGCTGCAGAAAGGAAAGATGAGTACGCAGCTAATCTAGTAATCGATGAAATAGCTCAGATCGGGGTATATGTTGCCGAGAATAGGATCAAGACGTCAGCGGATGAGGCTGCAAAGATTCTGGGGCTAATGGGAGAAAAAGCTGTTGAGAATAGGCTTGAGCGGGCAGCTATCAAGACAGCGGTTTCTCTAGGAATTATGGGCGAAATGGCTGCCCAGAATAAATTGGACGAGGCAGCGAGCCTGGCAGCAAGATCTATCAGGCTTATGGGTGAAAGAGCGGCCGAGAATAAACTGGAGAAGGCCGCCGACCAGGTCGCAATCTCGATAGGACAGGTAGGTATTAAGGCAGCTG
>DAXJ01000103.1:18468-29957 GCA_002506335.1 Methanosaeta sp. UBA114
AAGGCAGCTGCGAACCAAGCTTCAAAGTCACTAGGGCTAATAAATGAAAGAGCCGCTGAAAATTACTTCGATGATGTGAGCTAGTAACAGTACTTACGGTGCGACAGCCGTTACGCATATCCAGGGCTTTAGTGCTGGATCACTATACCCTCCACCTCTTTCCGCAAGCCTTCCCTGGCAATGAGAACGCATCCCTTATGGCCCTCCACCATGGCCCTGACCGCCTCTGTTACTGGGGCGTCCGGCCTGATGATGTAGATGGGATAGCTCCGCAGATCCCTGACCTTCATGTTAATAGAGAATATAACTACTGATAAATTATTCCTTCTGCCATCCACCCCTGGAACCCGGGCCAAACCAGACGACCCTGGATGGAGCTGTAGTTTCAGCATCTTTATCCATCAGATTCAGGTCCACCAGGGCAAAGAGCCCTTTTCTCATCTCCCCCGGATTTACTGCCAGGGTTCTTCCGAGCCTAGCCTCTCCTCTGGCCTCGTGGATGTGGGCGCAAAATAGGATGTCGGGCTGGAACTCTTCTATGAATTTCCTCAGTCCCAGGGAGCCGGTGGCCTCGCCATCAAAGGCCCTGTCCAGGATGCCCCTGGGCGGCTGGTGAGTCACGATGACCCTCTGCCCAAAGGCCGATATCTTCTCAAAAGCCTCCTTTATGGACCTGTAAACCTCATCATCACTGTGGTAGCACCGCTTCTCATCCCTCCACCTCCTGGGGTCAGAGGCCACCACGCATCCAAGGCCCGCAAAGCCAGTTCCCATGATCTCCAGTGACCTCTTGTGTAGAACCGAGAACCCCGCTTTCTCCCAGAGCCTGACTGCAAAGCCCCTGGGGTCCATATTTCCAGGAACTATGAGGATAGATGGCCCCAGATCTCCCAGGGTCTCTATCACGGTCATGGCCTCCATCTCGCTTCCGCCATCGTGGAGGTCGCCGCAGACCACGGCCAGGTCTGCCTTTCTCGCCTCTTCAGGTATGCTCTCCAGGGCCTCAACCCTTCCGTGGACATCCGCCAGTGCAAGAACTCTCAGAGCTCATCCCACCTCATCTCAAAGCCCACGACAGGCTGCTCAAGGCCGAAGTTCCTCAAAACTGCAGGATGAACCTCTCCGAGGACACCAATCGTCTTCTCACCATCGATGATATCCGCAGCTCTTCCGGGCAGGAATGCCCCATCCTTAGACAGCTCTATGCCAGCCTTGATCATCATCTCCTGGAGCACGGCATCGGCGACCGATCGTATCTCTGAGAAGTTGGCTGAGCTGTGGATGGAGGCGAATGCAAGGTTCAGCTTAGTCTTTCTATTTTCAACTACTTCTCCCACGGCGAAGATCCTCTGGGGCAAGGAATGATGCTGGTTCAGGGCGAAGATCTCCAGGAGGCTTGGGAGGATAGTGGTCCTGAGGATGGTGTGGAGCTCGCTTATTGGATGGAGCACCCGGATTTCCCCTGAAGACAGCCTCCTCATATGCTCGAACTGGACCTTCTCGCTGGTCAGGGTGAATGGCAGGACCTCTAGATACCCAAGGCCGGTCATGATATCCCTGATCTCCGCCTTCCTGGCCTCTATTGGGTGGGGCCTGCCTACGGTCACAGTCTTAGGCAGCTCCAGGGTCAGGTTTTCATACCCAAAGCCCTTGGCTGCGTCTTCGAAGATGTCCCAGGAGTGCATTATATCCACGCGGTAGGCGGGGACCTCCACCTCGACATCTACTCCTTGGTCGTTGGCCTTGGCCCCAAACCTCATCCTCTCCAGGGCTGCAGCCAGTTCCTGGGGTGGGAGATCGAAACCTATGAGGCGGTTGGCCTCGGCACAGTTGATGATCCACCTGGCAGGGGTGAGGTTAGGGGAGACGAAGTCGCCCTCCTTTCTCTTGACCAGTACGCTCTCAATCTTTCCTCCGCGCTCGGCCAGGGCCGTGACCACGATGTTCAGAGCTTTGTGGACCACTGGATCTGTGCCCGTTACATCTATGAAGAGGTCGTGGGTGTCCTCCTCAACTCTGGTCAGATCGCCGTTGATGATAGGCGGGAAGGACAGGACCCTGTTCTTGGCATCGACTATGAGAGGATAGCTGTCAAAGCCCTTCAGGATGTGTCCGTAGCCGGTGCCTTTGGGATGCTTTATCAGCATATCCCTCATGGTCATCTCCTCGGTGAAATCCAGGGGCACGAACTTCCTCTCAGGGTCCTCGGCTAGATACTTGAAGGGTGGCTCAACTCTGGATATGTCATGGACTCCAATGGCTACCTTGCGTCTGTTTCTTCCCAGGCCCCAATGGAGATCCTCCTGGAGATCCATGAGGGACTCTATGGCCGGGCCTGAGAACTCAAGGCCCCTGACCACGGCACAGGCGATGAGAGGCCTGACCGCATTGACCGAGGGGTCAACCTCAAGGACGACCCTTCCGGGATGAACATCGTACTGGGGAATGCCTACATCGGTTCCGAGGAAGCCCTTAAGGGCCCTGGAAACACCTTCAACGCTGTAAAGATCAGGTCTGTCCGGGAAGAATTCTACATCTACATAAGCCTCTTCGGCTTTCTTTCCGATATCAGCTCCCATCATGGGGAGCCTGCTTAAGATGACATCCCTGGAAGCGCCCACCAGCTCCTCCAGATCTTCATAATACAACCTAACTACGGGCATCTACTTCACATCCTGAGGGATATGGGCATCTCCCTGAGCCACTGAATATCCGGCTGATAGAGCAGCCTCAAGTCCTTGAGTCCAAGCTTTAACATGGCCACGCGGCTGACTCCCAGTCCCCAGGCCAGGACTGGGTAGTCTATGCCGAAGGGCGCCGTCACCTCCCTCCTAAAGACTCCTGCTCCTCCAAGCTCCACCCAACCTAGGCCATCTATGAAGACCTCGGGCTCCACGCTAGGCTCGGTGTAGGGGAAGTATCCCGGCCTGAACCTCACCTCCTCAAAGCCCATCTTGGCGTAGAACTCCTTCAATACTGCTAGGAGGTTCGCGAAGGTCACATCTCTGTCCATGATGATGCCTTCCAGCTGCTCGAACTCTGGGGTGTGGGTGGCGTCAATGGCCTCCCTCCTGTAAACTCTGTCTATGCCGAAAGCCTTGACCGGGGGCTCGGGGTGATCGGCCAGGTACTTTATTGTCACAGAGGTTGTATGGGTTCTGAGAACCTCCTGGCTGGCGATCTCCGGGCTCCAACATCCACCCCAGCCGGTGGACCCGACGTCCCCGCCGCACTCATGCATCTCCTTTACCTTGGTGAAGTCGGGTATCAGGGCTTTAGTCGATAGATAGAAGGTATCCTGCATCTCTCTGGCCGGGTGATCCTGGGGCTGGAAGAGGGCATCGAAGTTCCAGAAGCTGGACTGAATTATTTGACCTCTAATCTCGGTGAAGCCCATCTCCAGCATGATCTCCCTCATCCTATCTATGAGGCGCTGGTAGGGGTGTTCCTTTCCGGGATAGATCCTCACAGCGGCCAGGGTGACATCATACGGCCTGGTACAGTAGTGCTTTCCGCCCAGGACTACGCAGTTGCCTTCCCACTGGCCGGATTTAACCATCTCCGGAGTGACCTGGGCTATCATCTCCGCGGCGGTTTCACCGATCTCAGCAGCAGCCTTGGAACCTTCGAGGGTGACCTCGTAACTCCAGGACTTGAATGTGGAAATGATAACCAGGCCCCTGCTCTTCAAGGCCGCTAGAGCCTTTTTATCTATCTCCGTGGTCTTCTTTGGCCCCTGAAGAAGGATCTTTAAGGCCATCTCATCCTCGCCTAGAGGAGCCTCTCCCTTGGATCCAATCTTTCCGCCCTCGATGGCAGCCCAGTCTTTCCTCTTCAGCCATCCCAGGCCGATCTTCAAGGACGGGTCCTTTAGCTCAGACAAGGAAGTTCCCTCCATCCCTAGGAGCCTGCGCTCAGGTAGCCCCTCATCCGCATACCTTCTTCCTTCCTCTGTCAGGGCAGCCGTCTCCTCTATGGACTTGGAAACCTTGACCAGCCCTTTTTCTGCCAGGGCATCGGCCGACGCCCTTACCGCCTCAACCTTGGCGCATGTCTCCTCAGCTATCTCCTGAGGGATGGTAGCGCCTTTTATTATCGCTTTAATTACCTTGGAATCGATCTCTGACAGCATGATGATCCTCTCAATAATCAGGCGTGGGTGAAAGACGCCTTTTTAGATAAAGCGCCTCCGGTCCTGCCTACGGGTGATAAGAAAAGGCTCTTTACTGACTAAAGTGCTTGTTCATCTCTTCCAGGGCCTTCATGGTGCCCTGGACTGCCATCTCGAAGAAGGTCAGGCCTTTCTCTCTGGAGGACCGGCTGGGATCCCCCATGATGCCGTTGCCCATGAGGTGCCGAACGTCCCTCAGGATTAAAAACCCTGGCCTGGATGGGTAGTTGGACTGGGGTTTTCCTTTGACCAGGTTCTTCCTCAAGGCCAGCATAAGAGAGGTCTCTATCTCCCCTGAGTGGCCGTCGTTAGGGGCCTCGACTATGGAGTTATCTATGAGATCGAAGAGGGATACCAGGCTGACTAGAACATCCCTCTCCGCCACCACGTTCTGGCAGGCCTCCTGTAGGGCCGAGACGTGCTGGCCCCCGGCGTGGCCCGTGAGCACCATGATCTTGTTAAAGCCCGTATCGTTGAGGGAGATGAGCACGTCGTGGGCGAAGAGCCGGAGGGCATCGAAGCCTATGGTTATAGTCCCTGGGAAGCCTTTAGTGCTCCTGCATATACCGTAAGGAATCTCGGGGGCCACCAGAACTCCCGTTCTTCTGGCCGCCTCCTTGGCCACCTCGACTGCCTCGATCGTATCCGTAAACACAGGGAGGTGGGGGCCGTGCTCCTCGGTCGCTCCTACTGGCAATATTACCGTTTTTGTCTTCTCCAGTGTAGCCTGGATCTCAGGCCAGCTCATCTCCTCAAGGAGCATTAACTCACCCGGATGGTGCTACCTGACATCACTGCTTCTTCGGGCACCTTGAGCGCGGAGGTCTTGCCACCGAGGTTCAGCTGGTATGGCCCTATCGGCATGGTATCGAAGTGGGTTCCGGTGAGTGACGGTCCCTCTGTGGAGTAAGGCAGAACCAAAGCGAACTTGCCGCCGCCGTCGGAGGTAGTGGATTGCTTGTACTCAAAGAGCCTCTGCTGGTTGGTAAGCACGTTAACCGTTGCGCTTACCTTGGCTCCAGGGGCTGCCATGCCAGTGACCACTGCTCCTGGGACGTGTTCGAAGGTCTTGACGAACTTCTGGCCGTCGTAGGTCACCGTGTTCTCGGACTCATGAACTAGGCGGAAGTGCTGCAGGGCCTCCAGAGGTATGGCTGAGGTCATGGCGGTGGGAGCACTATTGCCTATTATCTCGGCTCTGCAACCCTCGCTCTCGGCCTGCTTGATGTAGTTCTGAAGCTCGATGTAGTTACTGGAGATCAAGGGTGGATCGGTTACGACGCTGAAGGTGTTGCCATCCTGCTCCATAAGCTTGTACTTTATGGCGAAGGACTGGCCCACCGGAGTCTCGGATCCGTCGAAGTAGTACAACCTCGAGGACATGGTCTGGAAGTACGGGGCACGCAGGGCGAAGATAGGCTTGGCTGTGTCTCCCTGCAGCTGGTAGAATGCACCGTAGTACTTGCTTGGGGATACACCAGACCAGGAGGCCATGGCGTGGAACTTCTCGTTGTAAGAGGCCATCTGGATATCTATCATCACGTACTTGGTGTTCGTGTAGGGCGACTTGGTCGTATCCAAGTCGGCCGTCACCTTCTCAGCGGTCGACTCATTCTGAGCTATGAAGAATGGTGAGGCTCCCGCGATATTTCTGGTAGTGCTGCCTATTCCCTGCTGGAAGGGGTTGGCGTTGGGTATTCTATGCCCATTCGTCTCTATCAGGTGGCCGTAGTCCCACCAGGACATGATTCCATAAGCCGTGCTTGGGTAGGCGAAGGGCTTCTCATCAGTCGGCTTACCGTAGATCTTGTAGATATCCATGCCCGGGTCCGGGGTGTTGTTCACCAGCCAGGCGGTGGATGTGAGCCAGTCTGAGTCAGGTCCTCCGGTAGCGTATAGCCCCGAGGCCAGGCTCAAGGTAATGCTCGGATAGATGATAAGGGCGAAGAGTACTATCGCTGATACTGCTACTTTTCCATTGTCGATCAGGTCCTTGGAACGACCCTTGAAGTTCAGGTTTACGTGGGTGCTGTCCAGACCCAGCTCCTGGAGAACCCAGACCACCAGGAAACCTGTCAGAACTGCTACGTTGACCCCGTAGTAGTAGGAGAATCTGTTCTCGGCCAGGGTCAGGAAAAGGATGATGACCGACCAGACCATCATGCCCATGTAAAGGGGCTTCTGGTCCTTGGCGTAGCGCATGAGCATGAGGGCCATGGCCAGTATGGCCAGGAAGAAGGGTGAGAGCCAGACTATGTAGGTTCTCCCGAACATGGGCCCTGGGAAGTAGCCCTGGATGGTGTCCAGAGAGAAGATCCCTTGGGGATAGAGCAGGGGAGACACCTCAGCCACGGTGGCGGCTCCGCCGGCTCTCGGCTGGAAGATGCTCAAGCCGTGGTAAAGGGCGTCGGTGAACTGGGGCATGATAATGCTCATGACGAGCATCCCTAGGGCTGAAGCGCCCACTATGGCTCCTGGGAAGTAGAACTTATTGAGCCCCTTTTGCCTTAGGACCTGGGCCAGGAATCCTATGAGAACGCACGCTGCAATACCCGCCAGAAGGATGGTGGGCTGGAATAATGAGTAGAGGTAGTTGGTGAAGCCGTTGTAAAGCTTGACGAAGGGCAGCACCATGACCATGGCCAGGAGGAAGGTGATGGCGCCTGAGACTCCAAGGTACTCTACATCCCTATACTTGATGTAATCCACCATGGCCTGTATTATGATGGCCAGGAGGAGGATGCCCTCGAAGAGATATCCTGAGGACCAGGCGTCTATGTACATGCCCAGGGAGACGCCTGCCAGGGCTGAGTAGAGCGTGGGCATCTTGACCGAGGCCAGATCGGACCTCAGGGCCTTGAAGGTCAGATCTTTTCCTGATCTCATGGCCAGAAGGAAGAAGGCCATAGTAAGGGCGCTGAAGAAGATCTCAGCGGCGTGGTGATCGGTAAACCCCAGGGTGGTTCGCGAGAAGAGCTGGCCCGGCAGCACCGCCACCATCAGGGCGGAGATCAGACCGCAGCTCTTGCCTCCCAGCTCCTTGCCTATGACGTAGACCGGGAAGACCAGGAGGGCACCTAGAACCGCTGGGGCCAAGGCCCCTATCACATCTATAGTGTGGGTGCTCGGATGGCCTAAGCCTACGATAAGAGATACCAGGGCTATGCCCCAATCCAGGAGAGGGCCAAAGTGAATGCTGGTTCCGTGGGGGAAGTAGGTCATGGGGTCGAACCAGGGGCGCTGTAAGTTCATGACGGTGCTCTTGGCGAGCATCATGTGGTACCAAGCATCGCTCTCGCTGCTGAAGGTCACCATGTCGCCGCCTGTGAATACCCTGGACCAGGGTACAATGGCCCTGAGGTAGAACGAGAAGAGGAAAGCCAAAACAACGCCCGTATACCAGTAATAGTCTTCTTTGACGGACGGTAGCGATGGTCCGGATGGTTCCTCTCTCGGTTCAGGTGCCGAGGCTGCCCCTTCATGGGGCGCTCTATCCAGTAGCTGCCTGGATGCCCTATTTTCTTTCTCCTTCCTGTCCACAGATCTCTTAGTCATTAGGTGGTCAGAAACCGGTTTATGCTGATAAACGTTTTGAATCGGGGCGGATTGGCCCTAAAAAATCAAGCGATAGTATTTCGACCCAGGCATGCCCAGTGGCTGCGGCTTTAGAGCAGTATCCTCACCCCGATATCTGAAAAAGCCCGAGGATCGTTTTGGGGTTTTGAGATCTCCCGATGGGGCGTATCTGCCCTTGATTGCCATTCCCTAGGGTGAAGCTGAGCGTTTTTGGCTCTGACAGAGGAGATTTAAATGGGTCTTCCAAATTATATTAGGCCTTTCATTCCCATCCCTGGCTCTGCAGTACGCGACAGATCTTTGGCCCTTTACCCTGGTGCTCGAACAGGGCTTCTATGGGTTTAGTGGCTCCTGCCAGAAGGGCGCATCTCGGGGATGAAACCCCTCCAATTTTTGAAAACCCTATAAAATATCGTTAGAAAATTAGGTTAAAAGGATGTGGGCCCGACGCGATTCGGACGCGTGACCTCACGGTTATCAGCCGTGCGCTATAACCTAGCTAAGCTACGGGCCCAACCCGCACCAGGGCATAGCCCATCCAGTTTATAACAGTTTCCCTTCCTCCATGGTGGTGAGTCTCTTGATTCTATCCTGGGTGCTAGGGTGGGTGGAGAAGAGGTTGGCCAAGCTTGCCCCTTTGAGGGGGTTCACTATGAACATGTGAGCGGTGGAGGGCGTCGCTTTGGCCCGGGTGGATCCTGCCGCCCCCTCCAGCTTGGATAGGGCGCGGGCCAGAGCCATGGGTCTGCCTGTAAGCCTGGCGCCGCCGGCGTCGGCATCGTACTCCCTGCCCCTGGATATGGCCAGTTGAATAATGGTCGCGGCTATAGGTGCCATTATGGCCGTCAAGAGAGCCCCCAAGGCGTTGCCGTTGCCGTTGTCATCCCTGTCCCCGAAGATGAGGGCCCACTGGGCCATGTTGGCCAGGAAGGTTATGACTCCGGCCAGGGTTGCGGCCATTGCGCTAATTAGGGTATCCCTGTTCTTGACGTGGGTCAGCTCGTGGGCTATGACTCCCTCTATCTCGTCGTAATTCAACACGCTGGTGATGCCCGTGGTCACGGCCACGGCTGCATGGGCAGGGTCCCTGCCCGTGGCAAAGGCATTGGCCAGAGGCATGTCCACCACGTACACCTTGGGCATGGGGAGGCCGTCCTTCTCAGCCAGGTTCCTGACTATGCCGTAGATCTCAGGGGCACTTTCAGGTCCCACCTCCCTGGCGTGGTAAGTGCTGAGAACTATCTTATCGCTATACCAATAAGCTCCGAAGTTCATCAACACTGACAATATCAGGCAGATGAACATGCCGCCCCTTCCCCCAAGGGCCCCTCCTATGAGCAGCATGAGGCCTGTGAGGCCTCCCATAAGGAGGGCCGTCCTAATAATGCTGGACATAATCTAGCGCCTATTAACTATCGGTTACTATATCTCTATTTCGACAGGCTTAAATCCGTGCAATAAGAGTTTCGCTAGTGATGTTTTCATGGATGCTCCCGATAAAAGGACCCCGGTGAATGACCCCAAGGGCGATGCTCCCAAAGAGGACTTAACCGGGCTTTACGATCTGGCCATACCCCTGGGCATGCCCATCTCCGTCATAATGGATATGGTGGAGAAGTTTGACGTGGACGTGTTGAGAAGGAATGCCAAGGTGGACATGACAGGGACCGCGGGCGAGGTTGTGGAAAGGGAGCTTCTGGTGCTCAGAGGCGACCTTGAGACCATAAACGAGGCCAAGAAATACATGTTCGAGGCCCTGGACAAAACCGTCAACAAGTGGGACGAGCGGAAGGAGAGGTATAATGCTGCATATCAGGCCCGGCTCAAGGAGATTGCCGAGGAGATGAAGAACAGCACTGAAGATCCTTCTGAGATCAAGCCCAGCGACCTCATACCGCCCCTTAAGCCTGGCAGCGAAACTCCCTAACGCATGCCCACGATCTTGTGGGCCTGGGGGATCACTGCCACCATCTCAGGGTCCATGTGCCTAGATGCGACCTCGTGGAGCTGGAGGAGCTCCCTGGAAGAGGGTTTCTCTGCCCCCGAGGCCGGCTGAAGGGAGAGGAATACCTCCAGGCCTTCCAGGCGCTGGCAAGCTGCTTCGATCTCTTCAGGTTTTGTACCCCGGAGGATCACCATCTTGGCTATGGAGGAGACCTCTTTCTTTCCTGCGATCCACAGGCACTCTATCTCATTCTCCAGCAGATTCGGCCAGGCTTCTGGGTCGCAGGACCCGTGGCTCTTGAGCTTTATGTCCACGGCGGCATAGTCCAAGACCTCGGCCAGGGTCCCAAAGCGCTCTGATGAATAACCATTGGTCTCCAGGTAAACCTCAAGGCCGATCTCCTTACATCCATTAGCCAGGGCTCTAACAAAGGTGGGCTGGAGCAAGGGCTCGCCGCCGGTAATGGAGATGCTGTGAAGCCCGGGGCTCCTGAGATTGGAGATCTCCTCCAGTACCTTGCCGGGGCTTAGGGGATTTCTAATAACCCTGTATCTGCCAGATGACGGAGGGATCTCCACCATGCACACATCCGCCGAAGCTCTGAACTCCGCGGTATCGCAATACCTGCAGTCAAGGTTACAGCCGGCCATCCTCACGAAGATCTGCCTTCTGCCGATAAGGGGTCCCTCTCCCTGGATGCTGGAGAATATCTCTCCCAGGGTGCCTTCTCTTGCCATCATCCCCATATCCCCTTCGTCTTCATCTTTCCACCATGGCCCACTTATTCTTCCCTTCCCAGAGCTTCAAGGATACCAGGCTTACCACCGTGCCCTTTAGGTCCTCCTTCAAACGTTTGAAAAGCCTATCGGCGATCAGCTCAGCCGTCGGATTGGGAAGAATATAATTCAGGTCCTTGTGATCCATCTCCTCCAAGGCCGAGTTCAAGTATTTCTTGACCTGGTAGAAATCCATGACG
Source organism: Methanosaeta sp. UBA114 (assembly GCA_002506335.1). GTDB lineage: Archaea > Halobacteriota > Methanosarcinia > Methanotrichales > Methanotrichaceae > UBA114. Next base: position 29,137 of record DAXJ01000103.1, read on the forward strand.
AAGCCATCGTCTCCCACAGGTCCTTCCACCATGATCTCGACTTTATAGGTGTGGCCGTGGACCCTGGCGCACTTCCCCTGGTAGCCCGGTAGGTGGTGGGCAGCATCAAATTCAGATAGAAGTCCAAGCTTCACTCAGACCGCCCCCTTCTTCTATCAACTTCATCCAACTGGTCGAGCATCTTCCTCAAGGCGGTCCTTACGGCATCGGAGAAGCTTACGAACTTCTTTCCGCCTCCGACGTGGGTGTTCACGTCATCTATTATGTGCTGGGGTATGTCCACAGTAACCTTGGGCATGGATTCCTCCGGTATGGCTTGGGGAATACCGGAGTACCTGTTATTAAAAGATTGCCTTTCACGAAGCAGGCTAACGGTTTGCATTAGCGGCGGTGGAGCCTTTTTCGGTGTTTGTCGCCGCTGGTTGGGTGCGCCCGAAGACTACGCCCGTAAGTAAAGAGCAAAAACGCGCATATATCTGTGAGGGAGTTGATCCAGGCCAGTCTCGGACCCGCTGCAAGATCTGCATGTGGATGTTGTCCAACGTCGCACGCCCCTGAAATTTCCGAGACGCACCGCCGTGAATGCTCCAAGCCCGGGTAAACTATATGTACTGGGCAGAGCTAGTTCTGACATATTCATCATACCTTTTTCTGTCCGGGTGCTCTAACACCCGGACGGGTTCCTTTTGTTTCTAGTCTGTTCTATTGTGTCGCAGTAATGGTCAGATCTCTAAGCGTAGTACGCGGGTTCCAAAGGGACCACTTTTTGAGAGATCCTAGTGACATGGCTAAAAGAGTTAAATATAGATAGTTTAGCTTAT
>DAXJ01000120.1 GCA_002506335.1 Methanosaeta sp. UBA114
ACCGGCCTTGCCTGGGAAATGTTCTCCATCGGGGGCGATCGGCGATCTAGGTGTTTAGAACGCCTTTGATGGGAGCAAGGTAGCTTATCCATCTGCCATTGGAGCTTATCTGAACTCTCGCCTTCTCAGGATTGCCGAAGAGCAGCTTGCGCGGTATGAGAGCGGTGACGTTGGCTGTGCCGCTCTCTGTGATGCCAGTGGCCTTCACATCCTGCTGAAGGTTTGCTGTCGGCGATTCACCGGAGGCGCTTTTCTGGCCTGGCGATGGATGGCTTTCGAGAAAGCAAATTATCAGAGTTGATGGTCTCATAACTCCTACGCCTAGTTGCATTTAAACACCAAAAGGTCAGCTCACTATTTAATATAATTGCTGACTCCGCGCCAGGCCTCATCTGGACGTAAATGGCCTCAAAACAGCATGTTTGGACGGTGCTGAACTCTCGAAAATGGAAACGCTGGGTCTAATTAGACCTGGGGTCCGGCTCAGAGATCCCTGGATAAGTTAGACAGCTTATTGATAAGCCAATTAGTCAGGAAGCCCGTAAGGAAGCAGACGAACATGGTGGTGAAGGTCGATCCCTGGGACCCAACGCTGAATGCCGAGAACCAACCTATGAATAGGAGGTATACTACATAGCCAAAGATGGTGGAGAGCAGGGGAACTGCCATGTACCAGAACCTCTTGTACCTGACAACCAACCCTTCCTTTCGCAGGTCGTCTATGACTCCCGTCAGCACCTGGGCCGAGGACCCGAGCCCCGCGAAGAATGGGGCCCAGAGGGGAACGCCCAGGACCTGCGTATCCGAGTACCAGTAGGTGAGCTCGCCAAAGACCAACGCGGAGATGATGCCGAAGATTATGGCATAGAGGCCGTAGAGCCTGAAGAAGAAGGAGATGGTGCGCAGGCTGTGCACCCTCCACCCCTTGAAGTTCATCTTGGCCTCGTTCACAGCGTTGGTGAGCTCGTACTTGGCCCTATCGCAGTAGAGATAGGTATCGGGCACATTGCCCTTGTTGTACTCCTTGTAGGCCAGGACGTAGAAATCATAGCTATTCCTGACGTCGATGGAGCTCCTGTGAGCCGCCTGGAGCGTCCGGTTCAGCCTCTGGAGATCGCATCTCAGCTCGGGGGCTGAGACCAGATCAGCGTTCCCTTTAGAGTCCACAGGAGTTTTTACTTATTAAATTGGTATATATAGTTTTTCATCAAGGGAGCCGTATACCTAATTTAAATATTAATTATTATACAGGTATACCACGGCGGTTTATCTGTGATATTTTACTATTTATGTATATCTATAAATGATTTTCAGGCTAATAGCAATGAAGGATCTTAACGAGAGGGGCATCATCGGATATTTCTGCCATTAAGTACCATTGTAAAGATATGAAATAAAAAGGGCTTCAAGACGTTGACTGACCAAGGTCTAAACTACGCTTTGGCCCATCTGCTTTGCCATTCTTACCTTCCTTAGAAGACTTCTCTTGGCATGGCCGTTGGACCTTCCAGCTTTTGGGCAATCGAATGCATCTATCTCCTCTATCATGCTCTCGGCAATGGAAAAGCATTCCTCTTCATCCGCAAAGTCCATTTCCTCTGAGGGTCTCATGGCAGCTAGTAGTATGTCATACTTAAAAATTTTTCCCATATTTTCATGGGAAAAGGCTGTAGCGGCAATAACCGAATTAATATTAAACCTGGATCTTGGACCTCCTTCGCGAAGACCCCAGATCGAAAGCGATCAAACTTTAATGGTTGGGGTAAAAATATCTAGTCCATGCCGGAAGAAACGATCTTCTGCCCAACATGCGGCGAGGACACTGAGCATGCCCTGGTCAAGGCGGGGCAGAAGAACTTGGTTAGATGCGCAGAATGCAGCACCGTCCACCCCGTGCAAGCCGTTAGGGAGCGGCTTGCCAACCTCAGGGCAGTGGTGAATCGGGGGGAGACCTCCGTCAGCTGTTACATCAACCTCCCAGAGGGCGATCTTCTAAAGGTGGGCCAGGATCTTTTGGTGGACGATGTGGCGGAGGGCGTGATGGTGACTGAGATTTCCTCCTTGGAATCTAAGGGTCGCAGGCTCCAGCAGGCACAGGCAAAGGATGTGGAAACCGTCTGGGCCCGGGCTGTGGATAGAGTAGAACTGAAGATCTCCATCTATAGGGGCGGGATGACCAGATCCATGAAGATCCCGGTCCCCGGCGCAGATGCCTTCGAGGTTGGAGAGGTGATTGAGGCTAACGGAATCAAGTTCAAGATCGTTAAGATGAAGCTCAGGGGCGAAGGGTTTGCGGACAGGGCCGAGGCTAAGGATATAGTGAGGTTGTGGGGTAGGGAGCTTTGAGCCATGAGAATCTCTTCGAGGGGATGAAGGGCAGGGTGGACGAGATGGTTCTGCAGGCCATGATGAAGGTAAATAGAGAGCTCTTTGTTCCAAATGCGTGTAAATCTCTGGCCTATGCCGATATGCCTCTGCCCATAGGCCACGGCCAGACCATCTCAGCGCCTCACATGGTGGCCATCATGGTCCAGCTTCTGGACCTCCGCGAGGGCATGAAAGTACTCGACATCGGCGCCGGTAGCGGGTACCATGCTGCGGTCATGGCGCAGCTTGTGGGTTCCACAGGCTACATTTACTCGGTGGAGATAATCCCTGAGCTTGTGAAGATGGCCGGTGAGAACCTCAAGGCCGCAGGGATAGAAAACGTGACCGTGGTACAGGGCGATGGAAGCCTTGGGCTGCCGGAATATGCGCCCTACGATAGGATCAACGTCGCCGCCAGCGCCCCCGAGGTGCCAAAGCCCTTAATGGATCAGCTGGCCAAGGGCGGTAAGATGGCGGTGCCCGTGGGATCCTATTACCAGGAGCTGGTCCTGGTGACCAAGGAGGACGGTAGCACTACCCAGAGGCTCATGGCCGTGGCCTTCGTGCCCCTGGTAGGAAGGTTCGGCCACGAGGGTTAGGTTTTATTTAACCGGTCCGTCATTGAATGTCCAAGGTGCCCAAATGAAACCGTTAGTGATCATCATCATGGATGGCTTTGGAATAAGCCCCGAGGTAAAGGGCAATGCCATAGCCGCCGCTAAAAAGCCCAATATCGATGGGTTTTTCTCAAAATATCCGAATACCGCCGTATTATCCTCGGGCCTGGCGGTGGGCCTGCCCGAAGGCCAGATGGGAAACTCCGAGGTAGGGCATCTCAACCTCGGCGCAGGAAGAGTGATCTACCAGGACTACACCAGGATCAGCCTGGCCGTGGAGAATGGATCCCTTGGAGAGAATCCCGTAATAGGCCAGGCCATGGATAAGGCCAAAGGCCACAAGCTCCACATGATAGGCCTCCTCTCCGATGGCGGGGTCCATAGCCACAATACTCACCTTTACTCTCTTCTCAGGCTTGCCAAGGAATGGGGCCTAAATGATGTTTACGTCCACCCTATCCTCGATGGAAGGGATGTTCCTCCCAAGAGTGCTCTAGGCTATGTGCAAGAGCTGGAAGATGTGATGGCATCTCTATCCCTGGGCAGCATCGCCACCATCGCCGGCAGATACTACACCATGGACAGGGATAAGCGTTGGGAAAGGGTGGAGAAGGGCTACAGGGCCATGACATCGGGAGAGGGATACCGATCAAAAGATGCCAAAGAGGCCATTACTGAAGGATATGCTCGTGGAGAGACGGATGAGTTCCTGAAGCCTACGGTGGTGGATGAAAAAGGCCTGATTGGTGACGAAGACAGCATCCTCTTCTTCAACTTCAGGCCCGACAGGGCCAGGGAGATATCCAGTGCCTTTGTGGACCCCGAGTTCAAGGGATTCCAGACTAAGCCCCTCCATGTAAATTACACCTGTATGACCCAGTACGATGCGACACTCAAGGCATCGGTGGCCTTCGGCCCCGACAACCCCAAGGAGACTCTTGGAGAGGTGGTCAGTGCTCTGGGACTTAAGCAGTTGCGGCTTGCCGAGACCGAGAAGTACGCCCACATCACCTACTTCTTCAACGGGGGCAAGGAGACTCCCAACACAGGCGAGGAAAGGATTCTCATTCCATCCCCGAATGTTGCCACCTATGACCTCAAGCCCGAGATGAGCGCCTACGAGGTCGCCGATGTGGCCGTGAGGAGCATAAGCTCCGGGGCCTACGACCTGGTGGTCATAAACTTCGCCAACACCGATATGGTAGGCCACACTGGCATCTTCGAGGCCGCTGTCAAGGCGGTGGAGGCCGTGGACGCCTGTGTGGGAAGGGTGGTGGAGGTTACTTTGGCCCAGGGAGGATGCATCCTTCTGACCGCTGACCATGGCAACGCCGAGAAGATGGTGGATGAAAAGACCGGCCAGCCACACACGGCCCACACCACGAACCCTGTGCCCTTTATCTTGATTTACCCTGGCAAAAAGATGGCCCTCAGGCGCGGCGGCATCCTGGCCGATGTGGCCCCGACTGCCTTGGAGCTCATGGGAGTGGATAAGTCCAGGCGTATGACTGGCAAATCATTGATCGTAAATCATTGATAGAAATCCCTGATAGTATCATGCGAAAAAGATTGAGGCGCTTCAGGACATACTTGGAGGTAAGCAGCGCCTTGGAGATCGCCCGAAGGCTCCTGGTCATGAACGCATTCGACGGCATCCTCACCATCATAGGCGTGGTGGTAGGGGCACACTTCTCAGGGGTTACCGATCCCAAGGTGGTGATCACAGCAGGTATCGGAGGGAGCATAGCCATGGGCATCTCCGGGGCCAGTGGGGCCTACCTTGTCGAGAGGGCCGAGAGGAGGAGGGATTTGAAGAAGCTGGAGGCGGCCATGCTTCGCAATCTCGAGGACTCCCAATACGCCAGGGCCTCGAAGGCAGCGGCAGTGGCCATCGCACTGGTGGACGGTCTAAGTCCCGCTGCCGCAGCCTCCTTTGTGGTGATACCCTATTTTCTTCTGCCGATCCTGGGCTTGACCGTAGATACGGCCTTCTACGCATCTCTCTTGGTGGGCCTAGCGGTCCTCTTCATCCTGGGCACCTTCCTGGCCAAGGTCTCCGATGAGAGGCCCATCTTCTCGGGGATACAGATGATATTGGTGGGAATAGTGACCATCATCATAGTGGGCCTCCTGTCCAGATAGATGGTAAATGGTAGATTGTCGATTTGATAAGCCTTTAATAGATCAGGGGGATTAATATCAGTTGATATTATGCCGAACGCATCCCCTGATCCGTCTTACCTTCTCAAGGTGCTAAGAGACCTGGTGGGTTTCAGGACCGTAGCCCCTCCGGGGAATTCTTATAGGGAGATCATAGATTACCTGGCCTCCATCTTCGATGAGATGGGTTTCAAGACCCAGAAGGTCGTCATCCCGCAGGATGTATTCAGCATCAAATGTGGTGATCCCCGTCTGGTGGGCGAGAGGGTGAACCTGATAGCTCACAAGGACGTGGGCGCCAAGGAAACCCTGGTAATCTACACCCACGTGGACGTGGTGCCTGCAGGAGACGGCTGGGCTATGGATCCCTTTGATCTTACGGTATCAGACGGAAAGGCCTATGGCCGCGGGTCATCGGACTCCAAAGGAGCTGTGGCAGGGCTCATAGGCGCCCTCAAAGTTCTCTCGGATAAGGATCTCAAGTACAACCTCAGAGTCCTCCTGACTACGGATGAGGAGGTTGGAGGTTACTCTGGCCTTTGCTTCCTCACAGATCAGGGCGCGGTCTTCGGCAACAAGATGCTCTGCATGGACGGCTTCTCCGACGATGTGGTGATAGGCTCAAACGGCATCATCACCTGGGAGGCCGAGATCAGGGGCAAGAGGAGCCACAGTGGTTCCAGCTTTCTTGGGGTCAATGCAATAGAAAAATCACTGCCGGTCATGGAGGTCTTGATGGCTCTTAAGGAGAAAGTCCAATCTAGGAGGTCATCCCTGGATGCAAGTTCGGCCTTGAGTTCCCTGGGGATAGAAAAGCTGATGCCTATCTTAAACATCACTGTGATCAACGGGGGCATAAAGGAGAACATAGTCCCGGACAGGTGCGTGCTGCGGGGCGATCGTAGGGTCATACCCGAGGAGACCATGGAAGGGGCTATGGAGGAGATGCAGGTGGCTTTGGCTGATGTAAATGTCGATATTAGCCTCAGGTTCTTCCCTGGCTACCCGCCCATGAGTGCCAATCCCGACCACAGCTGGGTGGCGGAGGTTAGGGATGCAGTTAAAAGATCTTATGGTTTTGTGCCCAGGGTATCGGGCGCACAGGGAAGCCTGGATCAGGCATATGCCACTGATAAAACTAAGATGCCCACCTGCGTCTACGGCGTGGGGCGGCAGATGGAGGCCAATATCCACGCCCCCAATGAGAATATACGCCTGGCAGACCTGGAGAGTTACGCCAGATTCCTGATAGAGCTGATGGCAAGGTAGCTTTTGATAAGGTAAATGAAAGTCATAGCCGTGGTAGGGACCAAGAAGACAGGAAAGACGATACTGGTAGAGCTGATGATCCGGTCCCTGAAGGACCTGGGCAAGGTTGGGACGGTAAAGGACATGAAGGGCCACCAGGTGGACAGCGGAGACACCAGGAGGCATTTCATGGCAGGGGCCGATGAGGTCATAGGCCTGGGAGATGCCATGCTCAAGGTAACCCATGATGGAAGCCTTCAGTCGGCTCTAAAAGATCTCTACGATGACGGTATGGATTTTGTGGTGGTGGAGGGCTTCAAGATGAGCGATCTGCCCAAGGTGGTCCTGGGAGATGTCCAGGTCGCCCGAGCTTTAAAAAGGGTGGATCTATCACAGGTGAACGATGATCTCATCAGGGAGATCGTCAATCTGGTCCTAGGGTTGGAAGACTTTGTGCCATATATTCAGGATTGCTCAGACAAGATATCATAGCATATCGAGACTCCATCCCGTTTTTGTCCCTTGAACAAGCGCCTTTACAGACAAAAAACTTATTAAAATTCCAAGAATTAGGAGATTATATCGATACATTTTTAAATATGACTGCTGTCCCCTAGCTCCAGGAGAACTAATATTGAGGTGGGGTTGCTGGTCTGCCGTTGTTTTAGTAGTGGTTATTTTCGGGGCAGCCTCGGCAGCAGACTACGTTTTTGAAAGCTCGGTGATAAAAGGCGTGGGGTACAGTAGCCACGAGGTCTTCGGTCAGACTGCTCCGGGTCTGGCAGGCCAGAAGTTCGCCGAGAGGATCTCAGGCACTGGCAGCTTCTACGACATCACACGCTATGAGCAGGATGCTCATAGGGGGTTTATAAACTATACTAAGGAGGCTGAGTTCGAGTACTTCCCGGTGACCTATGAGGGCCGCAGCTACGACCGGAAGTGGACCGATAAAATGTGCATCAAGAACCACGACGCGGGTGCGGTCTTCACCGAGGCCTACACCAATGCCGAGCACATCCAGAGGAACACCGAGGTGGTAACCGTTGGCAACGGTGCCCGGAAGTTCGTCGAGGTTCACCTCAACTCCAATGTGATAGGCAAGGCTTTGTTGGGATGGTCTTCCAAGGATACAACCCCTGACCGCAAGGGTAGGTATTTCGAAATCGGGATGAGCAGGGAAGAGATGACAGGGATCTTCAGTATAGAAACGTATGTGAAGCTTTCATCCAACTCCTCCAATGAGACCCACGTGGACTGGCTGCCCTGTACCTGAGGTTTGGGTTACTAAAGTATCGATTACTAAAGCATCGTTTATCCAGGTAGATATTGCTGGAGCAAATGCATTTGGAGCACAGAATGCCCTGCGGTGCTTAGGATTGGCTTATTAAATACGATCCTTACGACCTTTCAGGGGGTCCCTTTAACAACAATTTATTCTTAGTGACCTTTTATGCCATTATAACTCTAAGCAGATTATGCTCTATGCACAGAGACCTTACCTCCAAGTTGGGGCCCTGGAGACCTAGCCTTTGATGAAGGTCAGATGGCTGAATAGATGAGGGTTGTTATAGCTGCATTGATTATACTGCGTTTTGCAGTTTTTGCAGCTGACGGCAGCATTGTAATCCGGCCCAGCTGCAGATATGGCGGCGGATCTGATGCCTGCAGCGGTGATGGAAATTCTAATGTCGATCGGAACTGCGAGAACATGGCCATGGTGGCGTAAGGGAGTGGTATCATCTCCCAAGTCAGCGATTCTTGCAACATGGCTCCATGAAGCTAGATTATAGGGCAGAGTTCCACGCACATGGCCCCATCCTGAGCGCGAATAGCACTTGGTCCGGGAGTAATGGCGCGGACTCCCTGGAGTCCACGGTCATCATCGTTGGGGGCAACAACACCGGCCGCCAGACCAATTGGTTTACAAATCCCGATGTCGAGTCCCTCACCAGGAGACATATAAATGGGGTCCTCATCGTCGAGGGGAGAACTGCCTTCAACTAATCCAACCAGGCCATCTCTCAGGGAATGGCCTATCAGACCCAGGTGAACTTCGGTTAGATTATCGGAAGTGAAGACATCCTGAGCCAGAGCAACTCCTCCGATCTCGGGGACCCAACGTCCAACAGACGGGGAAGAACCTGGCTTTTATCTACTGCAGTAGCAACGACCTGATCCAGACCAATGTCCAAGATCGGTAGTGTGCCGAATTTGCTGCAATCTGATATGAACCCCTAAGAGGGGTCAATACCCTATGGCCCTATCCGCGAATTGAAAGTGCACGGGATTACAGCAAATCTGAGACACTGGCTCCAGAGTCTGGATGGTGCGAATAGGGCCTTGCAGCAGACGGGGACGAAAATCGCTCTGATAGTCTTCCGCTTTGAGGATAGCGCTGATGATCCAGTTTATCAGGCGAAGAGCAGGCTTGGGAACATGGGTTCGAGCTCCACCATTTTATCCTCGGTCTTGAGCAAGACACCCAAGGATTCCCTGGGCCGGTTGGTCCCTAGATTCCGGGGCCAGGCATGGCGTGGCCTCCAAGGTCTCGGGGGATTTCCAAGCCCGCGTCAATTCAAACCTACTGAAAGATCAGAATAACGCCATAACTTCCGCGTCGGATAAGATACGTCCTGGGCTCAAATCTATGATTAACTAGGCCTCTGCCCTGGTCCAGGACAATTCCTATCAATCCTCTACGCGTAGTTCGATCAAACCTCTGCCCATGTATCCTCCAGGATTTCATCCATACCCATTCCGATCCTTTGGGGTCATAGGACAGAAAAGTTCAACAGGTAGAAGTTCCATCTAAGGGCCAGGAGATGAGATGATATGGCTGATTGCGATCTCTGCACCCGAGCCAGGCCTACTCTCTTCCCCATCAAGGTCCAGGTCCATACCCTGGCCTTCCCTGAGGGAACCTATAGAGGGGTCTGCGATATCTGCCTCGATAACCTGAACAAGGCTTATGAGGAGAGGTTCGGGAAGAAGCCCGAGCAGAAGTAATTCTATTTCTTTTTTAGCTGCTACTTTTTATTTGGGGGCTTCCCTGAAGTGTAGACTCCAAAAGGATGTGAAGGTAACATTGATCCTTTTATTGACGGCTTTGGGTTCCCTGGCCGTAGCCAACTGTATGTTCGAGGGATCTACATGGCAGAAGGGCTCTGTGATGACTTTGGATGGCAATATCACTGAGGTTAAATAGACTGCTAAGGGTAGTAATCTAATGATTCACGTTGATCCCTCGGATCTTACCATCTTTATGCCCGAAAGCTCTTGAGCCTCCGATGTGAAGCTCAGGATGCATGAAGGGGGCAGAATCCTGGTCAAAGGAGAACCGTCGGATTACCAGAAAACTGTGTAGCTAATGGTCGATATAACTTCAGATCTGGAGCTAACTGAGCGCAATATACAATGAATATGTAACAGAAACTATGGATTATCCTTAATTTGTAGTCTGGGCGTTTTAGGTTCATGGTTATGCATCTCTCCTATAGGATATTTTTTCAGGGTTGAAAGCCTATTATTAGGGAAGGTGAGGGTTTGAGATTTCTTGTTCTCGGAGGAACAGGAAAGATAGGCTCTGGTGTAGCTGGGATCTGGTACGGGATAGGGGCGTCGAGGCCGTGGGCATCGTAGGCAGGAATCAAGGATCTCTGGATAAGGTCCGTGACTGGATAAAGAGCGATAAGCTGGACCTCCACATCCTGGACGCCCTGGGTCGCGGTGCAGCTGAGAAGCTCATGAGCCGGTACGACCTGTGTATCAACGCCCTCCCCGACCGAAGATCCAGCCACAGAGCCCTGGAGGCGGCCATAAGTTCGGGAACCAACGCTCTGGATGTCCTGGAGGAGTACCACAGAAGGCCCGAGAATCGCGAGACTGAAGGGTTAGAGACCCCGCAGGGCATGAGCCTGGAGGAGTACGGCGAGTCCCTCCACAAGAGGGCCATGGATAATGGCGTCACCATTCTGGACGGCATGGGCTTTGCCCCGGGCCTAAGCAATGTGACTCTGGCCCAGGGGATAAGGAATGTAAATGTCCACTCAGCCAAGGCTAGGGTGGGAGGGACACTCGGCCAGAAATCAGCCCAGAGGCATCCCCTGAAGTACATCATCACCTGGTCCTTTGCCCACGTCCTGCGGGAATACTCGATCAAGGTCTTGGTCAGGGATCTGGGAAGGGTGGTGGAGGTGGATGCCATCAGCGGCAAGGAGAATTTCAGGTTTAATGGGTCTGGACACGACATCGAACCGGAGTGCGCCATAACTCCAAGGATGCCGAGCTTCCTCTCCACCTCCCCCCATCTCAAGAACTTCTCAGAAAAGACCATCCGATGGCCGGGACACTTCGACGGCATCGATGCCCTGGAGGAGTGTGGCCTTCTGTCTACGGAGGAGGTGAACTTCAAGGGCGTGGTCTTCAGGCCCAGGGATTTCCTGGTGGCGACAGTGGGGCCAAAGCTGAAGCTTTTGCCTGGTGATAGGGACGTGTGCATCATGTGGAACACCGTCCACGGCGAGCTAGGTGGGGATGAGCTGATGTCTGACTTCTACATGTGGTCCGAGGGCGACGAGACCCACGGTATATCCGCCATGTCCAAGGTCACGGGCTTTTCGGCGGCATCAGGTAGCCAGGCTCTTAGGATGGGGCGATATAAAGGAGGAAGGAATAGTTGCACCTGAAGAGGTCGTGGCTGGCGGTCTTTACAAGAGATACATGGACGGCCTTAAGGAGAGAAACATAAAGGTTTTTGAGGTCACTGGGATGGCTTCCAAGCTGATATGAAGAGAATCACCCTGCTCACAGATTTCGGCTCCTTCTACCCCGCCCAGATGAACGGCGCCATCTTGAGTAAGGTAAAGGACGCAACCTTCGTGGATATGGCCCATGATATTCCTCCTCAGGATGTCAGGGCAGGGGGCCTTTGCTCTCCTTTCCACGGTGAGATACTTTCCCTAGGGAACCATCCACTTGGCGGTGGTGAATCCAGGGGTAGGTACGGACCGCGCAGGGCTCATCGTAGAGAGCGGAGGTCATATCATGGTGGGACCCGATAACGGCCTTCTGATCCCCGCTGCCAAATCCTTAGGACAGCTTCGGGCTTACAAGATCGAGAGGAAATATGCGGCCTCCTCTACCTTCCACGGCAGGGACATCTTTGCCCCAGTGGCGGCCTCCCTGGTCCTGGGAGAGACGCCCGAGAGCTTTGGGCCTAGGATACGGGCTTTGGATCTCCTAAGAGAACTGAGTTAGGCCTTGAAGCGACCGTGATCTACGTGGATGGATTTGGCAATCTCATACTGAACTTGAGGGAAATCCCTCCAGGCACCTATGCCCTCAAAGGAGTTAGGTTAAGATGGGTTAAGACCTACGCCGAGGTCAGGAGGATCGAACCTCTTATAACCCATGGGAGTCATGGCTTCGTGGAGATCGCGGTCAACCAGGGAAGCGCTGCCAATGCCTTCGGCCTCAATGCTGGAGACCGCGTGAAGCTGGAGGAGATGGACTGATGGAATTCGGCATAGAATTCGTGCCCAATGAGCCTGCGGCCAAGGTCGCCTACATGGCCAAGCTGGCAGAAGACTCGGGATTCAGCACTGTATGGGTTACCGATCACTACAACAACAGGGATGCTTACTCCACCCTGGCGGTGATATCCCTCATCACCAATAAAATAAAGCTGGGTACCGGTGTTACCAACCCCTACACCAGGAACGTGGCCGTCACTGCCTCAAGCATTGCCTCCATCAATGAGATCTCTGGTGGCAGAGCCATTCTGGGCATCGGTCCAGGAGACAAGGCCACCTTCGATGCCATGGGCATAGATTGGGACAAGCCCCTCTCCAGGGTCAAGGATTCTGTGATCGCTATCAGGGCATTCCTAGGCAAGCAGAAGGTCAACCAGGCGGGATTCAAGGGAGCCTCATTGGCTTTCTCTGCGGGAAAGATCCCCATCTACATAGGAGCTCAGGGTCCCAAGATGCTGGAGCTGGCCGGAGCCATGGCAGACGGTGTTCTCATCAATGCCTCTCACCCAGATGACTTCAAGTATGCCGTGCCTGTGATACGGCAGGGCGCTGAGAATGCCGGAAGGAAAGCCTCGGATGTCAAGGTCTGTGCCTATGCCAGCTTCAGTGCCGACAAGGACAAGGCCAAGGCAGTCAATGCCGCCAAGATGGTGGTGGCTTTCATAGTGATAGGGTCACCAGCCAACGTCCTGGAGAGGCATGGCATCAATCCCGAGGCCACGGCCAAGATCTCATCGTCCATAGCCAAGGGCGACTTTGGGTCGGCCATTACCGGAGTTACCCCTGAGATGGTCGATGCCTTCTCCATATCCGGTACCCCTGATGATGCCAAGGCCCGGATAGAGGAGCTTACCAAGACCGGCGTGGATCAGATAGTGGTAGGTTCGCCCATAGGGCCCGACAAGGAGAGGTCCATAAAGCTGATAGGAAAGAGCATCCTTAAGTGATCTCGATGAGAGGTCTCTACATAGGTCGCTTTCAACCTTTTCACCTGGGACACAAGGCTGTTTTAAAGAAAATCTTAGAGGAGGTAAATGAGGTGGTGGTGGTGATGGGAAGCGCCCAGGATAGCCACACACCCCAGAACCCTTTTACCGCTGGCGAGAGGCTGGATATGATCTACGGGGCCTTAAGAGATCTGAGACCCAGGTCCTACGTCATCCCCTTACAGGACGTGGACAGAAATGCCATATGGGTCTCTCATGTGGTGTCCATGGCCCCCAGGTTCGACCTCGTCTACTCCAACAATCCCCTAACAGAGGACCTCTTCATCGAGGCGGGCATCCAGGTCAGAAAGCCTCCCATGTACAGGAGAGACCTCTACTCGGGCACGATCATCAGGAATCTCATGCTCCAGGGAGGAGATTGGAGATCCCTTGTCCCTGAGGAGGTGGCCGCAGTGATCGATAGTATCGGAGGGGTGAAGCGGCTTATCCACATCGCTAGGGATGACCTCAAGTAGATCTATGCGCCTTGAAAATTTCTTCATAATTTTCCCTAATTCCTTTGAAGCTCCATCTCCAATCGCTCAGCACACTTCTGCATCTTCAAAATTATATCTCCTAATTCTTTCGCGGAGCAGCTTGGGCGTTTTCCGCGGCCACGAGGGCGACCCAATACTCTTCTAAAACAAAGATAAAATGAGTTATATCTCTTCTTGATTAGCTACCTCAAACCGAAAAAGGCCAGCTTCCGGGTGCTTAACTTTTAGTTAATATCTTATGGAGTGGTTACCTCGAAGAGGAGATCGCAGGAGGTATATGACGGATCGTCCGCCACTCCAAAAACTTCTGTTAATTAGCCCTGAATAAATAGTTTTCGATAGTCCTAGGGGGTCACCTCCAAGGTTTTGCCTTCTAGGACATCGGCCTCGCTGATCTCCAGTTCCTTGGTTCGTATATTGCGGGCGTTGTTGCCGGCAAAGACCAGGTAGGGGTTCACTGCACGAGTCCCGTACTTGGGCTCTGTGGAGTAAGGCACCCTGATCTCGAAGGTTCCGTTCTTGTAGGCTGCCTGGTTCACGTACTGGAACTGCCTGCCCTGGTTGGAGGTCATGTTCAGGAGGGCTCCCACGTTCATATCGGTCTGGGTGTGAACCCTTATCAAGGCGCCTGGCACGTACTGAAATATCTTAATCCTGCTGGTGGGCGGATTGGCTCCAATCACCGAGGATGACTCGTAGATGAGCCTGAAGTGGCCCATGCCCGTGCCATCGAAGAGGTGCAGCCTGGCTAGGGTAGTTCCCATGAGCTTCTGCAGGGGCACGGCGACGACGTAGATGCCGTAGTCCTGGTATATCTGGTAGTCGGAGATGTCCTTGCCTGCCCAGATGGTTATGGCCTGGAGCTTGCCGTAGATCATCTCGTAGTCGGTGATCACGTACTTGGAGTGGTGGGCGCCCATGATTGTCGTGGCTTCATTCTCGTTCTGGGAGAGGTAGAACTTGGCCGAGTCTTGGACTCCGGCCTGGAAGTTGTTGGCGACTACAGGCCTTTGCGCCTGATATAAAATCCAGTTGCCGTAGTCCCACCAGCTCATGATGCTGTACTCGGGGCATTGGTCGGGGCTGTTGTAGAAGCTCGTCTGATTGGTATTAGCCTTGAGCCAGTTCAAGGACTCGTGCCAGTCGCCAGCTATTGGCGGTACGCTCTCGAAGATGGGAGACGCCTCCAGGGCTGTTGGCAAGATCAGTATTATCAGAAGGGCTGCCGCCAGATAGACTGGCACGGTCTTTCCTATATCCATGGCCTTCTCCCTGATCATATCGAGGCCCTCAAAGAAGAGGATGCTGATCATTATCCCCATAGTCACCGAGGAGAGGTAGAGGAACCTCATCTGGCCAAAGGAGATGAAGAGGGCCAGGGCCGCAAAGACGGTCACTAGGACCTGGGCCCTCTTCTTGGAGGGATCCGACCTCATCATGTATAGGACGGCTGCGGCAAATCCTGCTAGGGAGAAGATGATGGTCCAGCCCAGGGTCGAGGGAATCATCCCCGAGAATATGGCACCTTGGGCGGAAAGGAGGGGCTGGGCCTCTGCTATCTTTCCATTCATACTGCCGCTGAAGAGGAAATCGCCCCCGGAAATGACCAGATCGTTTATTTTGGAGAAGAACCACAGGTTTCTGAAGGTCTGAGCTATCATGATAAATATGTAGATCAGGGCGACGAAAGCCACGGGGAAGGCTCCCCATGGGGCCTTGGCTTTGATCATGGCCTGGGAAAGGATGTAGAGGAAGGCTGTTGCTGTAGCGATCCCCAGGACGCCTATGAATGTCGGGGAGAGCCAGGGGTTGTTCCAGAAGGGCAGCATCAGGGCTAAGGAAACTCCCAGAGCTATCAAAAGAATTGTAACGGTATTCCTGGATGGTTGGCCATTTTTGAGATCGAGGGTTACCTGGATCGCAGCGTAGACGAAAATGAGGAGAATATACACTGCTGCGCCCAGCCAAGTGTAGGCCAGGGCGGTCATGGCAACCCCGGCGGCGGCAGCGAAGGTATAATTTTTATCTTTCCAGGTCAGGGCGAAGACCAGGAACATCACCGATGCCATCAGCAAAAGAACCTCCAGGGAATGGTGGTCGGCTGCGCCGAGCATGGTTTTTTGCAGGTAGTAGGGCGCAATGGACGCCATAAACGCTGAGAGGAGGGCGATATTTCTGCCAAAGGCCTCCCTGACCATGAAGTACACCACAGCGATGGCCACAGCCCCTATGATTACCGGCACTACGGCTCCTATCATCTCTGCGGCCCCTTGGGTTCTTGAGAACGTGATGAGGGCTATGGCCGCTGTGATCTGGTCGTAGAGGGGGGGCCAAGTCAAATTCATGCCCTCCGGGTAGTTGAGATAGGAGTCGAACCAGAGGGTATTTGGGAAGTGGCTTATGGTGAAGAGGATCCTGCGCATGTGGTAATATTCGTCATAGCCGTCGAATAGAATGCCCCCTTGGATCAGGGTGTTTCTGCCGGCAATGAGCCTCAAAGCAATGCCTATGATCACGATGGCCAGGATCTCTAAGGGTTCATTCCTCTTCTCGCTGTCCATGAGGTGGAATATAAGACGTTATGTATAAATAGGTTGCAGAAGCGGTCGGGCCGAAAAACTATTTAGGCTGGTATGTGGTGCTTTTACAAGTGGTAGCGATGCCGTCGGAGGGGGAGGACAAGGATGATACTAAGGTCGGTGCCAAAGCCGGCCTATGGGTGATGTCTATCTTGGGAAGAGATAGGCCGGGCCTCATACGCGATCTTTTGGACGGGCCTGCAGCAAAGGGGGTCAATATCCTGGATCTAGATCAGAGGGTCATGCAGGGGATCTTCGACATGTCTGTGGTGGTGGACTTCAGCAACGCCACATCTACGCCCCAAGAACTGGAGGCCTGGTTTGAGGAGGCCGCCCCAGGCCTTGGAGTGGAAGTAAAGCTCATGCCCATGGATCAGTACCGGGGCAGGCGCAGGACCCAAAAGAACCTTTACGTGGTGACCATCCTGGCCAAGGACAGGGTGGGCATGGTCAGGGATATCGGCGCCCTGGCCGCCCAGGAGAACATCAATATCGAGAGGGCTACTCTGACCACCCGTGGAGAGCTCATCTCCATAGAGCTAATCATGGACTTCGCCGATTGCGATCCCCGCACCTGCTGGGAGAATTTGAGGAGGGGCTGCGAGAAGCTGGGGCTGGACGTGGTGGTCCAGGAGTTTGGCAAGGCCAAGAAGCTCAAGCGGCTCATAGTGTTCGACATGGATATGACTATAGTCGATTTCGAGGTCATCAATAAGCTAGCAAGCTCCGCAGGGGTTGGTGATCAGGTTAAATCCATCACCGAGAGGGCTATGAACGGGGAGATGGACTTCAAGGAGTCCCTGCGCCAGAGGGTGAGGCTGCTCAAGGGGATGCCGATCAGCACCCTGGAGGCCATAGCCGAGGATCTCAGGCTCACTCCGGGCTCTGAGGAGCTTTTGCACCACCTCAAGGACCTCGGTTACAAAATAGCTCTCATAAGCGGTGGCTTTACTTACTTCACAGACATCCTTAAGGGTAGGCTGGGATTCGACTACACCTTCGCCAACCAGCTGGAGATCAAGGACGGCTTTTTAACAGGGGAAATCCAGGGCGAAATCATAGATGCCGAGGCCAAGGGACGGATAGTCAATCTTTTAGCTGAAAAGGAAGGCATAAGCTCTGACTGCATAGTGGCCGTGGGCGACGGGGCCAACGACTGCCTCATGATACAAAACGCTGGTTTGGGTGTCGCCTTCAACGCCAAGGAGATTTTGAAGAAGGTCTCGGACGGGTCCCTGTCCAGGGAAAACCTGATAGGCCTCCTCAATGTGCTGGGCATAGCCGAGCCTGGCCTAAACGCAAAGGGATATTTAGGAGGATGACTATATATACACATCCGGAAGGCCGATGCTCCGCCGCGGTCTGAATTACAGCTCCCGGATTGAAAAAGCATTTATACTTGCTCCGGATAAGATCCTAGGTCTGTTCCTTATCATCCCGGAGGATTGAACGATTTGACAACTGTTTACGACGTGCCCGCGAAGGAGCTGATCGATGCCGTAGCCGAGGAGTTCAAGGCTGCAGGCAAGGTACAGCCGCCGGAGTGGGCCCCCTTTGTAAAGACCGGGGTTCACAAGGAGATGCCCCCAACCGATCCAGACTGGTGGTACGTGAGGTGCGCCTCAGTGCTGCGCAGGGTTTACATGGACGGGCCTGTGGGCGTCTCCCGGCTTAGATCCCAGTACGGCGGAAAGCACAAGAAGACCGTGGCCACTGCCACCTTCGCGAAGGGAAGTGGCTCCGTGGCCAGAGAGGCCTTGCAGCAGCTGGAGAAGGTAGGTTACGTCAAGAAGGCCAGGGGCGGGCGTCAGATCACAGCCGCGGGCCAGTCCTATCTTGACGACACGGCCCACAGGATAAGGTCCAAGCCCCAAGAGCAGGCTTAGAGGTATCGTAGTATGGCTGGAGATGAGCTTGCAGATCTGAGGAGAAAGAAGCTCGAGCAGCTTCAAAGGCAGCAGATGGACTCTCAGCTTGCGACTGCACAGCAGGAGCAGGCCAGGCAGGAGTTCGATAGCAAGAAGGCTGCCGTGATGAGGGCTATTCTTACACCTGAAGCCAGGGAGAGACTCAGCAGTATTCGCATGACTCGGCCTGAGTTTGTGGATCAGATAGAGGCCCAGCTCATAATGCTCGCCCAGGGCGGAAGGTTGAAGAGTGCCATCACCGACGAGCAGCTCAAGGCCATCCTAAAGCAGGCCCAGCCCAAAAAGAGAGATATCAAGATTACAAGGCGTTAACTCCATGAGGGTGGAGGTTCTCTTCAGCGGAGGAAAGGATAGCGGCCTTACCGCCATCCTGCTCGAGCCCTTCTTCGATGAGATAGAGCTTGTTACCTTCGCCTTCGGAAAAGATGATGCCTGTCAGGCGGCAAGGATTGGGGCTGAGGCCCTGGGTCACTCCCACCGGATTATAGTCTTTGACGAGCGCGTTTTGGAATGGGCCCTTTCGAGGTTGATCTCGGACGGGTACCCCAACGATGCCCTGGATTACGTTCACGCCCGGGCCATAGAGTGCTTGGCTAGGGAGTGCGAGTATGTGGCCGACGGGACCAGGCGCGACGACAGGTCGCCGGTCATGAGGCGTAGTGATGTACAGAGCCTGGAGGACAGGTTGCACGTGAACTACCTCCGGCCCCTGGCGGGCCTTGGAGGCAGGGCCATAAGAGCCATGGCATCCCAATACTTGGAGTTCGAGGAGCTCTTCTCGGATCTCCATCCGGCGTCCGACTTCGAGGTAGGGCTAAGATGTGCCCTGGCCAAGAAGAGGGGCGGCCTTAGAGCCATAAAGAGAATATTCCCCCAGAACCACACCCACACCAGAGTCCTACGGAGAAAGAGAGATGTCCAAGAAATTGAAGGGAAGGAAGATCAGGCTTGCCAAGGCCTTCAATCAGAACCGAAGGGTGCCCAGTTGGGTTATAATTAAGACCCTGAGGAAGGTTGTATCGCACCCCAAGAGGCGCCACTGGAGAAGGAGCTCTTTATCGCCTTAGAGAGGTTGTTTAAATGGCAGAGTTAGAGCGCGTTTATACTATTCCACTTAGGGATGCCAAGAGAGTTCCCCGGTGGAGAAGGGCCAACAGGGCCATGAAGGAGGTCAAGGAGTACCTCTCCAGGCACATGAAGGCTCCCGAGGAGCAGGTCAAGATCGATCAGAGCTTGAATGAGGTCATATGGGCCCACGGCAATGAGAAGCCGCCTTCGAAGGTAAGGGTCAGAGCTGTCAAGTTCGACGATGGCGGGGTTGAGGCAGAGTTTGCCGGTGAGCGATAAAAGGGCCAGGATCGCTGGAAGCTCTCTGGTCGGCGTCTTTGCCCGTTGCACGGATAACGTCGTTCTAGTCCCCATAGAGACCACCCAGGAAACCAAGGAGTCCATGGCCAGAGGCCTGGGGGTGGAGGCCGTGACCCTCCTCATAGCCGGGGCATCGGTGATAGGCTCCCTGATCTGCGCCAACTCGAAAGGTTTCATCCTCACTCCCCAGGCCAGTGATGCCGATGTGGAGAAGCTCTCCAAGTACGGCAGGGTCATGAGGCTTCCCAGCAAGACCAATGCGGCAGGGAACATAATCCTTACCAACGATAGCGCAGCCCTGGTTCACCCGGGTCTTTCTGAGAGGGCCTGTGAGGTTATAGCTACAACTTTAGGGGTAGAGGTAGCCAAGGGTACCATAGGTGGTCTTAAGACCGTGGGAATGACGGGAGTTGTAAATGATAGGGGACTACTGGTCCATCCCAGGGTCTCCGAGGAAGAGGTGGCAGCTCTGGAGAAGCACTTCGGACTGCCTGTGGACGTGGGAACGGTCAACTTCGGCACGCCCCTTGTGGGGTCGGGCCTCTTAGCCAACTCCCACGGATATGTGGCCGGGGTGGATACAACAGGTCCAGAGATGGGCCGGGTGGAAGATGCCCTGGATTACGTGTGAGGGAGTTTTATGGAGTTTCAGGTTAAGGGAAAGTACAAGGCGGGAAAGATCGGCAAGAATTGGTGCACCTTCTCCAAGGTCGTGGATGTTCAGAATGAGAAGAACGCAAAAGAGATGGTCTACTCCTTAATGGGCTCTGAGCACGGCTTAACGAGGAACCTCGTGGTCATCGAAGAGGTGAAGGCGGTTGAGTAGCACCCCCCCAGGGAGCGAGGCCGAGGTTGGGCAACTGATAGCTGCCTATCAGCAGTACCAGGCCCAGGCCGAGGCCCTAGTGCGCCAGGTGAGCCTGACGCAGCTCACCATGGAGGGGCTTGACAGGGCTATAAGCGCCATAAATGCCCTGGAGGGAGCGGCTGAGGGACAGGACATGATGGTCCCCATAGGATCAGGCTCCTTCGTCCACGCCAAGCTTGCCTCCAAGGAGAAAGTGACCCTCAATATCGGTGCAGGTGTGAGCATCGAAAAGGGCACCGCTGACGCCAAGCAGATGCTGATCGCCCGCAGGGCCGAAGTGGCCGAGGGGGCCAAGAAACTCAATGAGATCTTGGGCAAGCTAGACCAGGAGATGTCCCGGATCCAGTCCATTCTGGCCATGTACCAGGAGCAGGCCGAAGCAGGAGTCTCGCCTGCAGCGGCAGCTAGAGGGGCAGTAGCCGGTCAAAGGCCAGGTGCTGGAGTCTTTGGCGGACAGCAGCCGGGACCCGGACCCATAGGACCTGGGGCCTGAGCTGATATCAACTAATATTATTTATGTCAGGTGCATGAAGGTTGTTCAGCAAGTTCAAGGAGAAACTAGCGGGCTTTAAAGAATCCTTATCTACCAAGATCCAGGAGAAGGTGAAAAAAGCGGAGAAGCCTTCTGGGCCTGTAGAAGAGGGACCCGAAGTCATAGAGATCTCTGAAAAGCAGACGCCTGTGGAAGCGGTTGCTACCTCCACGTCCACTAAGTCTATGGTTCAGGCTGCAAAGGAAAAGCCCTCTGGTGCCAAAGCTGAGGCTAAGACAGAGGCCAAGCCCGAGAACAATAAGACCAAGGAAAATAAGAACAAGGGTAGGCTATCTTTTCTGGACAGGGCTAAGTCCCTGGTCTTTGAGCGGGAAGTCGTTATTGACGAGAAGGACCTGGATGAGCCTCTATGGGCTTTGGAGATGGCCCTTTTGGAGAGTGACGTCGCCCTGCCTGTGGCAGAGGAGATCGTTAAAAACGTGAAGGCTGAGCTCGCAGGCAGCACTAAGAAGATAGGCGCTGACACAACCGATGTGGCAGAAGGTGCATTAAGATCTGCCTTAATAAAAATGCTCTCGGAGAACCACCTGGACTTCGATGAGTGGATAAAGTCCGCTAAAAAGCCGGTAAAGATCCTCTTTGTGGGGGTCAACGGCACTGGGAAGACTACTAGCATCGCCAAGGTAACCAAGTACCTCCAAGATAAAGGTTATTCCGTGGTTCTAGCAGCAGGCGATACCTTCAGGGCCGGGGCCATAGAGCAGCTGGAGGTCCACGCCAATGCTCTTGGGGTAAAGATCATAAAGCACAAGACCGGCGGCGATCCGGCGGCTGTGATCTTCGACGCTATTGAATATGCTAAAGCCCACAACAAGGAGATAGTCCTGGCGGATACCGCAGGAAGGCTTCATACCAACATCAACCTCATGGACCAGATGAGGAAGATCAACAGGGTAACAGAGCCAGACCTTCTGATCTTCGTGGACGAGGCCATAGCAGGCAACGATGCCGTGGAGAGGGCCAGACTCTTCAATGAGTCGGTGCCCATAGGTGGGTCCATTCTGACCAAGACCGATGCCGATGCCAAGGGCGGCTCGGCTATATCCATTGCCTACATCACAGGAAAGCCCGTGCTATTCCTGGGAGTGGGGCAGACCTACGCGGACCTAGTGAAGTTCGAGCCTGAGTGGCTGGTGGACAGGCTGCTGGGCGAGGCAGCCTAATCGCTTAATATTTAAATTCTAATAAATTCTAAGAGTAATCCTAAAAGCCTACCTTTATGGAAGATAGGTACTTCGTGGCATAATCGAATACAATTCTATTTTATAGCTAAACCTGGGGTTTTTAGGAATCCTCCTAAATCTAAATCAACAATTGCCATATATTACAGTAAGAAAGAGCTATTTTTAAGTAAATCCGATATAGAATGGCTGGTGTTATGGCAAAAGGAAAAGAGAAGGTTTGGCTTAAAATTGATACCAACCTTCTTTTATCGTCTTGTCTAAATATATATGTGTTCGAGGAACTTTTACCGATAGCCCCTGGGGAGTAAGGCTAGATTTTTGTATGAGCCAAAAGCCATCGGTTTCATTTTCCTGGAAAACTATAAGTATTACTAGCTAAAGTTAATACTAAAGCATTAGGGGGTAGAACAATTTGGTTGGAGGGTACAACTGGTCAGGGGATACGATAATTCGGGATACCATCATGTGGGATAAGCGTGCTGTACTGGGATA
Source organism: Methanosaeta sp. UBA114 (assembly GCA_002506335.1). Taxonomy (GTDB): domain Archaea; phylum Halobacteriota; class Methanosarcinia; order Methanotrichales; family Methanotrichaceae; genus UBA114. The sequence continues at coordinate 22,379 of DAXJ01000120.1, forward strand.
TCCTAGTGTATATATCCCGACTGATATACGAGAGTGGGTCTGCAGGACCGATAGCGAGGTTATCAGCAGGGCCATAGCCGAGCTTGATCTTCCCACCACTAGGGGTGCTGGCACCTTTGACCGCAGGGCTTGGATGATATGGAAATATGTAGCCAAAGCCATGGAATACATAGAGGATAAGAAGGCTTGCGGCATAGATGATTTCTGGCAGTTCCCCGAAGAGACCTTGACCCTCAAGAAGGGCGATTGCGAGGATGCATCTTTCCTCCTGGCCACCCTCCTTCTGGCCGTGGGCATAAGCGAGCAGTGCGTGAGGGTAATCCTTGGAAAGGTTATAACCGAGGCCGGCAACTTCGGCCACGCTTGGGTCGTATATCAGAATGAATCCGGAGTCTGGTGCCTACTGGAGGCCACCTTGGACTCGGTGCCCGAAAGCCTGGTTCCGGCGGATATATGTTGCATGCCTGGGACAAAGAATCAGTATCAGCCCCAGTTCTGCCTCAACTCCTCCCATATGTGGCGGATATCTCCAGTGAAGGCCTCTCTGGCTGATTATGTCAAGATTCGGGAGGCGAAGGCGTGTGGCACTTTCAGGCCGACCTTATAGTTTCAGCTTTTTTCAGCCCCTTCCATCTATTATTTTTCACTTACCTCTCTAAGTCTTTGCTTACATTTTCGTTACCTATCCTGTAATCTGTCACCTGATTACCCTCGCTCTTTATATTCCTCCTGATTCTATCCAGGAACTCTTCGATATTTCTCCAATGGGACCCATGCCAGTAGAGCTTTCCGCATCCAGTGCACTGCCACTTCGCTACTTTAACCTCCTCTAGCACGCAATTGCAGATCGTGCACCTCTGGGGATTGAGCTCAATGGCAATTCCTGCATCGGCCATCTCCTTAAGCTGTCCTTCCAGGCTCTGGGACTTGATAAGGATGCATCTGGCCCCTTTTGTGACACAGGCATCGTCCAGGGCCTTGTCCCTAGTTAGAATAATTCTTCCCTCGGCTTTCGCCCTCACTAAAAGCTCCTTGTCATCAGATCTTTCGGGGTTGGCCACGTCCAAGCCCACCATCCTGAGCCACCTTCCTAGACGTGTGAGCATCTCGTCTGCTAAAAAACGGTCCACCCATTAAGATAGAATCCGCAACTATTTATCGATTGAGGGCGGTTTTCGAGGTGAATGAAGAAGGCGATGAGCAATGTCGATGTCGCAGCCATGGTCGATGAGCTGAGGGACCGCCTCCTTGGGGGACATGCCGGAAAGGCCTACCAGCAGTCGGGAAACACCATCTGGCTGAGCATGCAGTCTCCCGCCGAAGGGAGGCTGGACCTCCTCATGGAGGCGGGAAAGAGGGTTCACATCACTCACAAGGAGAGGCCACCCTCAAAGACGCCGCCACAGTTTCCAACCATGCTCAGGAGCCACGTCTCCGGCGGAAGACTGGTTAGGATCGAACAGAGCGGTTTCGACCGCCTCCTGGAGTTCACCTTCGAGCACGGCGGGGAGGTGCGACGGCTGATAGTGGAGCTCTTCCCTAAGGGCAGCATGGCCCTCACGGATGGATCAGGAAAGGTCCTGACGGTGCTCAGGAAGATGACCTATCGGGGGGCAAAGATCGCTGCCGGAGAGCCTTATGTTTATCCTCCCGGCCAGAGGGATCCGAGGTCCATGATCCTGGGGGAGATATCATCTATCCTCTCGACCTCGACCCAGGACCTGGTGAGAACCCTGGTCAGAAACCTCAACATGAGCGGCACCTATGGCGAGGAGGTCTGTTTCAGGGCAGGAATAGATAAGAACAAGCCAGCTGCGGACCTCAAGCCCCTGGAGATGGAAAAAGTTTTGGCTGCCCTAGACTCCGTCTTCAATGACCATACCCTGGAGCCTGTCATCGTCCTCGAGGACGGAAGCCCCGTGGATGTCCTCCCCAGCCCCCTGAAGATTTACGAAAGTATGGAGATGAAACGCTTTGGGACCTTCAGCGACGCCCTGGACGCCTACTTCATCGAGGAAGTTCCTGAAGAGGAGAAGGTAAGTTCGCTGGACAGGAGGATTGAGTCCCAGAGGAAGGCCCTGGGGGAGTACGAGGCCAAGGAAAAGGAGCTTTCAGGCCTGGGAGAGCTGATTTATCATAGGTACGGCGACGTGGAGGCCATCCTCAAAGTGATCTCCGATGCCAGATCCAAGGGATTTTCCTACGCCAAGATATGGGAGAAGATCAAGGGCTCGCCCCTGCCCGCGGCTAAGGTGATAAAGTCTCTGGACAACATGGGCGAGATCAAGGTCGGTTTGGATGGGACTGAAGTGGATCTCAATGCTGGTCTGGCGGTCCCACAGAACGCCCAGAGGTACTACGATCGGTCCAAGGAGATGGCAAAGAAGGCCGAAGGCGCCAAGGCAGCCATACAGATCACCGAGGAGCTGAAGGAGAGCAAGGGCGAGGTCAGGAAGCCCAAGACCCGCGCCATGCCCAAGAGAAGGAAGCCCAAGTGGTTCGAGAGGTTCAGGTGGTTCAATTCCTCGGAAGGATTCCTGGTGATCGGCGGAAGAGATTCGGACCAAAATGAGGAGATCTACGCTAAGTACATGGAAAAACGGGACATAGTCCTACACACCGATGCTCCCGGCGCTCCTCTGACCATCATAAAGACCGAGGGGGATCCGGTGGATGAGATCACCATGCAGGAGGCGGCCCAGTTTGCGGTCAGCTACTCCAACCTGTGGAAATCGGGGCTGGCTGCTGGGGATTGCTACGCTGTGGGTGGAAGCCAGGTCTCCAAGACCCCTGAGTCCGGTGAATTCCTGAAGAAGGGGGCCTTCGTCATCAGGGGAGCGCGTAGGTACTTCAGGGATAGGCCTCTGGGCCTGGCTCTGGGGATCTCCGATTCCACGCTGGTAGGAGGGCCGATTTGGGCTGTAAAGCGCAAAGTTGATCCGGGTGTGGAGATTGAGCCCGGCGAGTACAACCCGGATGATCTGGCCAAGATAATCTACAGGATGTTCATGGAAAAGGTCGAGGACAGGGCTTACCTTAAGGCCGTGGCTTCGGTGGATCAAATAGTTCAATTCCTGCCGCCAGGTGGGTCGAGGATAAAAGGTTAATTTAAAGGTGTATTAGGGGACCGGTCAGGATATCCCCTGACCATAGCTTTATCCTTCTACACAGCAAGACCACCTATTTTAATGACGGTCTCTATGCTATTCTCTATGTCAAAGCGGTAATGTATACCTCCGTAGGGCCTGGAGATACTGGCCCCCTCGGCCATGGCCTGTATCTCGTTCTTCCCACCTGGGAACATATAGCTCAGCACCTCGGCTGTCGATGTGGGGAAGGCCGAGTGGCCCGAGGTGTATGATGGGAAGTTGGGCTTTCCCGTATGTGTGGTTATGTTGGAATCTACCTGGTAGGGCCTGGTGTGGCAATAATGATACTTGAAGTCCCGGCAGCAGATCCCGGCATATATCATGGCCATGTTGGTCAGGGCCAGCAATCTGGCTGAATATATCTCGCTCGATCAGTGATCTTTTATCGTGCTGCTGGCGGTACCGATCCAATGTCCGGGGGATGTATAAGTTCCCGAGCCATCGGCCCACGTGAGGTCAATGTTTAGCTGATCCTTAGTTTGGGTATCCGATATCTATCGTCTGGCCTCATCTGGAGCCGGAGGCTGGCGGGGGTTTGAGGCGCACCGGGCGTACATTGCTTATGAGCCACGATGCGACCTTTCCCCAAAGGGGGCCGGAGGGGTGTTGGTTCCTGTCAGGTGGCCTTGGCCCATGGGCAGGATGCAATTCCAGACGGCATCGGTATCCATGCTATTGTCCTTTATCTACGGCCTTCTGGGCCACGGCCCTTCCCAGGGCATACCCGGAAGCGATATCTTTCTGGAAGTTCACACCGGTTAGGACCATGTAGTCTCCTTCCTCACTAGCCTTATACTCCCGGAAAGCGGTCTCCTCCGGATAAGCGTAAGAGAGAACTGTGGCCGAGGTCCCTACGACCGCTGCCTGGTTCGATGGGTATGATGGATCTCCCGAGGTTGGAGCTGTTGTCTTGTGCGCCTTTTTTGGCTCCAACCAAGGCGTCATACTGGGCCATGCTCAAGATGGGGTAGATGCTGGAACCGTGGGGGATCAGATAGAGCTCATCTGAAGAAATCTATCCGATTTTCTCTATTTGCTTGAGCTCCACAGCCACCCCACGGCTTGATGCTACCATCTCCCACCCCGACATCTTAGCCCTACCAATGCCGAAGGCCTTATCGCCCCTAATGATGACCTCATCCCCAGGCCTTATCTGCTCATCGGCATCCACGACTCCTGGAGCCAGAAGGCTTCCTTTGGGCAGAAAATCGCCTATGGCCACGGTATAGGTTCCCCTTGGTTCCAGAATTTTAGCGCCCTCTAAAGATAGGGCGATCATACCCTGGGGGGTCATCCTGGCCAGGGCCCTTCTCCTCTCGTCCTGGACCTCCACGCCTTTTATCTTCACCTTGCCCGAAAACAGGAGATCCCCTGTGCCATTGCCCAGGTAGTAATCGGCTACAGCCCTAAAGCGCTGAAGCCTAGGGTCGGGAGTTCTAACGGCGTCCCTGGTGGCCTCTTTAACCGCCTGGGAGAGTCTGGCCAGATTCTCATCGCCCGTACCTCCACCTGTGTAGATGGCATCTATCCCATGATCTTCCAGAGTGTCCCTGAGCTCACTATCTATATGTGCCACTATACTGGAGTATCTGTTCTTTTCTAGGTATGCATCCAAGCATTTGAGAAGCCACCTTCTCTCCTCACAGTCCCACCGGCCAGTGACAGGGACATCGTAGTTAGCTGCGGGATAGACCTCCTCCAGTTCCCTTGGTACTAGGGCCAGGGGTGACGTCAATATGAGCTCATTGAGGTACCTCCTCCAGGGACCTATGGCCTCTATGAAGCGCCTGTGGGATCTGGAGGTGGAGTAGGGCTTCCTGGCAGAGCAGGGCAGGAGGAGGAGGACATTGGCATTAGGGGGAGTGAACCTGGTAAGCGCCCTATCTGCAAAGCGGGTGACCTCTACGCGGCTTAGGGATTCGGTGGTGTTGGCGTACATAATGCTCTTCCTGTGCTGGGGCGTCCTCCTCTCCAGGTAGATGTGCTCCTGATCCAGGACTCTGAAGGCGGCGGTGAGCTCGGGCTTCACCCTCACCTGGCGCTCGACGTACTCCCTAATTACCTCGGACCTTATGGTTTCCCTGACCCTGCAAATCTCCACCTCTAGCTCCTGGACGTTGTGGGACGCCAGGAGCTCGGGGCTTGGATTATCTGCCAACTTTACGCAGCTCTCGCACCTGCAGGGAAGCTCTTCCGGAATTTTGGAATCGAAGACTCCGTCTCTGGTATGGTATCTGCCGTAGTATCCGTCGGCTATCACCCTGGTGGCATCCACCAGATCTATGCCCAGATAAACGAGGAGAGCCAGGTTCGCAGGGGTTGCCAGAGCCGGGGCATAAAGGGCTGAGTCCGGCGGTATTATGTTCCTCAGGCCCAGCACTGCCCTCACCAGATCTCTGGGAGATCGGAGGCACCCGGCAGAGGAGATGATGTAGACATCCGCCTTTTCTACGCCTGATGCAAAAGGATGGACCACTATGCCTTTGGGGCCTCCGATTTTTACCTCGTCAGAAGATGCTATCTTTGAAGGCTCGGAGCGCAAGCCCGAGGGGACGTGGGGCATTATAACAAGCTTCTTCTGTATCTCCATGACAGCCATGGCTAGGGCCTTCTCCTCAGAGCCGAAGCCGAAGATGCTTCCCACCGATATGTAATCCTCCTCGGAGAGGGCGGCAGGGGTCTTTAGGGATTGCTCCAGGGTCAACTTCCCAAGCCTGGCAGGGCCGTCTCTCTTCAGGACCTCGAAGTACTTAGTCATCCTGGACCCCCTCTGCACATCTTATCCTGAAGGTAAAATTGGCAGAAGGATTTGCCTCCTTGAGCTTTTGGGCGTTTTGCATGGCCGCCTTTACCGCCGCTACATCGGGCTTTTTGGGGACTTCGGCGTTGAGGGGATATGTTTCAGAGAGATCTGGAGGGTAAGGCCCGAAGGGTGGCTTGAAGTGCAGGACTGCATCGAACTCTTGGGCATCCTCCTGCCTCTCCTGGTCCGTCACCAGGACCTTGCCCTCGACCTTCAGCCTTCCTATCTTTTCGCCATACCTGAGCACCTCAGGTCTGGCAGAGGACTCAGGGCTCAGGTAGAAAAAGGTGGACTTGGTGGAGGTGTCGAGGCTTTCCAGCCAGCTTGCATACCTTCCCAGGGCATGAAAGCCGTCCAGCATCCTTGGGTGTGATCTGCACCTTGATTCCAGGAGGTCCCACAAAGAACCCTCGCGGATGCATTGCTTGATGAGATTAATCTCAGCAAAGGACGCGTAGAGGTTGTGCATAGCCAGGAGCTTCAGCCTCTCAGGGTTTTCCATGAGCTCCTTTTGGGTATATCCCTGGCAGATAGGACAGGGGCAGGGAAGGTAGTTCATCTCCCGGAGCTTCCAAGTGCCCCTGGCGGTCAGGTACCTTCCATCCCTGGCGTAGAGGGCGTATGCTGCTGAATCAAATAGGTCGCAGCCCAGGGCCGCAGCCAGGGCGAAGACCATGGGGTGGCCGGCGCCGAAGAGGTGGGTTGGGGCACCTGATCCAAGGCCTGCCTTGGAGGCGGCTACCACATTGACCAGGTCGTCGTACCTGTAGGACTCCATGAGGGGGACTACGGCACCTATGGGATATAGGTCGAACTTCTTATCCCTGAGAAACCTTCCCGCTTGCTCCCTAAGGTCCAGGTAGATAGAGCCCTGAATGGGTCCTGCCAGAAGGGATTTGTTGCTATCTCTGTTCTCCGAGGCTTCTACTAGCCTCCTTTCGGTCTCCTTAAGCTCCCGGACTGCCCTATCCCTTGGGACATCGGGCGGCGTTGGGATGTCCAGTGGGACGCATATATCTGACTTTATCGCCTGTTGGAACCGGAGGATCTCCAGGGGTTGGACTTCCACCGAGCCGTAAACCGAGAGCTGAAAGGCCCCTGAATCGGTCATGACGGGTTTTTCAAAGCCGAGAGTGGCGTGGAGTCCTTTTTCCAGGGCCGATCTTCTCAAACCCTCATCCTGGTGGATGATGTAGCTATTGGTGATCACCATAGGGGCACCAATCCTAGAGAGTTCAGGGGGCGGGACCACCTGAAGGTGAGGATTCACAACTGGCATGAGGGCCGGTGTCTCCACGGTTCCATGGGGGGTGGAAAACCTTCCGATCCTCCCTGCCAGATCCTTGTGGAGGATCTCGAAGCTGTCAGGCATAACGTTGATCAATCGCCAATAAGGAATAAATAGGTTGGGCCAGATCACCGAACCCTAGTTTATGATTGGAAAAATAAAGGAATGCATTGATATGAAGTACCTAGCTTTGATATCGCTGATCTGCTTAATTAGCGGGGCTGCAGCTCAGGCCTTGTTCACGGGGGAGGGATATGGACGTGCCCAGCTTGCATTTTTCAATGGACCTAGCACCAGCTCATTTGACCCGTCAGTAGATAAGTACTGGAACTCCTACATCCATAACTCGGGCGGTGTCAACAGTACGGCCTTCTCCACCACCATGGATATCTGGCGCAACAACTTCCCCCAGAGCTTCGACACCCCTATCCAGATACAGAAATCCAGCCTCATAAGCGGTGTCGCTACCCAAGACTACAGTAAAAACGATTACGACAGCCTGATGCTCCGAAGGGGCATTTTCTCCAACCTGAACCTCAACGATACCTGGATGTACACGCCTGTCTACACTCCATCCAATACGCTGAGGACTAGCTTCAACTTCCAGAACGCCGGCAGCGATAGCAGCAGCGCCGGTGATAGCTCCGGGCAGATAATATCCCAGAGCGTCCTTGCTTCCTTCGCCACCAGCTAAACTTCCATTTAAAGTAGAATGAAAAGATCTGCTGGTGCAGACCTCACTCTTTTTCCTGCACCGTGTAGGGCAGAAGTCCGCCTGCTAGAAGGATATCTCTCTGGCGGATGCTCAAACTGAGCTTCAGATCTATCTGGGATCCCTTGGATACAGCTTTTACGGTATCGTCTCCCCTCTCCAAGGCAGCCCTTATTCCGGGTATGGTGATTTCTGCTCCTTTCTCCAGGAGGGCATAGTCCGCCTCGTTGGCGAAGGTGAAGGGAGCTATGCCGAAGTTGACCAGGTTGGCGGCATGGATCCTCTCTATGGACTTGGCTATCACCGCCTTCACGCCCAGGTACATGGGGCAGAGTGCGGCGTGCTCCCTGGAAGAGCCCTGGCCGTAGCTCAGGCCTGCCACCACAATGTTATGTACTCCTTTGTTCCTGAGCTCAGATGCCCTCTTAGCGAAATCCTTGTCCAAGGGCTCGAAGACGAACTCGGAGTACCTGGGAACGTTGGACCTGTACTTGAGGCGGGAGCCGGCGGGCATGATGTGGTCGGTGGTCACGTAGTCTTCGACCTTAAGTGTCACAGCCCCGCGCACGTCTTCGGGCATGGGTTGGCCTACAGGTGGCTCTCCTATGTTAGGGCCGCGCTTTATGGCCGTTTTGGACCTTTCCTCCACGGGCTTAGGTGGAACTATCATGCTATCGTCCACCTCGAACTCGTCGGGCATGTCGATCTTGGGGAACACCAGGTCCAGCTTCCTCGGGTCCCCGAGCCTTCCGGTGATGGCCGCTGCCGCGGCGACAGCCGGACTGGTGAGGTAGACGTTGGCGCTGGGGGTTCCAGAGCGGCCTTTGAAGTTCCTGTTGCTGGTTCTCACCGAGGCTGAGTCGGTCACGGGAGACATGCTGTTTCCGATACAGAAGCCGCAGGCTGATTCTAGAATTCTGGCGCCGAAGGTGATCATGTCTGCCAGGGCCCCATTCTTGGCTATGGTGTTCAAGACCTGCCTCGATCCTGGCGCGATGCCCAAGCTCACGCCTTCGGGTAGGTTCTTTCCGCGCAACACCGCGGCTACGGTCATGAGGTCCACGAAGGATGAGTTGGTGCAGGAGCCTATCATGATCTGGTCCACGGGCATGTCCAGGTCGCTTACCTTCTTTATGTTACCAGGGCTGTGGGGGGCCGAGGCCAGGGGCTCGAGATTGGACAGGTCGATTTCCAGAGTTTTATGGTAGACTGCGTCGTGATCGGCCTCCATGGGAGCCCACTGGTCGCTGCGGCCCTGGGCCTCCAGGAATTTATTGGTCTGGCTGTCGGACGGGAAGATGGACGTCGTCACGCCGGTCTCTGCGCCCATATTTGTGATGGTGGCCCTCTCTGGGACGGTCAGCTTCGTGACTCCCGGTCCGGTGTACTCGCAGACGTACCCGACGTTGCCCTTAGTCGTTAGATGCTCCAGGACTTTCAGGACCACATCTTTGGCCGTTACCCAGGGCTGGAGCTCTCCAATCAATCGAACGTTGATAACCTTGGGTGTGGTCAAATAATACGCGCCGCCGCCCATGGCCACCGCTACATCTAGGCCTCCAGCGCCCATGGCGACCATGCCCAGGCCTCCAGCGGTGGGTGTGTGGCTGTCGGACCCGAGGAGGGTCTTTCCAGGCTTCGCGAACCTCTCCAGGTGGACCTGGTGGCATATGCCATTGCCAGGCCGGGAAAAATATAGCCCGTACTTGGCGGCTACCGACTGGAGGTAGGCGTGATCATCGGCGTTCTCGAACCCCACCTGGATGGTATTGTGGTCGACGTAGCTGACGGATAGGTCAGTGACAACGTTTTTCAGGCCCATGGACTCGAACTGGAGGTAGGCCATGGTGCCTGTGGCGTCCTGGGTAAGGGTCTGGTCGATCTTGATTCCTATCTCTTCCCCGGGCTCGTAGGATCCATCCACGAGGTGCTCCCGCAG
>DAXJ01000031.1:0-11061 GCA_002506335.1 Methanosaeta sp. UBA114
GCTCAACTATCTGTCTGCTATCAGGAGTTCAGTACAGAACGCAATCAAATCTGATATCTGGAGTAGCCTGGACTTTTCTTGCTTATTATTTAACCCTCGCACTACCCAAAAGGAATTCATAGTGATACATATTATTTGTGATACTTAATGCTTACGATATAAAAAGGGAGAAGCTAGCTTATAGGAGTGCTCTTTTGTTTAATCCTTGGATTCCACAATACTCTGATTGAAAATATCCACTTTTAAGAATTCGCCAAGGATAGGGGACCCGTAGGTTCAAAGCCGCCCGTCTCGATAAGCTTATTCCTTAGAACTGTTATAATCCGGGACTCTGGGTGAAACCCTTAAGTTTGCTGAAACGTTCGGAGATGATAACCTACGAACTCCCCTGGTTACGACGGCGAGATCCGCGCCATTATCCCTTATTATGACTCCTTCCATTTAGAGACCCTCACCTTAATCAAATCCGTGGTGCCAAGCCCCCGGATATGGCTGGATACGGGCTGTGGAACAGGCACCATGGTAGAGCGGGCCCTGAAATCTTTCCCAGAAACCATCTTCATTCTGGCCGATCCCTCTTCGGAGATGCTCAAGGAGGCAAAGAAGAAGCTGTCTGGAGCGCCTGAGAGTAGGGTAACTTTTCTGGCGACCGTTACCCAAGACTTCTCTGCCGAGAAGATAGGCAGCGTGGACGTGGTCACGGCCATTCAATCTCATCATTACCTTCAGAGAGATAAGAGGGTCAAGGCCACTAAAGTCTGCTACGACCTCTTGAAGCCGGGCGGCATCTATGTGACATTTGAGAATACTAGACCTGCGACCGAGGCGGGGATAAAGATAGGCAAACGCAGCTGGAAGGACCACCAGATAAAAAGCTGCAGGAACATCGAGACTGTTGAGAGCCACCTCAAGCGCTTTGATACGATCTTCTTCCCCATAACTGTGGAAGAACACCTATCTCTGCTCAAGAAGACAGGGTTTAGAACGGCTGAACTTTTGTGGTACTCACGGATGCAGGCTGGGTTTTACGGGATAAAGTGATTTTCACCGCATAGAACGATGGTGCTTGGAACGAAAAGCTAATCAAGCGGCCTTAGGACTGATGGAGCCAATCTGTAATGTGGGTTTATAAAAGATTAAAGTGCAGCGAGGGATGGTTATTGACGTAAAACCTATACTGTCTGACCTGTCCACTCACCTGTTACAAAAAGCCTATAGCCAAATATTGGCTGCAAAATGGGCAATCATTAGCAACTCTGAGGCTCAACTAGCTCGATCGATTCCATAAGCTCTCTACTTGGGCTCTTGCCCTTTGAGCTGCTCGTCTATCTCCTTGAATTCATACCGCAACCTGGGCTATGAGTTCCAAGAGTTATGAGCGCCTGTGATACAGTTCCTGTACCGAACGTTCCATGTACATACACCTGTTTTTAATCAACGGAATAATACTGGCAATTGAATCATGAAAAGTGGAGAGATCTCAAGCAACGACGCCACCTACGGCGGCGGAGTATGCAATCGTTAGGGTAGGTTCTTAACGGGAGGAGGGACCATACGCTCGAATACAGCCATAGACGGCGGTGGCGTTTACAATGAAAGGTGGGAATATCGCCTGGATGTGACCACTCCCCCGACTGAAGTCGGGGGCATCTATCTTATGCACTCGCCTAGTTCTCCACCGGGATCATCTGCACTTTCAGCCGATAATCTTGGCATCGGAGAGCTATGTTGTATGCAGCGTTGAGGTCGGCATCGTCCTTCAAACCACGGCTATGGCACTTGATAGAGGATAGACTTTCGAGCCATCGCCTTTCGATAAGCCTGGAACCACAGGCATGGCAGGCCTTAGGGGTATATTTTTCGTTTAAGGGCGTTGTGTGATAGCCCATCTCAGCTCTTTTCTGGGCGATACACTGCCGTTGCCTGCCGTAGCTCCATTTGCTGATCCTCTTACGAAGCTTGGGCATACCGTTACCCGAGTACTGAGTCTGGCGGAATCTGGCATTACCTATGGCTATATATTTTGGTATAAATGTTATGGGGGATCGCAGTTATGGGTTACAGCTCTAAGTGTAAACGGCCATGGCGTTGTACGCATTAGGTTTTCCCAGATAAATCACTGCTTTTCGTATTAGGCCATTGATCCTGGCCATAGCCTCAGGCTTGAAATCCGAAGGCTCCAGCATCATGGTGAACCTGAGCGCCAGATCCAGCTTCTTCTGGTGGGATATCTCCATGTGATTTGCAGGCCAGGCGGCCTCGTTTTTGATGCCTTCAATTCCTTTAAGAAGATTTTCCCTCTCTCCGGCTCTCTGCTCCTGGGTCACCTCAGGAACCTGAAGCATCCAGGCATCAACGATGGCGGAGGTAAGCTCGGCTTTAAGGCTCTCGGAGATATCGATCATCCTCACTAGATCGACCACCAGGCCGAGCTTGCTGGCCCTGAAATCGGCCTCCATGTTAGACATGCTGTCCTTTCTAAGCACTGCATCATAGTACTCGATAAGGCCCAGAAGGCCTCCATCAGCCCTAGAGGGCTGGCAGCTCGAAGTTATCATCAACCAACTATCGCCTCCTAACGTCCTGCTCGATGCCTGACGTAAAAGCCAGGTTTTCCCTAAGGCTGCTCCAGGGCCTCCCAGGATCGTCCGCTGAGCCTCTTCGTCCTCCATCCAAGAGAATGGGCGGATCCTGCACCATGAGCCACGCTGCCTTAGATCAGCGTTGGGCTGGGATGATTAATACTTAATCCCATTTTTCTATATACCAAGCGGTTTATGGTAGAAAAGCATATAGTGATATATTTAGCCGCGCGCCACGATTTCTAAGGGATGCTGGCATAAGCCTTTGGTAAGGTGGACCGGAGAAGGAGTAAGGGCCTTCAACTCTGCTAATAGAGGGAATAGGCCAGGTTTTTTAATAGGCTATTTGCACAATAGACTCTTATTTAAGCCAAAGCTTAATTAACTCCTATCCTCCACATAGCGGATATGGAGCCTTGGATAAAAAATTTGTCAGAAGAGCAAATAAATCAAGGCGTTAAGTGCCCTGGGATAAAGCAGCGTGGAACAGGACGTAACGTTTACCCTTCTACAGCATATTGGGGTAAATCTCAAAATGAAGCTATAAAGACATCAAAATATATGGGAAGGCTTGACCAAGCGCGAGGTTTAATAAAATCCCATGAGGGTCAATGTCGAAATGTAAAGGCTAAACGTCCAACTATGATCATAAGCATTACGAGCATGGCAATGCCGTTTTGCTTCACGAAGCTATGAAATGCCTAAAACCGCTATTAATAGAAGGGTTTCCCGACAATTGGTTGAAAATATATTCCCCATCAATCTTGAGCGTTGTAGGAAATATCCATTTAAAAAGAGCTGAACGTGCATGGTAAAATTTGTATAATATAGAGTCCATATATCCTAATTTCGAGCCTCAACATTTCTCAAAAGTTCTACGTGGTATTTGAAATAATCGCCAGGTTCAGCATGCCGTATTTAAGGGTCTTCCCAATCAAATTGAATCCTATCGGCCCCAAAGCTATCGAGTTTATCGTAAATAGTATTACGCTGAAGAGCGTTGGGAAGTACGCCACAGACTTCGAAGATAGTTCCATCGGAGATGAGAATGAGCTGGTAGCTGCCATCGAGGCAGGTAAGTATCATCCTAGACGGGTCCTAAATGAGGATAAATAGGCGGTAGATAAGATATATGCCGTCTTAGGGTAGATTATGTCAGAGAGCTTCTTAAATACACTTCCCGGCCGCAAAATATTTCTAAGCTAATGCGGCATACATTTTGCCAGCCATCCCGAGCACCTTCAGGAGACCTGGTATGAGAAAAAGATTGATCCTTGTGCTGCTGCTGGCTTTGGTCGCCTCCGCAGAGGGGACATCGGTGAACGCGGGCAGCTTTAATGTGACCTTTGACATGGGCATCCAAAGCCCTTGCAGAGCGAGTGTTTCAAGTGGCGACTCGGCATTTCTCATAAATGTAAACTGCGGCAACTACTCTGCTGCCATCATGGGCTCCGAGACCTCAGGAGCAAGCCTATCCTCGGCAGACAGCAATGTCCGCGATCTCCTGGGCAGGTTCAATGTCACCAAGGCCGACCTTTACACCAGGACCATAGATGGCAAGATGGCGATCCTAGGGGTTGGAGAGAGGGCATGGCGCCAGGACCAGAATGGCTCTAAGGTGTTTGTGGCATCTTATCCCACGTATCTGGCCAAGGAAGGTTTGGCCTATGATGTTGTTGTGGCCTCTTTCTTCCCCTGGTCGGCAGGTACGGAGAGGCTGCTAGATACCATTCAGGTGAAGATTATACTATCGGATGATGAAAGCATCGATGGAATAACCCTTGGAGGGACAGCTGGGGAATTCAAGGGATGGCATAGAGGATGGTGCAGCGCCAGTCCGACGATCCAATATGGCACACTCTACCGGGGAAGCCCTTACGTAGTCGTTCAAGCAAAAATTGAGACTTCTGGGGATAACAATACTAATAGCATTGATACTTCTGGGATTGAAAGCTTGATCTATAATGGCTACATAACCTTCATCGATAACAGTGGCGAATCGACGGAGAATTCCATAAAGATCCTCCACGCTAAGGGAGAGGATGACGGCATTGCTTCGGAGTACTATTACCTCCAGAGCAGGTACGGCAGGCCTAAGGTTGATTGGAACTTGAACTCCCAGTCAACAGTCGCTGCTAATGGCAGGGCTTATGATAAAATGGATATACAGCTCTCGGATGGGATGAGGAAGACAATCTACTTCGACATCACAGGATTCTTTGGAAAATTTAATCGATTGAGCTGAAGGAGATAAATGATATGGGGATAAGCCTCTGCAGCTTTAGCCATGATAATGCTTTTCTCATATAAGCCTCCTTAAGGTTTGGCTAGATTTTAGTGATACCACTTCTCTGCTTCACATGGGCTTCATTATTTCCACCGCCAGTTATCTCAGTCGTGACTCCTACATTTCATCTGATGCTGTAAGATTTGGGCCTTTGACCATCTTTTCTCTAAACAATTGAGTTAGTTTTGGCCTAAGCATGCAATCCTTAAGGCACTTTAGCTATTATAGAACTAGGTTTATATAGATTACTTATGTTGAATGAATCGATATGCTTGGATTTATTTGAAGGTCTTCGGTGTATTAACGGGTATTCATGCAGAGATGGAAAATCGCAAAGATACTAAGACACAAATGGGTATATTCGAGGTGGTTTTTGTTCCAGATGAGATTAATCGAGGCGGGGTTAGTGGTCATGTCGCGTTGCCTTAGCGATCACAATCTCGTTCTCTTCCATGGTCTTTAATACCAATCTCTTAAGATCCTGCCTCTGTCTCAGCTCCTCCTTGGAGGCAAGGGCTTCCAATCCCAAAATCGCATTTAGTGTCTTCAATATTTGGATTTGAACCTCATCCATCCCTTTCAACCCCGGGCCTATCTGAGATCTTTTCAGTTATTTACTTTCCGATAATCCCACAATCTATTTTGGAGGATATGGATCATATGGATCAAAAAAGGGCTAAAGAAAGGTAGTTTGCCGATAGCTCTGTAAATTGATAAATAGCACTGTATCGAACCAAGTCTTGATAAACAAGGAACGTGATACGGAGCCTTGATACCAAAAGAAGTACTACAAGATTATATTATTAACCAAGAGACTGATCTAAAAGCACTATTATCCCTACTCCTGAATCAGGTAATGCAATTAGAGGCCTAGCAGCAATCCGGCGCTGAACCTTATCAAAGAAAAATTGGCAGAAAGTCTCATCAAAGTGGATATAAGAAGAGAAGATTAAAGACACGATGAGGTAAAATAACCTTAGATAATCCTTAGTTAGGGGGAGTATCCATCTAGACCAAAGCATTTGATAGATATCCCAGAGTTGAGAAAGCACGGATACATGTGATTGCTTAATCCTATATCCAAGGAGCATCGACGAGAAAAATCCAGGATGTAAATTATCGTCTTAGGCTTGATCAGCTATCAACTTCAGAGGTATCAAGAACTTCTAGTTAATCAAGTGCTAAGGTCAAGTAGTCCCTTTGTAAGCCCATTAAAAAGAAAATAAAATAGCTATTTGTCGATCCCAGCTACTTTAAAGTCAGAGTTGAATAAAGATGGGTTAATAGAACCCCTGTGGTTATTACAGGAGTTTGCGGGTGGTTTTCGTGAAATCTTTGATGCTGAGATTGCAGATTGTGGAGAGTAGTTATCCTGATCTGGATGATTTGGCTATTTGAAGGAGAGATAGTCATCTGGTGTAGGACTTGTTGTATCAGATGGCCCATAAGGGAACACAGAAAGCTGTTCAAGGATCATTCATAGGCGCCCCTTGGCAGATGTGCCATGTTCATTTCATCCGTGCTGTATTAAAAAATATACCTAACAATCATAAAGAAGAGATGGCTGAAAAAGTTAAATATGCTTTGGGAAATGAACAAGCTGTTCAAATCCTATCTGATGGATTAGATAAGAGGCGATTATCTAAAGCTCTTGATGCCATTGAGCGATCTAGGTATGACTTATGGGGCTAAAGGGCTTTTCCGAAAAATCACTGGAGGAGAATTAGAACAACTAACGGTATGGCAAGAATAAATAAAGAACTCAAAAGAAGGTTTTGCGTTGCTGGGTCACCACCCAAAGGTAAATCCTTTAGCGTTTAGGTGTTTCCATTCTTATTGATACCAATGGGGAATAGGTTGCGGGTAAAAAGTATTTATCTTGGGATGTGGATTAAGCTTTGAAGAATATAGGGTTCTTCACGTTACCCATGCGGTTAGGTAAATTAATCTAAGATATAACTGTAACCCCTCTATTTTAGACCCCTGCAATAGAGATAGAAATTAGAGATAAAAAATGAGGATTATCTATTCATCAATTCTTCTGCCCCTTCCCACCATCTACAGCTCTCCATTTTATGACATCCCCCTTGACCTTTACCACGTCGTTTTTCTCCAGCACCTTGGCTATATCCGCTGCCACCATGCTGCCATCGATGATGATAGATGCTTCTTCATCCTCACCAATATCAAGGGTGCACCGCTTGGCAAACGATTCCAGGTCTACTTTTCCCACAGACGGCTCTTCCACCAGGTCCTCTATTAAAAGCCCCATGCCCAGGATCTGCATGTACTCATCGGGATAGTTCTCCTGGAATTCCTCATCGATATCGCGGAATATACGCGTAGAGAACTCATCTATGTAGACCTCGTATACTTTATTCAAGCCTACGTGAGTCCATTCCTTCAGAAGCTTCTGGTCAGAATCGTAACCTTCGGGATCGACCTCTATGCGAAGGATAGGATTTTTGAGCTTTTCTTTTGCCGGCTGATCGATGTCGATATCATTGAGTATTATTACATCTTCGATGAAGTCGGAGACATCCGTCATCTCCACCAGCTTATTGTAAGCATCGAAGATCTTTTCAGCATCCTCTTCAGAGGGCTCCATGGAGCTATCGGAGTACTTCTCCATCATCGCCTTAACATCTTTCCACGAAGGATCAAGGGCTATAAAGAGGCGGTCTTTGAACTCCTCATGGGTTATGCCTGGGGATACGGTCGATCTAAGGACATCCATGTAGTGCTCATACACATCCATGTCCTTGACCAGGCCTTTCAGCTCGCTTTGTCTTCCTTCCAAGAAGGCCTGGGAATTGGTCAGGACTGTTAAATAGGACCTAGCGTCTACTTTAAAGCCGGCATCCTTTAGATGTTGGACTATGGCCTTTGAATCTTCCTCATCGTACTCGCCGAGCTTGAACATAATCAACGGTTTAAATGGCTGTACGTAAAAAGGTTCGTATACGTTTGAGAGGCGTCATAACAATAGTTTTGCCGATGTTGGCGAGGTCTTTGGCAGCACTTCTATTCTCCACCAAAGCAAGGGTTCCAAGAATACATTTGTCTAAGAGATGCGTTAATTACCTCATATTTTAAGGTCACAGTCCGGAGGTCAACAGAGGCACATCGACCTTCAATATACTTAAGCCTCCATTTCCAGTCAAAAGTGGGAACCTTATGTTCCCTCTTGGCTCTCTTTTCAGACTTCGAAGAAAAGCTTAGATCATAAGTATTCTCAGCTCATAAGCATTATATCTTCTCCCGATGGAGTAATCACCATGTTCAGGAAGAGGCACGTGCTCTCTATGAGGGAGTTTTCCAGGGATGAGATAGATTCGGTCCTGGATCTGGCATCGACCCTAGAGCCCTATGCCCGAGGCAAGAAGAGCGATATGCTTTCAGGCAAAGTCCTTGCCCTCCTCTTCTTCGAGCCTTCTACCAGAACCAGAATGTCCTTTGAGACCGCCATGAAGCGCCTAGGAGGGGGTGTCATAAACCTGGGCCCAGCAGAGGGAAGCTCCATAGCCAAAGGCGAGTCCCTCGCGGACACGGTCAGAGTGATAGGTGGCTACGCCGATGCCATAGTGATACGCCATCCCAAGGAAGGCTCAGCCCGCCTGGCCTCGGAGTTCTCTCCAGTGCCCGTCCTCAACGCTGGGGACGGCGCAGGTCACCATCCGACCCAGACCCTCCTGGATCTGTACACCATAAAGAAAGAGAGCCGCATCCCCGATTTCAAAGATCTTAAGGTGGCCCTGGTCGGCGATCTTAAATACGGGAGGACGGTCCACTCCCTGGCTTACGCTCTCTCCCTCTACAGGGCCGAAATCACACTGGTATCGCCCCCGATCCTTAGAATGCCTCCCCAGATCAAGGCCGACCTCTTGACCAAAGGAACCTCGGTTCGCGAGGTCTGCGATCTCTCCCAGGTGGTAAGGGACATAGATGTTCTATATATGACCAGGATCCAGAGGGAGAGGTTCCCTGATCCCGTGGAGTATCAGAAGGTGGCCAGAAGTTACAGGATCACCCCGGAGTTCCTGCAACGGGTTAAGGATAACCTCATCATCATGCATCCTCTGCCGCGGGTGGATGAGATTGCATCATCCGTGGACTCTACGCCTTACGCCAGATACTTCCAGCAGTCCTTCTATGGAGTTCCGGTGAGGATGGCCCTTTTGAAGATGCTGATAGGCAATGCTGATGGCTGAGTCTGTGATGTAAGGGATAGTTGATGTAAGTTGATGAGGATAATTTAAGTTTGGATAACTGAGATTAGATGATGGTGGCAAGGATGACTGAGGTAGAGCTTCGAGTTAAGCCCATATGCAACGGCACGGTCATAGATCACATAGCTGCAGGCCAAGCCCTCAATGTCCTGAAGATCCTAGGCGTAACCAGCAAAGCCGGCGCCACGGTCAGCGTCGTCATGAACGTGGGGAGCGATAAGCTAGGCAAGAAGGACATAGTCAAGGTGGAGAACCGAGAGCTGAAAGAGGAAGAGGTCGGACGAATTGCCCTCATAGCCCCCGATGCCAGCATCAACATCATCCGCGATTATAAGGTGATTGAGAAGCACCAGGTGGATCTACCGGATCAGATCGTGGGGGTGGTGAGGTGCCAGAATCCAAGCTGCATCTCCAATACCTCCGAGCCCATAGAGCCCAAGCTGCTGGTCAAGGTCAAGAATCCGGTGATACTGCGCTGCACTTACTGCGAGCAGCTTCTTTCGGAGAACATTGCTGACTATCTGATGTAGGCACGGCCTTTTACCGGTGGTTAGCTGCCCGACAGCTATACAACAGCTATTCAGTAGATGCTGATAGCTACATGATAACTGCGGATAGCTTCCCGATAAACACCTGACATGTACTGGGCTTATCATCGGATTTAGGCAGAGCCGATTAACTCAGCTTTACATAGCTGAAAACCCGGATATAACAGAAAGCTTTTATTAAGCGGGGCACTTCTTGGGCCTGCTAGGATGGAATTTGATGACAGTTAAGAAAGGCGATTTCGTCAGAATGGATTACACTGAGAGCGTTGATGGAAAGGTGATCGCCACCACAGATAAGGATGTGGCGACGGCCAGCGGCATCTTCGAGGAAGATGCCCAGTACGGCCCTCATCTGGTAATCATTGGGGCAGGCCAAGTAGTTCCCGGCCTTGACGACGAATTGGTAGGAAAAGAGACCGGAGTCACGGGAAGGATCGAGGTTCCCCCGGAGAAGGCCTTTGGAGAGCACGACCCCAAGAAGGTCGAGACCGTCCCCGCCACCAGGTTCAAGACTGAGCAGAAGCCCACGCCCGGGATGAGGGTCTCAGCCGAAGGCAAGACCGGAGTCGTCACCAGGATCATAGGCAGGAAGGTCGTGGTGGACTTCAATCACCTCCTGGCCGGAAAGACTATCGTCTACGATTACAAGATCGTGGATGAAGTCCAGGACAGGCTGGAGAAACTCAAGGCCATGATAAAGACCTTTTCCCGTGCCGATCTGGAGGCCAAGCTCGATGGCGACGTGGCCACTATCTACGTGCCTTGGGAGCTAAACTACTACAAGGAGTGGTTCATGATCAGGCGCGGCCTGGCCGATATGATCATTCAGCATCTCGGCTTGAACGAAGTCGATTACGTTGAGAAGCACACCGGTGCCAAGGTCTCTGCTGAGCTCATCTCTCCGCCCGCAAAGGAGCAGGCTGGGGAGGCAGGGGCAGGCGCTGCCCAGACCGCATCTGAGCCCAAGCCTGAGGCCGAGAGCACAGGGTCTTCGCCTGCCTGAGGGCAGGATTAGCTCTTTTTTAGAGTTTTCTACAGTATCTATGTGCTAACTGTATTAGCTGTATTTTAAGACCTGCATCATTGGTGAGGTCAAATCTCAACCCTATCGTTCCGGTTAAATCTACGAGCTTCCATGGCCTATTCAGGATGGCAACCGCCTGACTGGGGATTGGATCTTTTTGAGAATACATGCGGCCGAGGAAGCGTCCACAGCGTTGGAAGCGTTGAAATCAATGGGTGCAGTGGAGGCAAAGCAGGACCACGACCCCTTGCTTATCTTCTTGAAATTTTAATCCCATCTTCCTCGGTGGAGGTGTCTAGATATTCCTGCATCTGCTAGATTGCCCCTAAAAACCTACTTTTTCGACAGTTAAATAATCAAAGGCATGTCCATCTATGATTTAGCCTAATTA
>DAXJ01000031.1:11397-11720 GCA_002506335.1 Methanosaeta sp. UBA114
TTTATATATAAGGTCGCGGCGTTCTCGGACCCGTCCGCTCCAAGGGCTTTTCCTTCGGATCCCTCAAAGGCCATCGCGTGCGTACCGCAAAATAGCAACAGAAACGCCGCAATTACGGGTAGATAGTTCGGCACGAGCACAATCCCCTACAATTACAGGCTGCCGTTTTGTTATTTGGATTTTGCTGCCGACAACACCTCAGAGGAAACCGCAAAAAGAGAATAAGTATCATGACGGCGTGTGTATCTCAGGTTTGTGGTACACGTGGTACACGTCGTCGGGTTGGTTATTCTTCACGCAGCCTCCTTTAAAGTCGAAGGTAC
>DAXJ01000032.1 GCA_002506335.1 Methanosaeta sp. UBA114
TCCGGCGCTGAACCTTATCAAAGAAAAATCGACAGAAATGCTCATCAGAATAGATATAAAAAGAGAAGATTAAAGACATGATGAGGTGAAATAACCTTAGATAATCCTTAGTTATGGGAAATATCCATCTAGACCAAAGCATTTGATAGATATCCCAGAGTTGAGAAAGCACGGATACATGTGATTGCTTAATCCTATATCCAAGGAGCATCGACGAGAAAAACCCAGGATGTAAATTATCGTCTTAGGCTTGATCAGCTATCAACTTCAAGGGTATCAAGAACTTCTAGTTAATCAAGTGCTAAGGTCAAGTAGTCCCGTTGTAAGCCCATTGAAAAGAAAATAAAATAGCTATTTGTCGATCCCAGCTACTTTAAAGTCAGAGTTGAATGAAGATGGGTTAATAGAACCCCTGTGGTTATTACAGGAGTTTGTGGTGGTGGTTTTCGTGAAATCCTTGATGCCAAGATTGCAGATTGTGAAGAGTAGTTATCCTGATCTGGATGATTTGGCTATTTGAAGGAGAGATAGTCATCTGGTGTAAGACTTGTCGTATCAGATGGCCCATAAGGGAACACAGAAAACTGTTCAAGGATCATTCATAGGCGCCCCTTGGCAGATTATTGAATTATGTAAATGCTAAAATCAATAATGCAATTTTGGAAGATTTAAATAGCCTCATTCAAACGGTAAGAGATAACGCTAGATGATTTAGACCAGACGGAAATTCCATTATTACTATTTATCTTAGACTCAGTAAACTCCAATTTAATCTACCCCCATGCGAAACAGCAAGGAGCCAATTTTTATCTTGGCCTGATTGGTGGCTTGCCTGGAGCGCGGAACTTGAAGAAACGTGTTTTGAAGCATCTCAGGGAAGGCGGCCAGGCATCAACGGCGCCGCGTGGTGGGATACTTTATAAAGACGGAAGTCCTAAAAGAGGGCCCTCGGCAGAGTACAAAGGTATTTCGCAATGCCCTAAGGCAGGATGATAAATGGCAACAGTTGAGGAGCAGATAAAAGAGCTCGAAGACGAGATATTCAACACCCAGAAGAACAAGGCTACTGAGCACCACATAGGAAAGCTCAAAGCGAAGATAGCCAAGCTGAAAGCCCAGCTGGAGCTGCAAAAGATTAAGGGCGGCGGCCAGGGGAGAAGGTACTACATCAAGAAGTCGGGGGACGCCACCATCGCCCTGGTCGGCTTCCCCTCGGTGGGCAAGTCAAGCCTCTTGAACTACCTCACAGGCGCCAATTCTGAGGTGGCTGCATATCAATTCACAACCCTAGAGGTAATCCCGGGGGTCATGGAGTACAAGGGGGCCAAGATTCAGATCCTGGACATGCCCGGCATCATCAAGGGAGCGGCAAAAGGCAAAGGTCGTGGCAGAGAGGTCATCACCGCTGCCAGGGCTGCGGATATGATCCTCCTCTTGGGTGATGTCTTCAACTACAGGCTCGACATCCTGATCAAAGAGCTTTACGATGCCGGCATCAGGCTCGATAAGCAGCCTCCCAACCTGTCCATTACCCAGGAGACCAAGGGGGGCATAATAATCCGCAGCACCGTGCAGCTCACCAAGATGACGGAGAAGGAGATCGCCGAGATCATCAGGGTCTACGGAATAGTCAACGCCAGCATCACGGTCAGGGAGAACATAGATCACGACGACCTGGTGGACTTCCTGGCCGGAAACAGGGTCTACATACCAAGCGTAGTGGCCATAAATAAGTTCGATCTGCAGTACACCGGGGTCGAGGAGAATATCAGAGAGACCCTTGGTGGCAGAGATTTTATTAAGACCTCCGTGACCACCAAACAGGGCTTGGAGGATCTCAAAGAGCTCATTCACAGCACTCTTGGCTTCATCAGGGTTTATCTCAAGCCCAAGGGAGAGAAGGCGGATATGAATGAGCCCCTAGTCCTCCTGGACGGTTCCACCATCAAGGAGGTCTGCGAGCACCTGCACAGGGACTTCGTGGAGCTCTTTAGGTACGCCCTGGTCTGGGGCAAGAGCGCTAAGTTCCCGGGTCAATCTGTGGGCTTGGCTCACTCCCTCGCGGATGAGGATATAGTGTCCATCATCACCAAAAAGAGGTAGCAGACCTCTAGTTGGGGTGGAAGATCACTTTTTTGGTCGTCCAACGGCCGACTAAAGATGCATAAAATGAGCGTTAGGCATTGATAACCTGACCATCCAGACGATGCCTTCAGCAGATAAGATAGCAAAAGCATCTGGCTCAGACGCAGATCGGAAGGGGAGGAGTCCCTCCCGATCCAGGGCGTGATTCCCACTCGTCTATCCGCTGGGGAATGCATTGCGTCAGGAGCTTAAAACCGTATTTTCCATGTAGAGGTGATGTAGATCTTATGTAGGTCTTAAGTAGGACCTGATTCCGGCCATCTATAGAAAATATTTTCTTAAGTTAAGCGCATTATTAATCGTGAAGGCCATTGCGATAACATATTCTTATCAAAGACCCTTGAGGATGGGAATGAGGGCCTGGCCGGCAAAAAGATCATCAAGATATACGTCAGGATATACAAAGGCACCGAGGAGAACGGGGCTTACCTCGGTTACATTAGGATAAGATACATATCCACGAGCTTCGAGCCCTTGGAGAAGAAAGCCATCAAGACTGGCCCCAAAACCGCCAGCCAGGGAGCGATGGTAACCTACACTTTGACCTATAGAAACAGTGGTGACGAGCCCCTGGATGTGAGAGTTATGGAGAACTACGACCAAAGGATGACCTTCATAGAGGCTAGCCTGAATCCCGACCCGGGCACCGATAACGCCTGGACATTCCCCAAGCTTAAGCCCGGCGCCTATGGCCAGATAAAATACACATCCACCCACAGGTCCATGAACACCGACTTAGATGGCTATGTGGTCACCAACAGCTCTACGGTCTACTACGGTGATTCGGGCTTTAACCAGAGCGGGCGCATAGACCTCCACTGGCATAAAGCCCCTCCAGGGGTCCTCCCTGGGACAGGAAATCCATGTGTCTGAAACCTACGGATCTAAAGAAAAGATAAAGCGCGCATCATTCAAGGTTGGGCTTCCATATGTATCCAGACGGTCAAACCTTCCATCAAGGTAGAACCTATCGCGAAACCCTTTCAAGTACGACAACCAGTGGTTTGCCCCCAGCCTCGGCGTAGAGCAGAGCTCATGAAGCCCTCCTTGCGAGAGATACCTTTACGCCAGGGCACTGAACCTGAGCGCCGATCTCCTTATGAAGAGTTCCAAGTCATGCATAGACCCCTACCTCAGGTCGAAATCCAGCCTCTCGAACACGGCTCTATATGAAGCTTGTTGGAAGTATCAAAATGTACCCCACCTCTTCTCTGGCAGCTTCAACATATCCAGCGGTCTCATGGATACACTCTCCCTGAAGCATACGGCATGGTACAAAGGCTGATTGGAATGCTGCTTTGACCTAGGCAGGGGCCTGGGAGTCGATTCTGATGGCGTAGTGGATGAAGATGACGATGAAAATGCGACTGTAGAGGATGATTCAGTGGATAGCGTGGCTGCCGATGACACCGAGGAGGATGAAGGCGGGGATTCATAGGGGCATGATGGCCGGAGAGGAGCAGCGGCTGGATCCCTACGGAGGCCGATGTAAGTAGCTACGATGCTATTTTAAGAATCGTAACGGGAGGGCATGGAGGATGCCCTCCCTGTTAGGAGGTCTGACGGTCGGATCCCACTCTCCTGTCCCGCCAAGATATTCTAGCCCCTGATAATTTAAATGCTTATTTTTCACCTACGGTTCATATAAACCCTATCTGAACCTGCAACGCCTTCCTCACGATGATTGAAGTCTCTGTTTAGATTGACAAAGCCTGCCTTCCGAGGTCCGACTCGCCATGGGAACGGATAAACCGCAAGCCTATTATCCATGAAACCGGCCTCAACACAGCCATGAAGGTCGAGCGTTTCACAGAAGACGCCTTAAAGGAGATCCAAAGAGAGGTTACGGGCAAGGCCATCATCGGCCTCTCAGGTGGTGTGGACAGCTCAGTCTGCGCCATGCTGGCCCACAGGGCCCTGGGTGACAGGTTCGTCCCTGTCTACGTCGATTCGGGGCTCATGAGGCAGGGCGAGTCCGAGAGGATCCAGGAACTCTTCAAGGACATAGGCCTGGTCAGAGTCGATGCAGAGGATAGATTTTTGGAGGCATTAAAAGGAGTAACCGATCCTGAAGAGAAGAGGAAGGTCGTAGGTGCGACCTTCATCCGGGTGTTTGAGGACGAGGCCAGAAAGATCGGAGCCGACACACTCATCCAGGGGACCATCTACCCAGACAGGATTGAGTCTGATGGCGGCATAAAATCCCACCACAATGTGGGAGGCCTTCCCACCCAGATGGAGTTTGCGAAGATCGTGGAGCCCATAAGGGACCTCTATAAAGATGAGGTAAGGGAGGTGGCAAGAGCCTTAAGCCTGCCCCTGGAGATCTCGGAGAGGATGCCTTATCCCGGACCTGGGCTCTCGGTGAGGATCGTGGGAGAGGTCACCAAAGAAAAGCTAGCTATCGTCAGAAAGGCCAATGCCATAGTCGAGGAGGAGGTCAATAAGTTCACTCCCTGGCAGGCCTTTGCCGCGCTGCTAGGCATGGCCACTGGCGTCAAGGGGGATAACAGGTGCTACGGCTGGGTGGTGGCCGTAAGGTCTGTGACATCCAGGGACGCCATGACCGCAGATGTCCAGGAGCTGTCCTGGGGGGTCCTGCGCGGGATATCGAGCAGGATCACGGGAGAGATTCCAGAGGTGGCCAGAGTTGTTTATGATTTGACGCCCAAACCTCCAGGGACCATCGAGTTCGAGTGAACTTGGTCGAGCCTGAGCGATCTAAAGCAGCCCGCGTGGAAGCTTCAGCCAAATGACCGGCTCGTATCCAGGGCGAAGTTGAAGGTAGCTCTGCTGATACCACCTTTCCTGTTCAAGGATACCAGAAGCTTCGTATTGAAAAGAGAGTCTCTCTGGTTGCCATCCTCTTTGGGGAAGTAGAGCTGGGTGGTCAGCATCGGACCTCCAGGAGCCTGTACTTTGGTGCGGGCATACCCGATACGGCCCGTCTAGATAGCCGGGGATTACTGTCTCTAACTGGTATCTTCCCTGGGTATCCGTGTACTGGTGCCCACGCAGCTTATAGCCGATGTTACCAAGTGGAGTCAGATACAGGAGCGCAGGGCGGAATCTGGAATATATTAAGCCAGGGCCAAGTGATTGCAACTGAGATCGGCTCGAAGACCGCCGATGAACTACGAACCGCCTACTCGGACACGATTGTCGACTGGCCGAAAGAACTCGAAACGCAGCGCGATGTAGTCACTAAAACGATTGCGGATATCTTCAGGGGTGGCATCGAGACGGGGACTTTGAAAGATCAGACGACGGATAAAGTTCAAACGATCCAAGTAGGCGATATCAATATGGCCTACATGACCTTGGGCCAGGGTGAGCCGCTTATCATATCATGGTCGGGTTTGGTGCCGCCAGGGATGTTTGGAGCTCTCAGCTTCTGGAAGATCTGTCATCCCGCTACCGAGTGATAATCTTAGATAATCGAAGTAGAGGAAACACCACTGCCCCTGCGGGAGGAACCTTTCCATAGCCCAGTTTGCCAATGATACTGCCGGCCTGATGGACGCCCTGCATATAAAAAGGCCAACATCTTCGGCTGATCGATGGAGGATTCGTGGCACATGAGCTGGCTATCCGCCATCATGAGAAGGTCGACAAGCTGAGCATCCGCACAAATCGCTGCATTGGCAGAAGGATTGGAACACCATAGTCAAAGGTCTATAGGATTAACATCAACACATTTCCTACGAATGGCTCCCAACCCCCAGGGAGACCGCACCTCCAGAAAACGTAAGACGATGGCTGCACGCCATCGCAGCGTTTTGATTTCTGCCTAAGAGATATTAGCGTCCATAATGATACACGCTCCACGTGTTGTGAGGTATAGGGCTTCGATTCCTGGTCGACCACTTATTTTAACTAATAAGGGAGCATCACATGGCGTTGCCACGACCCACAGGGGTCTGTTGAGTGTAAATCTGCTCGCGTCCATCAAAAGGTGATCAATGCATAGAATACCCTTATATTTTGGTTCTTATCTTTTAAAGCCCCTTTGTTTTTAAGAAACGATGACGGGGGATAGTCAAGCAAATCCAGGCATAATTTAAGTTGCCCAATTTATATAACACCTTTAGTGCTGGGTATGCCTGCCCCTTCCCTGGATACAGATTCCCTCATCGCCAATCCCAGAGCTTTGAATACGCTCTCAACCATATGATGATCATTTTCGCCATAGAATCTGATGTGAAGGGTAAGCCGTCCACCAACTGAGAGGGATTCAAGGAAGGCCTTGATCCTTTGGGTCTCCAGATCGCCGATAAGATCCCCCAATAGCTCTCCCTTGAAGATGAGATAAGGCCTGCCGCTGAAGTCCAATGAAACCTGGGCCAAAGCCTCATCCATGGGCACCGAGGCAAAGCCGTATCTTCGAATACCACTATGATCCCCCAGGGCGTCATCCATGGCCATTCCAAGGGCTTTTCCCAAAGCTATAGTTCCCCAGTAAGATCTGGGAGCCTTAGCTTCGAGATCCAGCTGTCCTGTCCTGGAAAAGGCATGGAGCATGTGGTCCAGAAAGCCCGACCCTGAGGATAGATCGATATTCCCAGTTCCGTCCAGGTCCACGCCTACTACAGCCTTCACCCCTTCAACCTCTGCCTCAACCCTGCCCTTTCTCATTTATAGTCCCTTCAGGGCGTTTAGAGCTTCCTTGAAGTTCAGCTTTCCGGTGTAGATGGCAGTCCCCACCACGGCTCCTCCAGCGCCTATGTCTCTCAAGCATAGGATATCCTTGATGGTAGTGATGCCGCCTGCCACGATCACCGGTGTTCCCACGGAATCTATGAGATGCTTGGCAGGCGATAGGTCAACCCCACGCTGCTGTCCCTCAATATCGATGTTGGTGAAGAGAATCGCCCCGGCCCCCAGGCGCTCGAAGATCTGACCAAGTTCCACGGCTTTCTTGTCCAAGGTCTTTTGCCAGCCCTCGGTGGTGACGGCTCCGCGCTTCACGTCCAGGGCAACCACAATCCTTTCAGGGCCGTACTGCTTGGACAGATCTTTGATCATCTCAGGGTCCTTCAGGGCTGCGGTGCCTATCATCACCCTGTTCACGCCCAGGCCCAGGATCTCCTCAACGTCGGATCGGGTCCTGATGCCTCCGCCCACCTGGGTGAAGAGCTTTAGCTCCCCGACTATATCTCTCATTATGGGGGCATTGATTCGCGTTCCCTGTATGGCACCGTCCAGATCTATTATGTGAAGAACGTCGGTTCCCTCGTCGATCCAGTGCCTTGCCTGAGCCAGAGGATCGTCCAGGGATACAACCTCGGTGCCCGGGACGCCGCCGACGAGCTGAACGCACTTGCCACCGCGAAGGTCCACGGCAGGGAAGAGGTGGAATGTCATAGCCTCGATTCTACCAGGCTATCTACTTTAAAGATGTCGGGCAACTCTTCGAGAGACTTTATGATCTTGACGGTTATGTCCCCAGGAAACTGCATGAGCAATGGTTTAAGGAGATATGGGATTTCAGAGGAGAATCAACTAGAAAACACCCTGCTCCCTATCCTCTTGAATTGGCTCAAAGATTGATTAAGATGTACTCTTTTGTAAACGATTTATGCTCTGGTCTATCTCTATCATACTAGTTCTCCAACACATCCCCTTCTCGGGGTATTCTCGTCCTGACGGCGGCTACCGTCAGAACCAACTCTGCTTAGTGGTGACTATCTCTGGGATCATAACGCCTCGTGGGGTGCAGGGGCAGCGGAAACTCCGGTCTTTAGACCGGAGAGGAGCGTGCCCCGCTTTTGGCATAGAGAACTATTTAACACATAACTGCCTACATATATTAATATGCTTAGGACGGTTACGTTTAAGCTCAGGCTGACCGACCAGGATAAAGAGGCTCTCCTAAGCACCATGAAGGCTTACTCCCAAGCGTTCTCTATCTCAGCTATGTGGGGCTTTGAGAACCATTCCTGGAACAAAGTGGATAACCACAAGGCAACCTACAAGCTTACCCGTCAAAGCGTCACTGATCTTCCTTCTTCCTTGGTGCAGGGTGCCAGAGATTGTGCCTGCGAGGCTCTGAAGGCCGTCAAAGCCGAAACACTTCCAGAAAGAAAGACTCTATCTGCTATCAGGTACAACCAACGGGTGATAAAAGTCAACCTTGAGCACGGTGCGGCCTCTATAGCCACCACGAAAGGTAGAGTCAAGACGACCTTCTTGGTACCGGACCATTGCAGAGGTTATCTTAACTGGAAGATAAAATCCTCTACGATATCCTATAGTCGGCACTGCAAAGAATTTTTCCTGCATGTGTCTCTGGAACATCCACACCTAGAGAGCACAACGAATCTCGAGGTTCTGGGGATTGATCGGGGTCTAGTCAATATAGCGGTCTGTTCAGACAACAGGTTCTTCAATTCCAAGATAGTCAAAAACGCAAGGGCTAAAAACGCTCACCTTCGAAAGGAGTTACAGTCCAAAGGCACTGCCTCGGCAAAAAGAAAGCTTAAGATGCTCTCAGGCCGAGAGAGACGGTTTGCGACTGACATTAACCATTGTATATCCAAGCAGATCGTTAACTCGGAATATACTGTATTTGCTCTTGAAGACCTTAGCAAGATCCGAGTTCAGAAGCGAAGAGGCAAGGAGTTTAACAGAAAGCTCAATAGCTGGCCGTTCTACCAGCTCGAGCAGTTTGTCA
>DAXJ01000034.1:0-791 GCA_002506335.1 Methanosaeta sp. UBA114
GGCTCCTTTCTCGCTCAGGGCCGAGGAGGCGATGTCCACGGGCTCCCGGAAATGATGCGCCAAATAGAGCCTCATGTAGGTAGCGCACCCCTGGGACCCATGAAAGAGAGGCATACAGTCCTCTATCCCTCTGAAGGCCAGGACCGATCCCATGGGCATGCACATGTGGCACGGGTTTACAACCGAATAGCTCTCAGACATTTGCTCCAGCCTCTCCTGAGCTGATGTTCTGTTTTGGCCTCGCATCGACGCCCCATGCCGTGGGGCTCGGCCTCTCCACATTAAGCTTCCAGACGGGGCTGTTGATACTGATATCAACCTCCCTGGCAAAGGTTACCATGCCGTCGAAGCCCTCGAAGCTGGTGGTCCGGTCATGGTTGAAGTCGCAGAATGCGATTCCCAGTTTATAAGATAGGAAACGCTCCTTCACTCCCGCCACCAGGAGATCGGCTTTTTGCTTTATCAGCAGCTCTCTCAGCTCAAGGGGATTGGCATCATCTATGATCACAGTGCCGTCCTTGACTATGCAGCTTATCTTCTTGTAATCATCTCTATCTCCGGTCTGAGTGCCAATGATGACCACATCCATGCCCAGCTCCTCAAAGCCCCGAACCAGGGACACAGCCTTGGCTGCTCCTCCCATATAGATAGCAGCCTTCTTGCCCTCAAGCCTGGAACGGTGCCCTTCTATGGCGGGCTTGACCTTGGTAGTTTCCCTAAGGATTATCTCTTCGGCTTTAGCCTCAAGGCCAAAGAACTCGGCTGCGGTCCTCAGGGCCTGGGACATATCC
>DAXJ01000034.1:1116-3411 GCA_002506335.1 Methanosaeta sp. UBA114
GCCAGGTGAGTCATGGAGCCGCTGCACTGAACCAGGTTTACGCGTGCCTTGGGCGCTCTCTGGATATCCTTAACCCTGCCATCGCCGGTGAAGGCCGCCACCACCTCCAGCCCCACTTCTTCCAGGAGGGGCTTGACCCTCCAGAGGTCTCCGGCCACGTTGTACTCGCCCAGGAGGTTGACGGACCTTGGTCCAGGCTCCGAACCCAGCGCAGAGGGCGCTTCTACCTCCATGAGCTCCAGGAGGGCTTGGCAGGCGGCCTTGTAGCCCTCGTTCTTGTTGCCCTTGAATCCCTCAGACCTGACGGGTATCACGGGAATCCCCAGCTCCTGAGTTGCAGTCTTGCAGACTGCTCTGAGATCGTCTCCAATGACTCCAACGATGCAGGTTGAGTAGACGAAGACCGCAGGGGGATGGTACTGGGCCACAAGCTCCCTTAAGGCCCGGAATAGCTTCATCTCGCCCCCAAAGACCACATCCAGCTCCTTCATGTCTGTGGAGAAGCTGGTCCTGTAAAGGTCGGGCCCAGAGCTACTGGCTCCTCTGATATCCCAAGTGTATGCGGCGCAGCCTACTGGCCCATGGACCAGGTGGAGAGCATCGGTCAGGGGGTTGAGGACGACCCTTGCCCCGGAGTAGACGCAAGCCCTCTGGCTTACTGCTCCAGCCAGGCTCTCGTTGCTGCAGGAGAGGGCAGAGGCTCCATCGATGCCCTCTTTTCTCTGGATGTGACCCTCCCTGCCGTCGAAAATTTGGATGATGCTCATATCACCTCAAAGGACCATCTCGAAGTTCGTATCATCGGAGTCCCTATCCCTGCGCTCCAGGAAGGTGTTGCCTATCATCTCAACGAGGCGGGCTGCTCCAGCGTAGCCTACTATCGGGAAGTAGTGAAGGTTTGCCCGGTCGGTGATGGGGAACCCAACTCTTACTAGGGGTATATCCTCGGCCTTGGCGATGAGCTTGCCGTAGGTGTTTCCAATCAGCATATCCACAGGATGGTTCTTGATCTTCTGGTGGAGGTGGAAAGTATCTCCAATCATGGCCTCGCACTCCGGCGCAACCTTACGCACCTCCTCTGCGAACTTCTTATCAGGGGTTCCGGTCAGGGCAAAGACGGGGTTCATGCCCATCTCGACCAGGAGGCTGAGCATGCCTATCACCACGTCCGGATCCCCGAAGATGGCAGCGCTCTTGGCATGGAAGTGAATGTGAGCATCAGTCATCATATCCACTAATCTGCCCCGCTCGTACTCCAGCTCCTGAGGTATAGGAACGCCCATGAGGCTGGATACGTTCATCACCAGATCATCGGTGTTGCGTATGCCTATGGGTATGGGACCGATGATGGAGGGGATGCCAAACTTGCCTTTGAGCACCATGGCACCAGAAGCTCCGGCAGTCCTTCCAAGGGCTACTGTCCCCTTGGAGTTTCCTGCATCGATCAAGTCCTGGACCTTGGTCCCACCAGGCGGGTATATGTCACCTGATTCAGGGGTGAGAGGGGCGTCAAAGACGTCGGTGGTGTCAGGAAAGACGATATGTGGAATGCCCATCACCGTCAGGAGCCTCTTGATCTCCCTGATGTCTCCAGGATCCACGAAGCCCGGTATCACATTGAGCTTACCATTAGGCTTGGTCTTCCTGGGGAAGCTCTGGGCCAGGGCCTTGACCGCATTGTCGTATCCGGTGATATGAGACCCCACGTAGCTTGGGGTGCTGGCTATGACCACCCTGACCGTCGGGTCGAAGAACTCCTCTTCCTTGATCCCCTCCATGAAGGACGAGACATCGTCCCCTATGGTCTCGGAGGAGCATGTGGTGTTGATGGCCAGCACTTCAGGGTGGTAGATGTTGATGACGTTGTCCACGGCCTCCTTCAGGTTGTTTCTGCCACCGAAGACCACAGAGTCCTCGGTGAAAGAGGATGTAGCAGCGAGGGTGGGCTCGCGGTAGTGCCTGGCCAGTACCATGCGCAGGTAGGATGAGCAGCCCTGGGAGCCGTGGGTTATGGGCATGCAGTTGTGTATGCCCTTGTAAGCCATGATGGCCCCTATGGGCTGGCAGATCTTGGCCGGGTTTATGACCAGGGTCTCTCTAGGAGTGATCTCTTTTGGCGTATAGTCAAGCATGAGTCTTTTCCCTCCAGGGAGGGGTTATGAACTTCCAGGTGGGGCTGTTTACGGACATGTCTATGTCTCGGGCGAAGTTCAGGAAACCCTCAAAGCCAGTATAGGGGCCACTGTAGTCGTATGAGTGCATCTGCCTTGAGGGGATGTGCATCTTCTGGAAGAC
>DAXJ01000034.1:3660-31950 GCA_002506335.1 Methanosaeta sp. UBA114
GCATCTTCTGGAAGACGTACTTGTCCTTGATCCCCGAGCAGAAGAGATCAACTCCAAGATCTTTCACCAGGCGCTCACACTCGTGGTGGGTGTAGTCATCTATCATGACCTGTCCCTGCTTCATGTGGGGCAGAAGCCCCTCGTAGTCCATAAGCCTGGGAATCTTCTCCTTCTTTCTCTTGATATCCTCGTTATCATAAGACGACACGACGCCTGGCTCACGCTCGTAATGGATGTCATCCAACACCTTTGACCGTCCGGAGTGGACGATGGTCGAGAGGGCTTTTCTACCTTCATAATCGTCCCTGTGGGCGAACTCATACCCGGTCACCACCACATCCATCCCTAAGGTCTCGAACATGTTCCTAACGTGGTGGGCACGGGACCCTCCCACCAGGATCATGACTCTTTTTCCCTGGAGTCTGAGCTTGTACATCTCAACGATGGGCTGAATCCGGGACATCTCCTCGGCTATGATTGCCTCCGTCCTTCGGGTCAGCTCGGGGTCGTTGAAGAAGGCCGCCATGTCCCTCAAGGTCTTTATGGTGTCTTCTATGCCAAGATAGTTCACCTTCAGCCAAGGTACGCCGTATTTCTCCTCCATCATTCTATTCGTATAATTGATAGACCTGTGGCAGAGAAGTATGTTCAGCTTGGCCCTATGAGCTTTGGCGATGTCGTGGAAGCTGGCATCACCCGTGAAGGGGCTCACTATCCGATATCCTACCCGCTCCAGGAGCTCCTTTACCACCCAGTAGTCGCCGCCGATGTTGTACTCGCCAAAGACATTGACGTCGAAGGGGCCGGGGTTCTCTAGCTCCTCGGTGCCTATGAGGTGCTCCATGAGGGCATTGGAGGCTATGTGGTGGCCTGCCGACTGGCTCACGCCCCTATAGCCCTCACAGCGGACAGGGATGATCTTGATCCTCAGGTCATCCTGGGCCTTCTTGCACACCGATTCGATATCGTCGCCGATGAGGCCAATGGGGCAGGTGCAGAAGACCGATATGCACTCCGGTTTGAAGATGGAATAGGCTTCCCGGATGGCCGCTGCCAGCTTCTTCTCAGCTCCAAAGACTATATCCGTCTCCTTGACATCCGTGGAAAGGCAGTACCCGGCAAAGCAGTCCCTGCCCTCCTCCGGGCTCATGAGGTTTCGGCGTGTGCCCCAGGTGAAGTAAGCACAGCCTATGGGGCCATGGGTGATGTGGAGGATGTCCTTGACGGGGCCGAAGACCACGCCCTTGGACCCGGCATAGGCGCATCCCCTGTTGGTGAGGACGCCGGGGATGGTCCGCTCATTGGCCTCGATCTTCTGCTCCACCTCGCAGGCATCCTTGACCACCACATGCTTCCTACGGATTTCGGCAGTTTTCTTGGGGAGTCCGTGGAGCATGCTCTCTACCACTTTCTTGCTGTCCTCTACAGTTGCGGGTCCTCTTTGTGCGCCGCTCATGAGATAACCTCGTTTCCTCTCTCCCCGGTTCTTATCCTTACAGCCTCATCCACAGGACAGATGAAGATTCTTCCATCACCGAAGTTTCCTGTCCTGTTCACCTTGGTGATCACAGCCACCACCGCAGGCACGAACTCGTCCTCCACCACGATGGAGACCATCCTCTTTGGGATGTACTTCATACTCTTCTTATCTGACTGGTCGAACTGGGAGGGAGATGGTATCTGCAATCCCTTTTGCTTTCCTCGCCCCGTCACTTTATATGCGGTTATAGAGGGTATGCCTATAACCTCCAGAGCATCCTTCGTTGCCTCCATCTTGTTCATCTGAAGGATGGCCAGGACTTCTTTCATCAAAGCCCCCTGGCCCCAGTCCTTATGGTGTAGGCCTCCTCAACGGGAGTGACGAAGATCTTTCCATCACCGATGTTCCCAGTTCTGGCGCTCTCCTCGATGATCTTCACCGCAGGCTCCAGATTTCCATCATCCACAACAATCAGCAGCATGGACTTTGGCAGGTTATCGTAGACCACGTTTCCGACCTTGATGCCCTTCTGCTTGCCCCTGCCGAAGACGTCCATCCTGGTCAGGGCTACAAAGCCCCCTGTCTCCAGGGCATCAGCAACCTTGTCCACGGCCTCGGGCCGTATCACTGCCCGGATCATCTTCATTCCACTACACCCCACTCGGCCATGACCTGCTCCAGCTCTTCGTACTCCATGGGCTTGGGTACCACGAACATCTCGTTCTCGTCCACGGCCTTGGCCAGACCCAGGTAGGCCTTTGCCTGGCTGGAGTCGGGCGCATATTGGACCACGGTCTGCTTGTGGATCTCGGACTGGTGGACCACGTTATCCCTCGGGATGAACTGTATCATCTGACTACCAATCTTCTCGGCGAAGTGGGAGACCAGCTCCTTCTCCCTGTCCACGTTCCTAGAGTTGCAGATGATGCCCCCCAGGCGAGTGCCCCCTGCCTCGGCAAACTTCTTTATGCCCTTGCAGATGTTGTTGGCAGCATAGAGGGCCATCATCTCCCCGGAGGCTACAATGTAAATCTCCTGGGCCTTTCCTTCCCTGATGGGCATGGCGAATCCGCCGCACACGACGTCGCCCAGAACGTCGTAGAAGACGTAGTCCAGATCGTCGGTGTAAGCACCTAGATTCTCCAGGAGGCCAATAGAGGTGATGATGCCACGGCCTGCACAGCCCACACCCGGCTCAGGCCCTCCTGATTCCACGCAGCGTATGCCTCCAAAGCCTGTCTTCATCACGTCTTCCAGTTGGACATCGCCGTCCTTCCTCAGGGTATCCAGGACAGATGGCTGCTTCTTTCCGTTCATCAGGAACTTTACCGAGTCTGCCTTGGGGTCACAGCCTATCTGCATGATCTTCTTGCCCATAGTGGACAAAGCTGCTGTTAGATTCTGAGTGGTGGTCGATTTGCCTATACCGCCCTTTCCGTAGATGGCTACCTGCCTCATGTTATATTCCCTCAGTTCTCCGTATCCATTCAGACAAACAATGCGGACTCATCGCATTCCGCATCCTATTCAACAGACCCCACATCGATCAAAGGAGGACGATCGGGGCCAAAACTGCATTCGCTAATTCCGTGCTGGGCCGTCCCAGAGAGGAGAGGGCGGCTTTCTTCCATAGGGCATACTGGGAGGAGCTGCCAGGCGCCTGAGATGAACCAGTCCCCTTAGATATCCCAGGGATCTTACAGTGGATATCAATCATTCACCTCCAACACCTGGATAAGAGCCGACACTTATATTTACTTATTTGAGAATTGTGAATAGACGTTCGTAACTAGGATGAAGAATTACGTGCTATTAAGTGCGGTTAAGCACTATTAAGAGCTATTAAGATTTTTGAATAGATATTGGGGAGAAGAAGGACAAAACAGACCCGAGCCCCATGCCAAGCCCAACGTCAAGCCATTAAAACGCGTGTCCAAGAAAACCCTTGAAGAGATGGGATGTCTTAATGGATCAGAGAATTTTGGATTGTAAGAGTGCCATCGGATGCCTCGCCGCTTCTTGACGCCCGGAAGCCGATGTGTCCCAGGACTACGGTGAAGTTGGAGGAGTGGTGGAAACGGATGACCTCCGCATCTGCAACCATCTTATTGCCCTTGGCAGCCTCAACGACACTCGCCAGCGGGTATGCATCCTTGCCCAGCTGCATCCATCCATTCTTTACAGAGGAGTTCGCCTCAGCCCTGGTTCTGGACCCGATAGCCTCGACCTGGCATTATAGGCCAAAAGCTGTCTTAGTTCCTCAGGGCCTAAGGACATGATGGTCTCGATGCTGATCCTGAGCACGTAGGACTGGTTCCCCAGGATGGCAAATCCACGCCATCCCTGCGGGATCACCAGGGGCCAGTCCTCATCTGGGCAGGCTAGCTGCCATAGCACAGGTAATAAGGTAGCCGCCATTGGGTGGGCCCGAGGCCGTGATCACACACGCCCCGGCCTTATCATCAGGGGCACCTTTAAGCGGGACCTTTCCGGGGATCTCAGAAGCCCCAAAGCTTGTACTTCCCAGCATCACCGCCACGTCCTACAGGCGCAAGGCCCGGTTCCTTAAGTAAGCATGAGGCTGGGATCAATAGAGGAGCTAGATGGCGATGATGCCATCATATCATCCTTACGTCCAATGGAGGGATCCTTCGATGGCAGCACCCCAAGGCCTGCCCCGGGCTCCAGAGGCACCATCTTTCTTCTGACCCTGGCCCGATGGACTGCACCTCCTGCAGCGATGATAAGTCCCAGGGCCAGACCTAGTCAGCAGGTACCCCGTCCCCTGGCGCGCGGGTGGGTATCTTGGCGTCGAGGATCACCGATAGTCTATGGTGACGCCGGGATTTATCACGCCGTAGCCGTGGAGGTCCACCACGAAGGGGGCATTGGAGGCCGAGACCAGGTACTTCAGCCTGGGAGAAGCTGATGTTGCTCACCGAGACCAATGATGGCATGTAGAAAGTACAGTGGTACTCGCCGTAGCTGCCATCTGAGAGAAGCTTTGCCACCCAGTTGTCCACTGATTGTAGGTAAGGGAGTTGGTGGGGACATAAAGCTGCTTAGTATCCTGATCGTAACTGTACTGAGAGGTCTTGAGGAAGGACAAACCATTGATGCTGTCAGCGTATCCCGCCACCAGGACCTTGGCGGCATTGTTCAGGTAGATATTGAGCACTATGTTGTTGGAGTAGGTTCTGTTGTTGCCTGCATTGGAATTGCTTGCAGTACCTAGATTGCTTCCTGTACGGGTACTGCTGCCCAAAGCCCCGTGGGAGGAGAGGAGCACAATGATCATTAATAGCGGGAGAACCCTACCCATGCCAGATCCCAAAAGCCCTGCTTTTTCATCATTCCGGTAGGTTCGGTCCGTTAACCCTCGATTAATACCGAGGAAATGGCTACTTAAAGTTTCGGAGAGATGGCCATCCGAACGCTCCTGGGATATTCAGGCCATCGTAACCATATTCCAACCAACCCCAGATCATGGTAGTATCTCCCCTATAGGTTACACATTATAGGATCTACAGGCTATGGGCATCCTCCAGCCGCTGCCAAAGGCCCTGTCAGTAACCTTGATCCCCGGAGCCGACTGTTTGCGCTTGAACTCGGCCGACTTCACCATCCCCAGGACCCTTCGCACCACGTCCGGATCGAAACCCGCCTGGGAGATCTCATCCCTCGACTGGTGGAGCTCCACGTGCCTTCTTAGAATTTCATCCAGGACTTCGTACGGGGGCAGAGTATCCTGATCAGTCTGGTGGGGCTTGAGCTCCGCCGTCGGGGCCTTGGTTATCGAGGACTCAGGTATCAATACTCTACGGGTGTTGAGCCAGCGGGCGATCCTATAGACCATAGTCTTGGGGACGTCAGAGATGACGGCCAGGCCCCCAGACATGTCCCCGTAGATTGTGCAGTAGCCAACCGCAAGCTCTGACTTGTTGCCGGTGGTCAGGAGTACCGCGCCGAACTTGTTAGAGAGGGCCATGAGGAGATTCCCCCTTATGCGGGCCTGGAGGTTCTCCTCGGTCACGTCCCTGGGTAGATCTTTGAAGGCCAAGCTCAGGTTCTCTTCAAAGGTATTCATGATATCGGTAATGGGAAGGGTCATGGTCCTCATCCCCAGGCTTTTGGCCAGGCACTCTGCATCCTCAATGCTAGCCATGCTGGTATAGGGCGAGGGCATAAGCACCCCCAGGACGCGCTCCTTGCCCAAAGCCTCGGATGCTATGGCCGCGGTCAGGGCCGAGTCTATGCCTCCGGAGAGTCCGATGATGGCTCCCTTAAAGCCGCACTTGCGGGAGTAGTCCTTGACGCCGAGGACAAGAGCCCTCCAGATCTCAGATTCGGGGGAGAAGTCGTCCGCCTCTATGAACCCTCCAGGCGGGCCCAGATCCACGGATACCACATCCTCCTGAAAGCCCTTTCCACGGGCGATCAACATTCCCGAGGGATCAAATGCACAGCTTCTGCCATCGAATACCAGGTCGTCGTTGCCCCCGACCTGATTCACATAGAGAAAGGGAATTCTGTATTTGGCAGCCATGGCCCCCAACATGGCCTCGCGATGGGCCTGCTTTCCAACGGTAAATGGAGATGCCGAGAGATTGATGATGGTCTGAGCACCCGATGTCACCAGCTCCTCCACGGGATCGACGTGATAGCGCCTGCGCCTCCAGAAGTCCCTATCATTCCATATGTCCTCGCAGATGGACACGCCCAGCTTCTTTCTCCCGAGGTCCAGGATCTGGGGATCCCTAGCAGGCTCGAAGTACCTATCCTCGTCGAAGACATCATAGGTGGGAAGGAGGGTCTTGTGAAAGGTTCTAACTATTTCTCCTCTGAAGATCAGGGCGGCTGCGTTGAAGAGAGGCCTCCCGACATCAGCAGGGTTTGGCTCTGCCGTGCCCACCAGGACGGGAGGAGAAGATTTCAGCTCCCCGGCCAGGTCCTCCAGAACACTCCAGCTCTGGTTTATGAATCCACCATTTAAGAGAAGATCTCTGGGAGGATAGCCTAGAAGAGCCATCTCTGAGGTTACGCACAGATCGACCCCGCCTGCATCTCTGGCTGCCTTAGCTATCAGATCTGCGTTGCCACGGAGGTCTCCCACGGTGGGGTCCAGCTGAAGGAGTGCAATCTTCATCAGTTACGCTAATTACTGATTCTGAAGGAGATTTAAACTTTGCTCGAAAAAGGGAGAACTAAGATTCATTCCTGCGGAATAACCTTTTGTCTTAAAAGAGATAAGCTCTGGTCGGCGCTGTGATGAGAAGGCCTGTCTGATCTGTGATGAGGATATTGAGTTCTGAGCGCCTTTACTACCTGTTAATAAAAACACTTGATGCCCCGAGAAAGGGTTCATTAATCCATGCTTTCCAAATAATTACCATTGATCTTGAACATATTCCACGGAGAAAGCCGTGAGGTCTCCAATCTCATCGGCATCATAGAAGAGCACTAGGGAGTGGAGACCAGGGATAAATGATGCTTGAATGCAACCACCACAAACGCCGTCTATATCTTAAGAAATCTTGGAAAGTAATTCGGCGGCCGCGCCTGCCTCTGGATCGTGGACAAGGAGCTATTTTACTCCGAGATCGGTCCCATCCTGGGCTGCGCGGCCTTCAGAAACGCCTTTTCATCGGAGGCCGGCCTCGACTGCGGTCTCCTAGCCAGGAAGACCTTGCATGAGGTCGGCCACGTTTTAGGCGCCCCCACTGCCAGGGAGAGTGCGTCATGAGCCTTTCGGCACCTCCCGGAGAAGCCAGTGAGGAGCCCTCCTGCCTATGTCCCGCCTGTCTAGCCCTAGCTAGGGGTAAGGCCGTTTCCAGATTGCAGCAGGTTACCTCCCCCGCCCACAGTTACGGCATCACTCTGGCCCAGAATCTGCCTATTAATGTTATCCCGGAATAGCCTGAAATCGTAGGTTCCAGGGGTTGTTGGGACCCTGAAGGTTATGCGGCCACAGCTCTGGGGCCCTACCGGCTGCATATCTATCCAGAACTTATCTGGTCTGGCCACGCCGTACATGCCGATGACGCTGCCGGCCGAAGCTCCACAGTAGGTGATTGTGACCAGCCCTCCGGGCTCCACGTGGCCTGGATTGGCCACCACCTTGATCCCTGCCATGAACTTGACGTTGACAGGCCCGCTGGATGCGACCTTGGTAAGGGCTCCGTCCTGGAACATCCTGAAATCGTAAGTCCCTCCGTTATCGGCCACGAACTCCAGGACGCCATTCTCGCTTCCGCCTAGGTACTGCTTGGATATGGGTCTGACATCGTCAGCGCCCACACTGTACATGCCTATCCAGTCAGCATCGTATCCAGGAGCACCAGCATAGCTGACCTCGATGGGATCCACAATGGTGACCGAGGATGGCGAGGCCGAGATAGAGGGCGGTTTGACCTGGAAACCCAGGGAAGTGACCACTTCATGGGTAGTGTCATCGTACATCCTGAGGTCATAGGACCCATTATCAGCAGGTGCGTCGAAGGAGAGGGTTCCCTCACAGCTGCCACTCATGTCTTTATAGGAGAGTGTATCTGACATCTTGCCAGCGTTCCAGTGATCTGCATAGGCGGGGATCACTGAGACCCAGCCTGAGAAGTTCGTGGGGATGGTGAAGTCTACGGACATGCTCTCACCTGGAGAGAAGGTAAACCTGAACATTCGGAGTTCCCAACCCTTGAAGCCCACGGACCTGTAAATGAGGAGTGCATCCTTGGAGGCCTTAGGGAAATGGTCCTCCTGAGACCTTCCTGGGACCTTGTAGCTCGAATCGCAGATGCCATCCTTGTTTCTGTCGGTGCACCCCTGGGGCCGGGAGTTGAAATCGCTGTAGCTGTTGCCTACTGAGCCGTTATCCCAATGGTTGAAGCCGTTGTCGTAGGCGTTTTCCTCATTATCTGTGAGATTGTTCTTGAAGATGAGGTTGGAGCTGAAGCTGGGATCGATCTTGCTCACATCGTGATTGGAGTTCGCTTCCACAGGGTGGTACTTTATGGAAACTCCTTTGCTGCCCTTTCCATTGTAGGTGATGCTGCGGCTATCATTGCTATTGGAGATGTAAATTCCATAGAGGTTTCCGCTGATTTCGTTGGATTTCACCGTGTTAGCCCTTGAGAACTCCATGTGGATTCCGTCTCTGTTGCCCCGTATGGAGTTTCCGTCCAGGATATTATTGAAGGAGCGCTCCAGGGATATGCCATCGTTAGCATTACCCGAAACCATATTGCCCGAGACCAGGTTATTGGCGGTCTTGTACAAGAGAATGCCGTGGCCGCCGTTTCTTTTGACCAAGTTGCCCCTGACAGTGCAGTTCTTGGATAGGACCATGATGCCCGCATCCCTGGGTTCTTCGCCCGATCTTATGGCACAGAACCCCTCCAGAGAGATACCATCAGCCGAAAGGATTATGGCGCTCCCCGAACCCCGGGCGTCCACTACGGAACCTCCATCGCCTATTAGAGACAGGCTCTTGGTGATGTTGATTCGCTCCTTGTAGGTGCCATTAGAGACCATGATGATATCTCCGGCGCTTGAGGTGCGGATGACCGCTTGGATGCTCTCTCCCGGCTTTACGTAAACCACAGCTTCGGCGCGGCTGGCTGCACAGAGGGCTGCTATCAAGAGTGTAATAGTAAGCCCTAAGGATAACAAATGCTCGGGCATCGACCTCATACAGAACTAGGACGACTTTAGGAATATAAAAGATATTCTAAAAAAGGCCTAACGAGCTATATAGTCCCCAGCATTGCCCTAACGTTGAAAAAGGAACCAATTGGATCTAAATAGATTATATCCAAATGGATAATCGAAGGCTGCCTTTTTAAGTTCCTGCTGCCCTATTCTTACCCTGGGGAGCTCACCTTTACGAGTACGAGGACAGACGGGTTCTTCACATGGATATAGCGGATGCGGAGAAGGACCCCAGGAGACACCTGGTCAACGATGCTCCTGAGTACATAATATCTACCATCCTCATGGCGTGAGAGGGTCTATCTTGAGGTGATTCTGAAGAAGATTGAAGCCATCATAAGACCAGAGAGGCTGGACGTCGTAAAAAAAGCCCTGGCTGAGAAAGGGTTCGTCGCTATGACGGTATCCGAGGTCCTGGGCAGAGGAGAGCAAAAGGGCATAAAGCTCCAGTACAGGGGAGGGACCATGGAGGTGGACCGCCACCCCAAGCTCAAGATCGAGATGTACATCACCGATAAGAACGTGGGCTCGGTGATAAAGATCATATGCGATGCTGCCAGGACCGGCAAGTTCGGAGACGGCAGGATCTTCGTCACCCCTGAGAAGTCCGGAGGGGTGAGGACAGGAGCGGTGGATATCTACGACAGCGATATCAAGGAGACTGCTGCAACAGGCAAGCCCTCAGAAGACAAAGAGACACTCCTAATCAAGACCTGAAAAGGCCTTAGCACCACTTTTTCTCCTCCTCTTTCGGAGTTCGCTTTTTACAGTGATTCACCTCATTGTGGGGGATAGTTCCACCCGTCTATCTACCACGCCGGAGATCAGAGATAACCATTCCAAGCCACCGCTGATTCCACCAGTCGAAATCTTTTGGCCTTGTCCCGACCACCAGGATATCGCCCGAAACATTAAATTAAATCCGTAGATAAAGATCCCCTTCCTGGAAGCTATAACTTAGCAATTCATGCAAAGCTTGGTGGCACCGTACCTGGCGAGATCAAAGATTATATGGCGTTTATGGTTTATAGGAGAGAGCTAGTAAAAGTAGCGTAGCATACATAAGAGGACCTCTAAAAACTTGCTTTCTTTATAGCCAAATAGTCCGAAGAGTGTTCCTACATGATTCTATTTTATAGATAGGAAC
The DNA here is from genome assembly GCA_002506335.1 of Methanosaeta sp. UBA114. Classification (GTDB taxonomy): domain Archaea; phylum Halobacteriota; class Methanosarcinia; order Methanotrichales; family Methanotrichaceae; genus UBA114. The sequence continues at coordinate 13,992 of DAXJ01000034.1, forward strand.
AATGGTTTTTCTGAAGATTATCTACTGATGTTTAAACTATTAGGGACTGGCAAGGGTATTAAACAAAAGTTTTCGTTTGCGCCAATAGGTCGAGCATCAAGGAGATCTGTGCAATTTTTGGACATATCAACCTTGGCAACATAACCTGAAGGTTTTCCCATGGAGAGGGTTAGGGGGGCAGCCTGTGCGGCGACTGAGCGTATCAATCATCTCCGAAAGTATACTCATATGCTTAACTGGCAATGGCGAAGATATCGATCCCTAATCTTGTATCAGGTGTATCCACATGCTATTGGATTGGAGATGATCTGAACAAGGGCACACTAGTTTCAATGACGGCAGGGTCTCATGGGGCACCCATGCATCTAGGTATATCCTCCAAGGGTGCGCTCACGCGCCGTGCAGACTGCCCTAGCCCACATTCTGTGGGAACACTTACGTTATATGACAGCTTGTTTCCTTGGATTACCAGGTTAATCTGCTCAACCACCTTTAGGAGCCGATACTGCGACATTACAAAGGACCCACAATACCCTTGTTTTTGTGCGCGAATACGAGGACGCAAGGACGTTTTCGCTTTGTTTACCTTCGAAATTGCTCAATATCAAAAAGGATACAAATGCTCACCTAATAGTACCCTCGGCCGGGGAAGACCCAGCCGTAGCCCATGCCGGACATGCCGAGGTGGATGTTCAGCGGGCTGGGGAGGCGGGCATCCACCAGGGCACCCTCCCCAGAGACCTCGGTCACTATGAATACCCCGCACTGATCCCTGCGGTCCCTTCCCTGCAGGGCCAGCCATAACTACCGCCAGATCATATAATCGCTTCAATCCTCAGGCCAATCATCCAATTTCCTTTGCCTTAAATAGACCATGCCCAATGATTCATAGCCAAACTTAATTGAATAATTTATGGTTATGGGAACAGACATGATAGGATAGACAGTACAGCCTACAGGTAGTCCCCCGGTCGAAGGCCGTGCATATTCTGCTCAATACTCAGCCTATCCAGCCCATGGCCGCCCCCGCCGTCCAATGCCACAGAACCAAGGCCGCTAAAGAAAGAGAGAAAAGTCACTCGCTGCCGTTGCCGTAGAACACATTGCAGAAGAACTCGAGTACTGGGCCGCTAGACAGGATCGTAGCAAGCTTCAAGCTGGTGATTGGATTTGTGCCCTGAATCCTTATCTGGCCGTACTTTGTCTGAGCCTCGAAGGTCGCAATGGGGTCATCGGAGCCGTTGATGGCATCTACGGCCACGGAGGTGGCGTTGATTACCACGGTGGGGTTGCTTACACCACCCGACACGGTCTGGGCGATCTTGGCGTTCTGGGTCACGAAGCCCACCTTATAAGTAGACCCATCGCTATTGATGATATTGATATTCACCGTCTGATCGCCTATGAAATCCCTAAGAATGGCAGGAGACGCGCTCGCCATGGCGTTGTACCTGGCGAGGTTGTTGTCCACATTTCCAGGGGTAAAAGCGCTCACAAGGGAGATAGACGCCAGAAGAAAGCCTACAAATGAGAATAACTTATACTTCATAATAATATAAGGCCTATCTTATTCGATAAATATCTTATGGCATTGGGCCACTAGCCGTAGCGTCTGCATTCAACCTTCGGCAGCTAATAGTCCCGTGATCTGCGATCAGCGCCACCTGTAGGCTTCCGGAGACCGATGCCGATCTACAGAATGCTTTAAGTACATTACTTCCAAATAGCGATTTATGAACGTCCTCGTGCTCTGCATCGACCGCGACGACGACCTGGGTAGGAAGGCCGGCATCGCCTGCCCGGTCGTGGGCAGGGCAGAGAACATCGATGCCGCATTGAAGCTCGCCCTGGTCGATCCCGAGGACTCCGATGTCAACACCATCTTCGGCGGCATCCAGGTCTTCGACGAGCTGGCAGCCTCCGGGGAGAACGCCGAGATCGCATCCCTGGCCGGCGATATCAAGGTGGGACTGGTCTCCGACGCTAAGCTTTCAGAGCAGCTGGAGACACTCCTGGGACGCTTCAATCCCGAGGGCGTAGTGGTGGTCTCGGACGGGGCCGAGGACGAGGCAATTTTACCCATAATTCAATCCAGGATTAAGGTAAACAGCGTCAAAAGGGTCATGGTAAAGCAAAGCCCCGATTTAGAGAGCACCTACTATCTCTTGAAGCAAGTCTTCACCGACCCCAAGATCAGCCACACATTCTTCATACCCCCGGGCCTGGCCATGCTCATGTACGCCATCTTCAGCTTCCTGAGATACCCCGAGGGGGCAATTATTGCCATCAGCGGAGCCATAGGCCTTTACCTTCTATTCAGAGGCCTGGAACTCGACGACTCCATGGACGATGCCAAAAAGACCCTCACGAGCTCCCTCTACGCAGGCAAAATATCCTTCGTGACCTACATCCTGGCCACCATGCTAGTAGTCATAGCCATGGTCCAAGGCATGACCATGCTCTGGCAATATTATATCGATCCGGTAAGGCACGGCTATCTGACCCTGATCATGATCTACATCGACGCCAGCATATGGTGGTACACCGCCGCCGCCATCTGCGCCAACATGGGAAAGATCATGGACATGTACCTGGATGGGGTGAAGGATGCCAAAACATACTCATATCCCTTCTTCATCGCAGCAACGGGCCTCATCTTCAAATCCGCCAGCGGCTTCATACTGGCCAGCGACGCCAGCATCAAGTTCGACGTAGGCCTGGGCCAGTCCATACAGTACCTGGCCATATCTGCTGTCCTGGCGGTCCTGATCACCCTGGTGGGCGTCAGCGTCTCCAAGCGCATAGCTGGCGAGGCCCATAACGTTAGGTGAGACAATGCCCCTAAGGATAGAAACCTCCGGTGAAAAGTGCCTCGGCGATTTTACCTTTGATTTCTACTGGCAGCATCAGGGCTCCAGGCTGAACCCCGACGAGGCCGTAGGTGGAATCAGCCGCCGTCAGATGGTGGAGGCCTTGAGAAAAGGCCAGGAGGTTCAGATAAAAGGTGAAGCAGGCAGTCGCCTCGGCTCCAGCCTGGGAGTCGATCTTATAAAGCTCGGTGGCACGGGCAGGGCTATGGAAAATTCAGGAAGCATCGTAGTAGACGGCGACGTAGGCAGCCACATGGGCATCAGCATGCTCCGGGGCGCCATCTACGTTAGCGGCCGGATTGCGAAACCCTTGGGCAACGCCCTGGAAGTTCAGTCCGATAGGACGGGCTACAGAAAATACGTGTCTATCACCGAGGTCCTGGAAAAAGGCCTCCCTGTTATAGAGCCAAATCGCTCCGACCAGAAGGGCCTGATTATCAGCGATGGCTTGATCAGAGATACACTTGGGGCAAGAAATCCATCGGATAAGACCCTAACTGTGGATGGTGACACGGGCATGAGCACGGGCATCCTTATGAGTTCGGGGCTTATCCTGGTCGAGGGAGGCGCTGGCAAGAACACAGGGGTGTTCATGAGAGGAGGGCGGCTCATCATCAAGGGCAACACAGAGGACTTTACAGGCGCCGAGATGAGGGGAGGTGAGATCCTGGTGGAGGGGAACATGGGAAGTTTCGCCTGCGCCAAGATGAAGGGTGGCGTAGTATTTGCCAAGTCGGGACGGCCGGTGCCTCCGGCAAAAGCCTTCGATCTGGATCAAGAGGAGTTGAAGGACGTGGCCAGGGCTCTGGAATTGAGCCCCATGTACGCCATGATGTACAAGAGATTCGGCCTTCGGTAGCTTCAATAAATCTCTTCTAAATCTTCGATGTGGGCAAACGCATCGGTAAGCTGCTTCTTCGCCCTCTGCTTCCTATCCTTCTCCTCCTGGATGGCCCTGGCGGCCTGGGCGTAGAGGGCTTCCACCTCGGGCACCGTGGCCAGGGTGAAGATGGATAGGACCTTAGGATAGCCTTTCTTTATCACCAGCCCTTTGAAGACGTGGCCCACGCATCCAGAGAGCTGCTCTACTTCCTTGGTGATCTCATCGACGTCCATATACTCCTTGGAGCCCTGGATGACCACCATGGCCCTGGCTGCCTCCTCGTAGATATTGGCGGGGAAGAGAAGGCTTCCGGGCTTAAAGCTGTTCTCGATGGCACTCTTAACCGAGGGCGAATGCTTATCCGCCTGGTAGAACCCCATGGTGCCCATCCTCAGGCCTCCGCTCATGACCGTCTTGAAGTCGCCAAGGTCGGTGACCGAGAGCATCTCGCTGTCCAGACATTCTATGAGGAACATCAACCTTTGGGCCACCATGGTGTTGATTGTGTCGTAGGCCGAGGCGATATCACCACTGCACCTCTTAAGGTACTGATTGTCCACCAGGAGAAGGCCATCGGCGTCCACCTCCATGAGCTCCCTCATGCTGAAAGCGGCGTTCTGAAGGTAGATGGAGCCCTCTTCGCGGAAGGGAAGGACGGCCACGGAGATGACGGTGATGTTCTTATAGCGCTTCTTGAGCTCATGGATGAGAAGAGGAGAGAAGGAGGACCCAGTGCCTCCAGAGGTGGAGGTCACTACAAAGGCCAGGTCGAAGTCGCCCCGCCTCTCGATCTCGCTCATGATCATGTCCCGGTTATCCCAGAACCCCTGCTTTCCTGTGTTCCTGTTGGCCCCCACACCGTGGAGGTTAGGGACATGGAGCCTGTCCTTGGCAGCGGTGAAACGCAGCTCTTTGAGGTCATTTACTGCAGTATTGATGGCAAGGGTCTCCACCCTGCTTGGGAACTTCTGTCGACTATAGTACTTGGCCAGCCTGGATGTTCCACCGAAGGACTCCTTGTTTACGGCATCCAGAATCCTGTTGCCGCATTGGCCAACGCCTAGCATAAGCACGTTCAACATGGTACAAGGCTCCTTTTTTCCTTATTAAAACATCCTCAATATTTATATTCTTTGTATCTCTTATATATCCAAGCCCCAAGGAGTACTGTAGGTATTACGAATAGGAAATATATGTATTTATACTCTCGTCCTTTGACCACAATTTCTGCGCTGGTGTCCTTATTGAGGATATCATCTTCGCTCTGATAGCTGGCCTTGAGGTTTATGGTGTAGTTCCCGCTGCTTTTACCCACTACGGGCACGGTATAGCTCTCTTCGCCTCCCGGAGCGATCTTCACGAAGCGTCTATCTACGCCGCTTACTTCCAGACCATCAGGCAAAGCCACGAGCCTAACATCAACCATCATGGCCGGAGCGTCACCCCGGTTGATCACAGTGATGTTCATGGAGCCCCTTCCTCCGGAATCCATGGGCACCGGAGGAACAACTACCACTTCCAGGTTAGGCTTGCTCTTGGGCAGGATGGTCACCTGGAAGGGCTTGGAGAAGTTGGAATAATCCTTTTTTCGTGAGTCTGCGTAGCTTACCTCCAGGCCCGGCACCTGGACAGTACCCTCCTGGGCTGCCCTCAGAACGAATACTGCTGAGTCGGAGTCCCCGTGTTTCAGCTCGCTCTTGAGCTTGGGCGGATACCCAGCCAGATAGGTGAATTCGGGCATAGGAGGCTGGTTCACCACAGTCACATCCTGGGCCAGGCCCAGGCCGATGTTCCTGGCCTCCACGGTTACCTTGATGCTATCCCCGACGCGCACCTGGGTCTTATCAAAGGTCTGCTTAACCTCCAGCTTGGGCATATCCCTGAGAGCCACAGAGGTGGCATCAGCAGCCCGCTTCCTTGGAGTACCCAGGCGGTCGAGATACTCTACCCTGAGCTCCGCAGTCCTATCATCGGGGAGATCTACCGCGGTGAGGGTAAGACCTCCTTCGTCCGCTCCATCGTCGAAGTTGTTGGGGCTATTCTGTAATAGAGCCCTCTGCTCTTCCAGGCCGCCCCCGATCTTGGAAACCTTGACCACCACAATGCCGTCGGATAAGGACTGGACCTCGATCATCTCCAACCTATAGTCGCCTATGTCTACCCGGTCCCCGGGGGTGAGGGTGAAGTCCTTGTAAGTTACCGAGTCGTCGTCCTTAGAGCTGGCAGCCAGGGCTGAAGGCGCCAGGATCAGAGCGATCAGAATTCCAAGGTATACCAGCCGCATACCAGTCTCCTCAGTAGAAGCGCCCATCATTCTCATTATTGAACCTTACTCCATCTCCATGCTCAGATCTATCCATCTGGCGCCCGTCGTCAGGGCGCCCATGGAGATTACATCCACGCCACAGGTGCTGTATTTCTCTAGGTTTTTTGGGTTTATGCCGCCCGATGCCTCTAGGATCACCCCATCTCTGAGGCCCCTGGCCTTAAGCATCTGGACACCTCGCGATATCTCCTCCGAGGACATGTTATCGAACATTATTATATCTACGCCAAGCTCCGCCGCGCGCACCACGGATAGGAGGTCCTCCACCTCGACCTCAATCTTCTTGGTGAAGCTGGCATGAAGCTTGGCTGCCCTTATGCACTCCTCGAGACCGAGGAGCTTTAGGTGGTTATCTTTTATGATAACGGCATCCGAGAGGTTGAACCTGTGGGGATCTCCACCGCCAAGGGCCACCGCCCTCTTCTCGTAGATCCTGAACCCGGGGGTGGTCTTTCGGGTGGCTGAGACCTTCGCCCCGCCGGCTTTGAGAACGCACTCCTTGGTCAGGGTGGATATGCCGCTCATCCTGGAGATGATGTTCAAAAGGAGCCGCTCGGCCTGCAAAATCTTTCTGGCGCTGCCCTTTATGAATATCACCGCAGCTTTCGCCGGCACGAACTCGCCTTCGTCGTAGAGCCTCTCGTGTCCCAAGCCAAAGTAGTCCAGGATATCCTCCGCCTCAGATAGGCCCGAAATTATGCAGTCCTCACGGGTTACCACCGAGGCCCTGGCCACTATCTCCGGAACGAGGGTGCTGGAGTCATCCCACTCCCCTAAGTCCTCGGATACAAACCGATCGATCTCCGATCGCAGCATACCGCAAGGATTTTGAGATCCCATTGATTTATAGGCTACGATATCATGAAGATAGGTCTGGTGGGATGCGGCGCCATCGGCGCTGAGATTGCAAAGGCTATAGATAATGGCGAGATTGCCGCAGAGCTGGTAGCGGTGTGTGATAGAAACCAGACTAGGGCTGATGATCTCATCAAGAGCCTGAAGCATAAGCCGGTCAAGGCCGATCTTACGGGCTTGCTGGACCTCTCCGATCTGGTGGTGGAGGCGGCGTCTCAGAGCGCAGTTCCATCCATTACCAGGGCCACCCTGAACAAGGGAAATAGCATCATGATTATGAGCGTCGGTGCCCTGACCGATGCTGATTTCTACAGGAGCATAAAGAACCTGGCCAAAGAGCACTTGGCCAAAGTCTACATACCATCGGGGGCCATCTCGGGCTTAGACGGCATCAAGTCGGCATCCATCGGGACCATAAGGAGCGTCGTCCTAATAACCACCAAGAATCCTGCGGGGCTGGAGGGTGCGCCCTATATCATCCAGAACAATATCGATCTCAAGACGCTGAATGGTCCCACCCAGATCTTCGAGGGGACGGCAGCCGAGGCAGTCAAGGCCTTTCCAGCCAATGTCAACGTGGCCGCTACCCTCTGCCTGGCAGCCAGGGATGGCAACGTGAAGGTCAAGGTGGTGGCGGATCCAGGCATCCACATCAACAGGCACGAGATAACGGTGGAGGGAGACTTCGGCCAGATCACCACCAAGGTGGAGAACGTTCCATTTCCCAAAAACCCCAGGACCAGCTACCTGGCGGCGCTCTCTGCCATTGCCACCCTCAGATCCATAGTAGAGCCAGTAAAGATAGGGACCTAGGCGATCCTTTTTACCAGAAATTTTTATTGAGTAAAATTAGAGCGAAGGATAAAAAGAAGGGTTAAAAAGAGAGCATATTACTGGGGGTTGAGGGCCACTTGGGTGGGCGGGCAGGCCTCCTGGATTCTATGACCACGATGCCTCCCGAGACCTTGTAGGGCAGGGCATTCTCAGCATCTCCATCGTGGTACCTGGCATAGGTCCTGGCCATGGACCTGAGCTCCTCTACGCTCACATCCACTTCCACCGACATGTAGGGCTGCATAAGTGGCAGGTAATCCTTGGAATCGGCATCGTTGGATGTGATAGAGTAAGGGCTGTCGCCTATGCAGTCTCCATTGAGGTCATCGCCCTTGTAATTGCTGTAGTAGTTGCCAACCGTAGTGTTCCAGCAGTTGTGGCTGGCGTTCTCATAGGCATCAATCTTGTTCCTGGAGAAGCTGTTAGCATAGATGAGATTGTTCCAGTTCTTATCCATTCTAATGCCATGGTCGTTATCGTTGGCCTTGTTACAGTACAGGACATTGAGCTGGCACCCCTTGGTGACCTCCAGACCGTTGTAGTTCCTACGGGCGTCGTTCCAGGCCACCACGTTGTTGCTGCTGTTCCTTTCCAGGCTTATGCCTATGCCAAAGCCCTTGATGACCTCGCTCCTGGTGTTCTCCACGGCCGTGTTATCGGTGACGGTGTTGTTGTTGGAGCCCGAGAGGAGTATGCCGTAGTAGTTTCTGGAGACTACGTTCCCCGAGACCTCTGAGTTAGAGGAGTTCCAGAGGGCTATGCCCTCTATGTTACCCGTGGCCGTGTTGGAATTCACCTTACAGCCAGTAGACTCCTTGATGAGCACTCCGACGTGGACCGAATCGGCCGCTGTGATATTGGATACGACTATGCCCCGGGATCCCTCGACCCTAAGGCCGGTCTTATCGCACTTCAGGAACTTGCAGCCTTCCACGTTACCGCCCTGGCACTGCATAAGCTTTGCCCCATCCACGCAGCTTATGAAGGTTATATTGGTGAGAGAAGTGTTGTGGATCTCCTCGGCGTAGGCTCCAGCCTCGGCGCCGAAGATGGATGAGTCCTTGAGGACTACATCATCGGCCTCTGCCATCACCGCAGCGTCAGGAAGGTCAAATCTGACGGAGGCCTCGGCGGGCTTGGATATGTAATAGTTGAACTTAGCGCTGGAATCGGTGCATACCCCCTTGATCTTGAAGCCCGAAACGACCGCACCTTCGGAGCTCAAGGTAATTCCAGGCCTCTGAATGGCCGCCCTCACCAGGGGCATGCCCGTGCCGACCACCGTCAGGGGCTTATTGACATCGAAGGGACCGTAATCCCCGGGGCCCACCAGAATCGTATCCCCAGGGTTTGCCTTATCGATGGTCGCCTGGATGTCGCTGCCTGAATGAAGGGTAGCGGCGGAAGCACAGCTTGCCAGAAGAACAAAAATGGCTGCTGCGGCCAGAGCTTCAGACCTAATGCCTGAAATGCCGCATGCCTGTGAAGACCATGGACATTCCATGCTCATCGGCCGCCTGTATTACCTCTGCATCCCTGATGGAACCTCCAGGGTGGACGACCGCTGTGGCACCTGCCTTGAAGGTCGCATCCAACCCGTCGCGGAAGGGAAAGAAGGAATCGGTGGCAGCCACGCTGCCCCTGGTGGAAAGTCCGTGTTCCTCGGCCTTCTCAGCGCCGAACCTGGCCGAATCCACGCGGCTCACCTGGCCCGAGCCTATGCCTAGGGTCATGTTCTCATCGGTGTAGACCAGAGCATTGGACTTGACGTACTTGGCCACCTTCCATGCAAACCTCAGAGCCCTGTTCTCGGCATCGGTCGGAGTCCTCTTGGTTACAACAGTCCACTCCTTGACATCGCCCGTATCGCAGTCCTGGACTAGGATGCCGCCCAAAATGCCCTTGATGCACTTGCCCGGATGGTAAAGCGCTTCCTTCCGCTCCAGTATACCGCCCAGGTCCAGAATGCGCCGGTTGGGCTTCTTCTCGGTGAGGAGCTTTAGGGCCTCGGGGTCGAATCCCGGTGCCATGATGACCTCAACGAAGCTATCTCCTATGGCCGTGGCCGTAGCCACGTCCACGGGCCTGTCAAAGCCGATGACGCCACCGAAGGCCGACTTGGGGTCGGTACAAAAAGACCTGTGGTAGGCTTCATCAAGACTCTTTCCATAAGCTATGCCGCATGGGTTTGCATGCTTGACGATCACCGACAAGGCCCTCTCATCCCTTACGCCATCGTACTCCGAGAGATCCATGAGCATCTCCAAGACAGCATCAGCATCCACGACGTTGTTGTAAGACATCTCCCTGCCGTTGAGCTTTCTAGCTGAAAAGAGCCCTAACCCTCTAGACCTCTTGTAAAGCGCTGCCTTCTGGTGCCAATTCTCGCCGTACCTCAGATCTTGGACCTTCTCCAGGAACTCGGCCAAGTACATGGGCGAGGGCCCTGAAAGATCCAATAAGCGCCTAGCATCGGCTTCTATGCATCTATAAAGGGCATAGGCCGCTAGCTCCCTCCTAACCTCCTCCGATAGGCCACCCGTCTCTCTGATCTCCTTGAGAACCGATGTGTAGCTCCCGGGATCCATAAGCACTGAGCAACCGCAGTCCAGGGCCTGGTGGATTATTGTGGAGCCCCGGGAGGTAGCTTCGAAGCCCGGATCGCATATGATGAGCTTGGAGGAGCTATCAGACGAATCTAAGGAAGATCCATTGGAGATCTGCAGGCCAAGCTGCTCCAGGTCGAGGAGAAGAGCATTGACAACCTGGGACGTATCAGCCAGGGCGACCACTTGCCTGATCTGCATGGAACCTCGCCTCTATCGGTGGTGGCGCTATTTTAACTTTATGCAGGCAAAAGGGATCCGGGCACGCCTTGATCTGGAAGGGCAGATCTTTGCAGGGAATCTGTAAGGATAAAATCATAATCAGCACACGGTCATGGCAAGTTTTATGGCGATTGGGGCCGCTTGACAGTTTATGGACTGGAAGGACACACTGGTCGCCAATTCCCAGGGCTTTACCGTCAGGTTTGAGGTGGTGCCCGGATCCTCCAGGCTCCTGGTACCCTCGGGCTTCAATCCCTGGAGAAAGGCCTTGGAGGCCAGGCTCACCGAGGAGCCCTCCAGGGGCAAGGCCAACCGGCAGCTCGTAGAGGAACTGGCCAGGGCCCTAGGGGTGCCCGAGAGAGACGTGGAAGTCGTAAGCGGCCACAAAAGCAGAAAAAAGGTCCTCGCAGTCTGGGGCATGAAACCCGAAGAGGCCATCCTTAAACTGCGCCCTACCATGGCAGTTTTAACTGAAAAAGGCGGTTGAAAGATGCAGGACTCCAGGGAATTCAGAAAGAAGGGGACCTACGATCTGGAGGCTTTAGAGGCGCTCATCCGCGCCCTGAAAGAGGCTTCTGACAGGGGCGCCGTCATCATAGTGGAGGGGATGCGCGACGCGAAGGCGCTCAGGGCCCTAGGGGTAGAAGGGCCTGTGATAATGGCATCCCGAAGACCGGCCCTCGACTTGGCTGAGGGGGCTGCCAGGAGCTACAGCGAGGTGGTCATCCTCACCGATTGGGACGAGAAGGGCGACGAGATTGCTTACAACCTGAAGAGACATCTGAAGTCGACGGGGGCCAGATTCGACGTGGATATAAGGGGACGGCTCAGAAGCCTGGTCAAAAAGGAGATAAAAGATGTGGAAAGCCTAAGCCGCTACGTGGAGAAGATGAGGGAGAACTATGGCTCTTAGGATTGCGGTGACAGGCACCCCTGGAGTTGGCAAATCCACCCTGGTCAGGGAGATCGTCGAGTCCCTTCAAGGTAAGGGCAGGTACAAGATCGGTGGGGTTATGGCTGAAGATAAGAGGATCAAGGACAGGAGGGTTGGTTTCGAACTCCGCGATCTGGGATCCGGGGCTAGGGGGATGCTCGCCGATGAGACAGGCACGGGCCCCCAGCTCGGTAAGTACAAGGTGCGCCTGGATGACCTGGACAACTTGGGATCCAAGGCCGTTGAGGACGCCCTCGGTTCGGATCTGATAGTAGTGGACGAGGTGGGCCCCATGGAGTTATCCTCCAGGAGGTTTATAGCAGCTGTCGAGAAGGCCCTGTCCTCCGATAAGCCCATGCTCGTAGTCCTCCAAGAGTGGTCATCCCATCCCATAGCCAAAAAGATTAGGAAGAGCTTCAAGGTGATCACCGTCACCAGGGAGAACAGGGGTGCTCTGGCCGAGGAGATCGCCCGGGAGTTCAGGCCCAGGAGGTGAAGGAAAAAGCAAACTTACTATTCTTCATTGGAGATAGAATGTTCCTAAAGTGATCCGTGCCAAGATCGGCGAGCTAAACGGGCTGTATTAGGAAATACACTGGCACTAAAATCTCAGTAGCGGCGGCCATGGCGTTGATAGCCATGGGGCCTAAATTCGCGGGTGTCCATGATGATGAAATCGTAGCCGTCCAGTGTGGCCAGCCTCTCCCGGAGGATGAATTCATATTCGTCCTGGCTTTCCAGGGATCTTTCAGCCGGCCGTAGATCCATGTTTGAGGGAGCTATATCTAGGCAGGGGATTTCTGTTGGCCGGACCACGTCCTTGATGGGCGCCCCGTGCATGAAAACGTCGTGCACCTGCCGGTCTAAATTGGTCGTATCCACTCCCAGTGCATCGGAGGCCGTTGACTGCTGGCCCAAGTCTATTAAGAGGACCTTTTTTCCCTTCATGGCTAGGCAGGCGGCGAGATTAACGGCAGTCGCACTTTTCCCGATCCCTCCCTTATGACTGCATATAGATATTCTCCTACACATGGCGGTTTACTCCGCCCAAGGTTTCCCGAAACATGAATAGGGCATAGAGGATAGTTAATCCTCATGCACCAAGACACCCCTCTATTCCTATAAACTACGGAACCGGGTGGGTTGGAAACGATATTATCTACCAACGCAAAATACAAATAGCGTTCATGCCACAAGCCTCAGAATCGGAGACCAGTTCCCGACCAAAAAATCGGCGCCTGTGAGGCCGCAGATCTATTCAAGTGGTATTATTAATATGTTTCCAACTCGATAAGTCTGGCCTTCGGCGGGGGCAATATCACCTTTGATGGCACCTCTCAGTGGGCGATTGCCAGGACCATCTGTCTCAGGCCGGGCGTAGTTCCGGCTTCTGGAAACGTCCTGTACGCCCTGGACCGGGGGCTGCGCGCCCTTCCGCCTGCAGTGACTTACAGAATCTTCAGCTCGGCTGCGCCCCAGTCCTGGACCCGGAGAGCAAGCGAGCTGTCGTGATCTCATAGCCATTGTAGCCATTTTTTTCTCCGTTCCAGTTAGTTAAGTGATAGATTGATCTTTATTACCACCAGGCTGCGCAGCCTTAAAGGCGAACGAAGCCGTTCATTGAGGACGCGATGGTCAATGGGATGTGTTGCGCGTTTCCCGATTAGCCTTGTAGCGTGTAAATCGGGGGATTTCCCCCCGGAAACACCCAGGGCCCTTAAGGCTCATACGTGGCCAACGAAAACCGAGATGTATGAGTCAGATGACCTTCGTTTTTCATGGAAAGCGGTTAGGAGTAGCCCATGCGGCGACTGAGTACGCTGCATCGCCCCCAGAAGCGCACCCAAAAGGATAAGCTATAAAAACATGAATAAGAACGCAGTCAGGAAGGGATAGCCATAACCCTTTAAAGCTCAATCCAACATATCTGTCTTTCAACACATCCACTTAGGCTTAAAGCTTTATTCTTACAGGCATATACGCTATAATATGACAGAGGGAAATTTCAAGGAGGTCTGCCCGGTCTGCGGCAACGCTGATCTGTACTACGAGGTTGGTGGTTTTGCAGGCAAGATCTACCACTGCAAGCAGTGCGATTACGTCGGCCCTCTGGTGGTCGAAGCTGACGGGAATATGGCCAAAGCGATAAAAGGAGAGCATGGCCAGGAGTGGGAAGGAAGCGGCTCCTCCAAGAGCAAGGGACTAGAAGGATAACTACCTGCCCGTACAGCTATCGTCTATTCAGTCCCTTTTTGCCCGTGGATTAGTTCTAAAAGCTTTCTTTAATTCATAGCCCCAGGTATGGTCTTCACCGGCATCCTGAAGCGCTTAAGATAACGTCTCTCGTTGGTACACCGGGTATATGCCCACCCATCTTTCCCACGGACCGAGCATAGCCCAGCAGGTAGCTTTTTACAATCTGTCTTCCCAGGAGGTATCCTAGAAGAACTATCACCAGCACTAAAAGAGGGGTTAGAGAGATCAGGACGTAGCATGCCGTAGATGATGCCAACGTGGTTGCATTGTTCTATGGGCATTCCACTAAGGCCCGTTTGAACAGTTTTAATGCCCCGCCTGGAACCATAAAAGCTACCTCATGTTAGAAAGGTTAAGACGGTTCAGACGGTAATTCCAAAGATTCAGATGGAAGCTGAGAAGATTTCGGCCCCGACTCCCATCTCCTCTGATAATAGACCTTGATGAACTCCGCCCCATAATAGAAGATCTGCACAGAGTAATATAGCCACATTAGAAAGACCAGTATGGAGCTTACCGCGCCATAGATACTCCCCATGTTGGAAAAACTAAGGGCTACCTCTATGATCCTGTTACCTAACAGGAATAAGAGGGTGGTCACACCGGCCCCAAGAAATGCACAGCTCCAGGGGATTTTAGCAGCTGTGAGAAGCTTGTAGATGACGGCTAAAAAGACGATCACTGTGGATGTAGATGAGAAGAAGCTCACAACGTAAAGCCAGCTTAGGTTGAGTGGCAGAGGGATTTTCAGGGATTCCAGCACAGGCAGGATAATACGGGTTATCATCCCAGAGAGCAGCAGCAGCATTCCAACAACCAGCACCAGAAAGAATGAGAGCAGATAGGCGATCACTGTGTAGAGGGTACTCTCCAGGACGGGGGCTTGGACGCCCCAGCCACCCCAAATGACCCGGAATGCATCCCTGATCTGGACGAAGGCTCCCGCAGCCCCTATAAAAAGAAAGATCAGTCCCACAACTGTGGCTGTATAGCTCGAAGTGGGATTGAGCAGAGACTTTATCACCGACTCTAAGGTACCTCTAACCGTGGGGCCTGCCAGGATATCCATCTGACCCATGACACTGCTCTGGGCTTCCATCCTACCCAGGAACCATCCAAGGAGCACGACCAGTAGCATCAAGGCCGGTGCCAGGGATAGAAGGATATAGTAAGCTGTGGATGCTGCAAGCATCGGAGCCCTATCCCTGAGCCACTCAAAGAAGGCCGATAGGAATAGATCAGGAACGTCTTTTAGATCCATGGATGCATCCACCTTAAGGGCCCACTCTGCGCCCTCCCTGATTAGCCTTTTGATCCTTGAGGAGAGAAGGTAAATTAAGATTTTGAAGGATGGGATGATTAAAAAGAAGCTCGGCCTAAGAAAGGCATTCAAGCCCATCTTCCTACAGGAATCACTCCCATCGGTACCACACCCGTGAGCAGTCCCAAGAGATCTGGAGATCTATTGGCATCAAACCCTGCTGCTGTATAAGTAGTACCCAGGTCCAAAGAGACGACCGCCAGCAGCAAATTTTCAGATGCAGTTCCAGCCTCTATGTACACCCCACCGGCTGAAGCCCTGACCGGCCCTGACGATCATGCAGCTTAAGTTTCCAGTAACTATGAAGACAGCCGGTGCTGTTTCCATCCAGACCTCAACGCCCTCCGAAGCGCTATAGTATTGGTTGATATTTCCTTGGGTGAGAATGGCTAGAGTATGGCCGTGGGGAACATATCGGTAAATCCCAGTGGGCAGCCCAGTGACGTTGCCTGCCAGAAGATAGATGCCCAAAGGATATAACGAAGGCTGAAGGTACCGTGCGGTGTCCAAGGTTATCTGTTATGCCCTGGGCATCCCATAGAAGAGGAAATCTCATCCAGGATCAGAGGCCGCTTGATGAAGCTCCGGATGGACCGCCTTGAATCCAAGGCCTTTTCTATGGAGAATCATCCGCCGTCAGCGCGAAGTTCTGGCAGCTTAATAGAGTTAGATATCGTATTTTTGGATGTTGCGCGATCCGAGGATATGTTATTTTCCGGTGATACGACTACGGCCATGGCCAGGAGAGCTAATACAACTAGAGCAGCGATTTTGAATTTATTCGCTATACCCCCATTAGGATCACGGTTGCCAGTGGTTACACGTTTATGGGGATTTGAATCTTTGATCCTTGTCTACAGGAGATTACCTATTAATTCACAGTGCAATCCTCTTGCAGGGTATCCTCGCAGAAACGCTCTATTCTTTATAGTTTAGCATCTTAGATATACTGTGGAGCGGCAAATATCACTCCCACGGGCCAAAACAACGAGGGATTAAGAGGAGTGTCGTCGAAGTAAAAGATGCCCCAAGCAAGCCCAACCCCCATGGCATCGGTGCAAGAAATACCAGCGATACCGCTAACGCCCAGATAGTCCACATAACTTTGAAGCCTGGCCAGGCATTGAAGAAGCATATCACGCCGATGGATGTGGTCATCTACGTCTTGGAAAGAAAAGGCACCGCGGAGATAGGCGATGAAAGGAGAGCGGTAAGGGCAGATACCCTCATAGAAATCCCAGCTAGGATTCCTCATCGTTGGATCAATGAGAGCAAGGGATTACTACGAATATTGGTAATGACGACTCCCAGGCCGACGGAATCAACCAAGCTTCTGTAAGCGCCTATGGACTCTGCAGCACGAAGCTACGAAATAAAAACTACAATTCAAAGGAGGCTACATGTCCACCGAAGACAACAAAGCCATCGTCCGGCGGTTCTTTCAGGAAGGTCCATCCAAGGGCAACCTGGCAGCCGCAGGGGAGCTTCTATCTCCCAACTTCTCCTTGCACACGCCCCTTCCCTCAGCTCCAGGCATCCAGGGCGTGAAGGAGATCATCACCGCCTGCCGCGCTGCATTCGAGCACCTGGATGTCACAGTGGAAGATATGGTCGCAGAGGGCGATAAGGTGGCAGCCAGGTTCACAGCTTGCGGCACCCACAAGGGCAGCTTTATGAACCTACCACCTACTGGCAAGCATATAACCATGACGGGCATAGAGATCTTTAGGATCGAAGATGGGAAGATAGCTGAGCTGTGGGGCGAGGCCAACCTTCTGGGCCTGATGGTGCAGCTGGGGATCGCCCCCAGCTGAAAAGCAAGCCTATACATATCATCCACTGGCAATCCCAGCAGCTTTAATATCCAGGATTCACTATCAGGGGTTCATACCTCAAAGGTTAAGGCTGTTCTCAACGCGGTCTCTTAGCAGTCACTTTATTTTAGCCATGTTTGGAGGCCAGTTGATGCAGATCAAGCTCCAAACCTTCGAAGTCCATGATGACGGATGAGGTCTGACCAGATCCATGATCAAAGGTGATACCAGATTAACTACCCCCAATCCGCATCGAGGAGATATCAGCGTTGATATCCTCAAGAAAATATTGAGACGTCCGGATATTAGCTACGAGGAATGGGATTCGGCTAAATAAGCAATCGGTACGAGTTAAATGGATGAACGATTTAAGGTAGAAGTGACAATCATCCTGTTATCTGATTTGTCCAAGCAAGCCCTGGAACAGACAAAAACAGACCTATTTCCGGATATAAGCAATCTTGTAGCCGAGGCTTTATAGAAAAGCAGGCAGAAGACTCCTCCGTTTTAAGAGAGGGGAGCAGTCACCAGACAGGCCATCGCCTATTATGCAGTCAAGGAATGTATAAAATAATTAGGGCATCTTTAAATGTTAGAGTTCGGTACTCACGGCATGATGGCTGGTAGCACTTCATCACACATTTAAGCAGTAGAAAGATTGGAGCGGCGGTCTCCTCGATTTAGAACTCCATATTCTTGGACTCCTCAAGCTCTTGGGGAGTTAAGAACCCATGCCGCTCGATGGGTACTACTTTTAACACGTTTCTTACATCTATCTCGGCGTTCTCCATGCGTACCAAACCATCTTTTTCCAGCCGGCGAACAGATCCGTATCACCTACCGCTCGACCAGTTCATCATTTCGACCAGGGCATATATGCCGGGCCCTGGTTACCAGTCTAGTACTTTGTAGAGCTCATAGCCGGTGCCACGCCCACTCTCGAATCCTGGCGTCCCTCGCTGCCTGCAACTCTATCACCTCCGGTGATCTTACCAAGGGATATATTTCGCTCCTCCCACCTTAGGAAAAACTCAGGGC
>DAXJ01000005.1:0-5211 GCA_002506335.1 Methanosaeta sp. UBA114
GCTTCAAGGCCATGGACTTCTTCGGCACCATGGCCAGCAGCGTCGGCGGCAAGATCTATTACTCGGGGATCACATCCAGAAGCGATAACAAAGATGTGCTCGTCTCAGATGTCGTAGATAGGCTCTATGCCTTAGATAACCTTCTTAAAGAGCCAGAGATTAGGCATGCTCTGGCGGAGCTCGACCTCCAGGTAAGCTTCCTGCCCAGCACAATGTGGGATTGAAAAAAACGTAAATCTGGTTTGTTAATGTTAAAACCTGGCCGGGTCAACCTTAGGAAAAAAGCTCGATCCAAGTCAGTTCTCCTTTTCTAGATTTTGAGAAAGCAAACTCCAATGAGCATGGAGTTTCCCGGGTCACGGCAGTGCCGTTCTCGCCCATCGCCTTATTGAACTTGCCCCTTGCATGGTCTCTTCCATTGATGAGGACACCAGGAAGCGCAGATCCTTCCATGTTGCCCTCATGGATGTGGGCCGTTAGGTCAATATTCTGAGATGGCTTTTTGGGTGTAAGCTGCTACGCCCCTGCTTAGGGTTACTTTGTACTGGAGGTTTAAGGTTTTATATCCATCCTTTTTAAAAGTAAATTTGCAATCGCCTGAATTCGCATTAATGACCGCTATGCTGTTTACACTCGTTATCACCTTAAAGTTCCTTCATTAGAGCCCTGGCCAGCGGTCTGGATATCCGGAACCATGGCGCCATTGAGGCCGCCTTCGTGGATATAGATGGATAAGGTGGCATGGTCATTAAACGCTGTCGAAAGCATAGTGCAACTTATGACAGCTAATGCCGCCAGAATATGCTGCAATTCCAATTTCACCGCCTTTTTAGTCTTGCCTTGAGTGATCTCTTATGGAAAGATATCTCTCACCAGCAATCGGTTAACCTCCCAAATTTGAGTTCCCTGTATTCATCATACGCGCTGATGATATAGTATAGGCTTCCCCCTATCCAGCGAAACCCAGAGCATCAAAGAGGGTCCACTGACCGCAAGAGATTTAGTTCCGTAAGTGCAAATGAGCGAGACAATAGGGGAAATACAAAGCTAGATAAAAATAAGGTAGCCACCCATATATGGGGGCTAGTTCTCGGATTTATATAGATCTAATGCCGCAGGCAGCTTCTCCAGAAGGTCCTTGATCTCCCTCTTCTCAAGCTTGGCCTTGAGATTGCCCAAGAAAGACTTTCCTTCTGGTTTCTTCTTAGCCCCAAAATCTTCCTCCACGCACTCCAGGACCTTGCTGGAGAGCTGGTAAAGGGTCTTGGAGTAGGTAGCTTCTCCTCTATCCTTGGCGAGTTTCAAGGCCTCTGAGTAATCGCTCGCTGCCTCACCCTTACGACCAGTCTTGGCCTCACAGTCGGCAAGGATAGTTAAGGCCCTGATATTCAGGTCCACGTATCCCAGGGTCTTTCCCTGGCGCTCTAATAGGAGAGCGATCTCCTCTGCGGTGGAGAAGTCCTTCTCAGCTAAAGCCAGATTAGCAAGATCGTCGTAGGCCGAGAGGACGTCGTACATGGCCCCCAGCTTCTCCATGATAGCCAAGGAGGCCTCGAGCTTATCCTTGGCCTCGCTGAACTTCCCTTCCGCCATGGCCATGGAGCCCAAATTCCTTAAAGCCTTGGCCTCCTCGTAGGGGTCGCCAAGCTTCCTAGCCAGGGTTAGAGCCTTCTGGTAGTTGCTGCAGGCCTCGCTGTAGTACTTCTCTGCCAGATAATAATCGCCCCATGTGCTATAGAGCCGGATCCTTATGGGCTCGTACTCTATCCTGTAGATCATGGCCTCGGCCTCGGATAGATAGAACCTGGCCTCCACGGGCAGGCCAGCGTGGAGCTTGAATCCGGCCATTGACAGGTATCCTTCACATAGATCGGGGACCGCGGTGAGGCCCTCAAAGACGTTGACTGCGCTGGTCAGGAGTGTATCGGCCTCTTTATCCTGGCCTTTGAGGCTCTTTATGGTCCCCAAGTTGAGCTTAACCGTGGCAGCGCAGGGTCCCGCGCCCAGAGAATCGAAGATTTTCAAGCTTAACTCAAATGCCTCTGTCGCCTTCTCCCAGTCGCCCTTGTCCTTGTAGACCATGGCAAGGTTGGCCAGAACCTGGCCCTCGCCGTAGGAATCACCCAGCTTCCTGAAGGTCTCAATGCTGGTCTGATAGCTGGAAATGGCCTTCTCCCATTCATAATCGTCGGCGTAGGCGCCCCCCAGGGCAGCCGTGACCTCAGCCACGCCGCTCAAATCGCCCTGCTCCTCCAGTTCTTCTATCTGCCTATGGTACTCGTCTACGTCCACTCCGGCCTTGCCCTGGCTGGAGCTGACCATGTCTATGTTGGCCTGCATCTCGGCGGCACCTTCCACATCGCCCTCCTTGACCTCGATGTCCAGACCCATCCTGAAGTGGTCCAGAGCCAGGTCCCATTCTCCTCGGCGGTAGTAGAAGAGCCCCAGGTTGGAGATGACCTTGGACATGCCCCTGGAATCCCCGAGGGCCTCGAAGATCTCCAGGCTCCTCTGGTAGGATTCCAGGGCTTTGGACCAGTCGCCTTTCTTGTAGCAGATGCTGGCAATGTTGCTGTAGGTAGCAGCAGAGCCTCTCTCATCCCCGATCTCCTCAAAACCCTCCCTGGCGCCATCATAGTGCTCCAAGGCCGCTGCCCAATCTCCACGGCGGTAGCTGATGTTGCCCATGTTGTTGCGGGTGATAGCGGAGCCGTAGATATCCCCGAGCCTCTCCAGAATATCCATGCTCTCTTCATAGTTCCTGGCGGCCTTATCCCACTCTCCCTGTTCGCTGTAGATGTTGCCCAGGTTGCTCAAGGCCGCGGCCACACCGTGGACGTCGCCCATGGATTTGAGGGATTCCACCACCTCTTTGTACTTATCAGCGGCCTCCTGCCACCGGCCTAACCTATAGCAGATTCCCGCCATGTTGTTGATGGCGGTGATCATGGCGCTGGCATCTCCTCCTAGCTTTCTCAAGATATCTATGCAACGGGAGTAGTTCTCCACCGCCTCCTCCCAGTCGCCCTTCTCAGTCAGAATATTTCCCAGGCCTAGGAGGGAGTTGGCCTCTCCGTGCTTGTCTCCGGCATCCTCAAAGATCTCCAAGCTCTCCTTGTAATGCTCCTCGGCCTTGTCGAGCTGGTCCTGGCGATAGTAGATCCCACCCAGGTTGCCCATGGTAGTGGCAGCGCCATGGATATCCCCTAGGTCCTTCTTGGCCTCGACGCTCATAGTGTAGTACTTGATAGCTTGTAGGTGGTCTCCTTTATCAGCGTAGATGTTGCCCAGGTTGTTCAGGGTGGCTGCGACTCCGTGGGCGTCTCCCAGCTCCTCGAAGGTCTCCATGGCCTTCTTGAGGTGGCTCACGGCCCCGTCGAAATCGCCCCTCTTGTGGCAAATATTGCCCAGATTGGTCTGGGTGGTGGCGATGCCCTGGATGTCCCCCAGGTGCTCTTTTGTCTCCAAGCTCTTATGGAAGTAATCCTCGGCGATGGTCCAGTCGCCCTTGAGCTGGTATACCAGGCCCAGGTTGTTCTGGGTCCTGGAGGCACCGTGCTCGTCTCCCAACCGCTCCTGGATCTCAAGGGCCTCCCAGTGGAGATCTTTGGCCTTGTCCCAGTCGCCTTTCAGGTGGTATACGCTGCCCAGATTGGATATGGCCTTGGCAGCCTCAAGCTCGTCTCCCAGATCTTGGAGGATCTCTATGGACCTCGTATAGCTCTTGATGGCCAGATTCCAGTCGCCTTTATCCGAGTATATGAGGCCCAGGTTGTTTAGGGTGGCAGTAACCCCCCTCTCGTCCTTGAGCCTCTCCTTTATCTCCAGGCTCCTCTTGTAGCAATCTATGGCCCCACTAGGCTGACCCCTGCGGTAAAAGATACTTCCCAGGTTGGATAGCGCTTTGGCAACCCCTGCCATGTCGCCGTGGCGCTCCATGAGATTTATGGCCTTATTGTAGTATTCCTCTGCCTGCTCCCACTCGCCGCGTTCCACACAGACCAGGCCCAAGTTGTTCAGGGTGGCGGCCAGGCCTGTGGTATCAGAGAGTCCCTCCATGCAGTGGAGTCCCTTCTGGTAGCAGTCCATGGCCTGGGACCATTTGCCAGCCTTAAAGTAGACGTTGCCCAGGTTGTTGTAGGCCTTGGCTACACCAGCACTGTCCCCTATGTCCTCCAGGCTCCGCAAGGCGATCTCGTAAAAGTCCAGGGCACGGCCCCAATCGCTGTTGATCTCGTGGATGGCTCCCAGGTTGTTGTAAGCCCTGGCCACCCCCCGTCTATCTCCGGAAAGCTCCACCTCAGCGAGGGCCTGCCTGAAGCACTCCTCAGCTGAGGAACTGTCACCTTTAAGTTGATAGACCCTGCCCATATTGTTCAGGGCATCGGCGGCACCGGCCCTGTCGTCCATGCTCCTAAGGCGGGTCAAGCTGCTCTGATAGCACTCCAAAGCCCTGGAGTACTCACATTTGATCTGGTGGATCCGACCCAGGTTGTTGAGGGTTGAGATGGTCTCCTTGAAATCTCCTGCTTTCTCCAGGGCTTCCAGGGCATTCTTATAGTACTCGTAAGCCTTGCCCCAGTCCTCCGCCTCGGCGTAGAGGCTTCCTAGGTTGTTCATGGCCTTGCCTATCTTCTTTTTGTCACCACCAGCAAGCTGCAAGGCCTTCTCGTAGTAATCCATAGCCGCCTGGTTGAAGAAGAACTTATGGGCCAATATCCCTAGATCGAACCAGGCATCGAAGCGGTTCTGCCTTGCCGCGTCATCAGCCAGCTCCCTGAGCATGCTATGCATGATGGCGCCGTCCGAGGTTAAGGCCGCCTTTATGAAAGATGATAAGGGTGCTGGAGCTCCTAAGGTAATCTTCCCCAGCGTCTCTAAGTCGCATCCTTTGGGATCAGATAGGGCTTCAGCTATGGCTCCCAGGTAAGAGTGAGTATCAGGCATCCACCCTCACCCCTCCACGACCCATATTAAGGCCACTACCATTTCCCTCATCCAGAACAAAGGAACTAAGACCAAGCCCTTTCACCGTTGTCTCAGGTCCAACGGTAATCCCCCCAAGGCTTTCTAACATATCCCTCCTCATTGCTTGAGTGAAATATACGAACTAGACCTATTTAAGGGGTAGTAGCAGCCATATAATATAAAATCTCCTGTTTCTTTCATGAGTAATATCTATGCCTTTATCAGATTAATACTTATAAAATT
>DAXJ01000005.1:5612-14280 GCA_002506335.1 Methanosaeta sp. UBA114
TTAGAAAGTCCTTTTGGGCTCAAAGCCCAGTTTGAGAAGAAATATCGGATGATTAATAATAGCCTCCTGAGAGCCCAGGCTGACGTCTCGAGAGCCGAGCCAATGCCAACCCACTATTAAATCTTTCGAGAAATAAAATATTTATGGTCGGGAGAAGCGATCGTGCGCGACAACGGCATATCCGCAGTGGCTACCTCAGCATGAGCCTCAAGGCACGCTGGGGGCATGCCTCCACGCAGGAGCCGCACTGGATGCACTTTCCCGAGTCCATGACCACCCTCCATTCCTCAAACCTGAAGGTGTCGGTGGGGCATATGGAGACGCAGCCGCCGCAGTGGACGCACTCCACCTCATCCCGCGAGACCGGCATCTCCAGGATCTCCACGTCCACTCCCCTTCTCTCGAAGGCCATCTTGACATCCTTACACTTGTCTGGAGAGACTTCTAAGACGATCTCCCCCTGGGCGGCGTCGATCCTGGCGCGCTCGATATTCAAGAGGGCAGCGGTCTCCAGGATTACCGAGGCTATAATAGGCTGGCGTACGATTCCCGGAGCCACGTGAAGCATAAGCTTAGTCATTTATCGCCTCCTGGCAAAGAGCCTCGATAAATCGTTGCTGGTAACCATGCCTATGACCTTGTTCTCCTTGTCCACTACTGGCAGGGCTGAGATGCTATGGGTATCCAGGGTTCTTGCCGCAAGCTCTATGGGCTCATCCGGGCGGGCGGCGTATACCCGGCGGGTCATGATCTCCGATACCTTGGAAGTCTTTCCACCGGCCACTGCCTTGGATATGTCCCAGGCGGTGACTATGCCTATCAGTTTCCCCTCATCCGAGATGATGGGCAGGTGATCGAAGGACCCGCCCACTATTACCTTGGCGGCCTCATCCACCCTTATGCCCTCCTTGGCCACCGCCACGTCGCGGCTCATGACATCCTCGACCTTGGGGAACTCCTTGGTCTGCTTCATGGGCCTCGCGCTCCCCGACCTCGACAGGGGCTCTACAGCCTGGGTCAGTAGGAACTCGCCCCTATCAATCTGGCCCTTGAGGGTATCCGCTACCTCCCTGGCCATGTGGAAACTGGAGAGCGGCGAAGCCGGTATCTCCTTGCCGTTGATCTCCACGAACCCGGACTTGAGGTCCTCGTAGCTAACTACCTTGACCGTGGGCCTATCGCGACGAGGGATGCCGTAATCGACTATAGACACCAGGATATCTCTGTCCCGGACGGCGGTGTTCTGGGCTATGGTCTCGTTGATGACGGGTATAGGGATTCCTATCCCCAAATAAAGGCTTGAGCCGTACTTGTAAAAGGTAGAAGCCCGGAGGAATCGGGTGTTCATCCTCTTCAGATCGCCGGTAACCATGAGGGTTGAGAAATTGTTCTGGGGATTGTGCTGGGTTCCCGAGCCCACCACGTAGCCCTGGTCCCCTGCAAGGAAGATCCTGGTTCCAACGCCTATGTAATTGAATTTGGGGTCGTTGGATATGGGGGAGAGAACTCCTGCCCCGCAGTAATGGATGTTGCCGTACTTGGGTAGAAGGGTTCCCATGTAGGTGTGGACGGTCCTATCCGAAGAGTTGGTGGCAGCGTTGTACCTCTGGTAGGCGTTCCTCGGGTTGAGCATGGTGGCCTGGTTGATGTCGTCCAGGCGTAGGCTGGTCTCCAGCTCTACCTGGGGATAGCAATCGGTCCCTGCGCCCACCGCCTCCATGTCCACCTGCCGGCCTGCCACCAGATCCTCTATGACGTGGGCGCCACCGTACTCGATACCCTTATCCTCCGATGGCTGGGTGGCTCCCAAGAATAGATCAACGGCAGCCACACCTCCGTAAGCCTCGACTTTATTGAGGTAAGCCTTGAGGATCTTTATGGGGGGATCGCTGTGACCGACATTTAAGAAAACCCCTGAGGAGCACATGGCCCCAAAGGTGCCCGTGGTAACCACATCCACCTCGCGCACGGCCCCGGCCGTGCCAAGCTCCTCCACAATTTGGGGCATCTCCTCCGCAGTCACAACTCTTGCGCTTCCATCTCTTATGCGCTCATTAATCTCAGACAGTGACTTCTCATGCACGTTTGGACCGAGGTTAACGATACGATAAAAACCTGTTGGGGAGATCCTTTGGAGAGTGCTCCTCAGTTTTGTGTGGGCATTGGGATTAATTGCTTCGGTATTTGGCAGTCAACAAGGTTATCTGTAAGCGAGATTATGGGCCTTGCCTGATGGAATGCAAGAAGATCGTCCTCACCAGCGATAGGACCATGATGAGCAGCTACCATGGAGGAGTCCTCTTAGGCTTCGTATCCATCATGCCGCAGAGGGTGATGCCCGATCTTCTCTTTACAAAGCTCTTTTGCCCTCCGGTCCCCGCAGGCCCCGATGGGTCAGCCACCCTTGCCCCCTGTGGCATGAGGAAAGTGGAAGCTGCGCTCTACGACGCGGGTTTTGAAGTCACTGTGGCCCATCCCGATCATTTGGATAAGGCGATAGGCCCTGAGACCAAGATCGTCGGCATCACCCACGATGATCCCATGGGAAAGATCGCCGTCAGAGAGATAGAGGAGATCATTAACCAGGGACCGCCTCATAACAGGTCCAAGTTCCTGGCTTTAATAAATCACCCACTTATGAAAAAGTATAGACCTAAGGTGGTGGTGGGAGGAAACGGTGCCTGGGAGCTTCTGGGCGAAGATGTGGGCGTGGACCATGTCTATCTTGGCGAAGGGGAGAGCGATTTTCCCGAAATTTGTGCCAAAATCCTCTCCGGAGAGGAGGTGCCCCATGTAATCAGGGGAAGGGCCGTCCAGGGCGAGGATATTCCCGTCAACCGCGGGCCGACCATAGCAGGCATCGTGGAAGTGGGCAGAGGATGCGGGAGAGGTTGCGCCTTTTGCTCTCCGACCATGCGAGGCATCAGGCATAGGCCCCTGGAAAAGATCCTGGAGGATGCCAGGATCAACCTGCATGCGGGTCAGAGAGATCTTCTACTGCACTCCGAGGACATCTTCGCCTACGGCTCCAAGGGGATGAAGCCTGACAGCGAGAAAGTCCAAAGACTCATTAGAGAGATCAAGGCCTTGGGCCCCAAGACCTTGGATGTATCCCACCTAAGCATTGCCACCGTTTACCAGGATCAGGATCTTCTAAGAAAGGTCTCGGAGATCGCTGGGATTGGTTCCGATCAGAGGTACATGTCGGCCTGGATAGGCATGGAGACCGGAAGCTGCAGGATTCTGTCCATGCACATGCCTAGAAAGGCCTTGCCCGAGAGTCCTCAGTCTTGGACAAAGATGGTCCAGGAGTGTTACGATCTCTTCTCCGAGGAATCCTGGCTCCCCGTAGCCAGTCTTGTGCTGGGGCTGCCAGGGGAGACAGCAGAGGACGTCAGGATGACCATAGACCTGGTGGACTCGGTCAAGGATCACACCGGCCTCATCCTTCCCCTCTTCTTCTCGCCCATGGCCGAGACAAAGCTGGGTGGTGGTGCGGGATTAAACAAAGAGAGGGCCATGCCCGAGCACTGGGAGCTTGTAGGTCTATGCCTTGAATACAACCTGCGCCACCTGAAGAAGCTCCATAGCTTCTACAGCGAGAGGATGACTTCAGGTCCCGCCATACACGCAGCCCTCACCGCAGTAAATCTGCTCTCGGACGTGGCCCTGTGCAAGTACCTGAAGAGGATGAAAAGAGGTGAACCGCCTAACTGATACGTGCCGTTCTAACGCGATACCCGATCAATAGTTATCCAGGACGGACCTGACCACGCTCTTGTGATCGCTCTTGAGAGAGTAAACGTTATGATCTCCGGAGACATCGATGCTCAGGATCCCCAGGCGGGTGTTCATGAGCCCCACCATGGCCGAGACTCCTCGGTAGCTAACGTCGAAGCCCTCCTTCTCCAAGTGAGTGTAGACATCCTCGGTGGTATAAGCCCCATCGCTCAAGAATAGCTTGAGAACGGCCTTGCGGATGCCTATGCCATCCCTCTTAAGATAGTTCTTGAGCCTCTCTTGAATTCTTCCCTCAGCCTTCTCCATCAGGCAAATTCACCGCCCCAAGCAAGGAATTTAAGGATTATAAAGGTATTCTCTCCACAACCAGGCCATCCTCCAGGGGATATCGTTCGATTAAGGAGGTAATCAGCCCAATGCTTCTTAACTCTTTCGAAATTTCCTCCAGGACGCGCGCGGAGATCTCTACGCAGTCTTCCTTCATCGAGTAGGCCTCAAAAGGTATTTTCAGCCTTTTGAGCGCCTCAATAATCCTGCCTACGTCCCCGAATATCTCGCCGTAGAGGAGAGTTCCATCCTCAGTTATTGCGTCAAAGGGCCTGGCCACCCTCTGCGCCCTGCGCTTGAGTCTCTCTCTGAGCTGGACCGAGTCCTTGAACATGGAGGGGCAGTAGTGGATTTTGGTACCAAGATCCATGAAATGCTTCCTGACTATCTCCTCGCTTCCTGCGGCGCCGCAGCCGTCCCTTTTGGGACGAAAGCCCCGCCGCTCCAGGGCCTCATGGTTGGTGCATGAGAACTCCAGCTCATTGAGGTTTATGAAGGCATCCGCCTTTCTTACAGCTTGAAGCATCCCCGGGGCAGGGTTCAGGGCAGGAATCTCAACTCCCGCATCCATCCCCAGGCCCTTGGCCACCCTTAAAGCCCTCTCCAGGTCCCCGGGATCAACCGAATCTGGAGGGTGAATCCTTATTTCGTCCAAGCCGTTGGACCTAAGCCTCCTCAAGATCTCCGACCGTGGTATGGTGCCCGTGTACAGGTGGATGTGGTGCTGGGGGCCGAAGGCCTCCTTCAAGGCCCTGATGCACTCCAGGACGTAGTCCAGCTTCATCAGGGGCTCTCCTCCCGTGATGCCAGTGCCCAGGGCTCCGATGAGCCTAGCCTCCTCCAGGATGTCTTCAGTGGATTTTACCTTTCTTTCATTGGCATAGGTCACATCTCTTCCCCTGCGCTCCTCGGAGAGGGGACAGTAAAAGCAATCCCTACCGCAGGCTCCCGTGACGAAAAGCACCAGGCCTGCGCCCTGCCTGCATACCTGGCATCCCTTGGATAGGTAATTGTAAAACGACCCCGTGGAGTCCTCTTTCCAGCCTGCCATTCCCTAAAACGTGGCCTTTCGCCTACTTTAGCCTTTGGTCCTGCGCCCGGCCCGTTCCTGGCTTTTCTCCAATAACGGAGATCAAAACAGTTATCCCTGGGAAGGCCCGATTCCTGGACCCTGTAGAATATCAGACAACAAAGGATGGAGACTTCAGTGAAAGAATATCTTCTAGGGAACGCCGCCATCGCCAAGGGCATAAAGGATGCAGGGTCAGGCCTGGTATCAGGTTATCCCGGCACCCCGTCCTCGGAGATCATAGAGACCCTGGTTGGCCTGGGCGGCATAAAGCATATCGAGTGGTCGGTAAATGAGAAGGTTGCCCTGGAGGTGGCCATAGGCGCCTCCTGGGCGGGAACCAGATCTACGGCCACCATGAAGCACGTGGGATTGAACGTTGCCGCAGATCCATTCATGACCTTGGCCTACCTGGGCGTGGGTGGAGGGCTGGTGCTCATCTCAGCCGACGATCCCTTCTGCCATTCATCCCAGAATGAGCAGGATACCCGCCGCTATGCCCAGTTCGCCCAGGTCCCTCTCCTGGACCCTGCCGATCCCCAGGAGGCCAAGGACATGGTCATGTACGGCTTTGATTTATCGGAGAAATTCAATGTACCTGTGATCCTAAGGCCCACCACCAGGGTCTCCCACGCTAGGTCGGATGTGAACGTGGATCCAACATCCTCAACCTCCGAAGGACAGGCCAGCTTTGGCAGGAATCCTGCCAGGAGGGTATCCCTGCCGGTCCACGTAAGGCCCCTACACAGGGAGCTTTTGGAAAAGCAGGCGGCAATGGAAGAGGTGTTGGCCTCGACCCCCTGGAACAGGCTGGATCTCAAGGGCGACCACGGCGTCATAGCTTCAGGGTTATCCGCCCTTTATGCCGAGGAGGCTATCCTGAGCCTCGGCTTGGATTTATCCTTCTTGAAGATTGGAACATTCCCCGCGCCCTCCAAGATGATAGCGGCCATGCTCAGACACGTAAAGAAGATCCTGGTGGTGGAGGAGATGGAGCCCGTGCTCCAGGAGCAGGTGGAGATGATCGCCAGGAAGGTAAATCCCGGAGTCGAGGTCCTGGGCAAAGGGGACTACATCTCCAGGGTCGGAGAGCTGGACCTCCTGCCAGTAAAGGAGGCCATAGCCCGTATGGAAGGTATATCTCCTGAAACCAGGCCAACCCTGGATGCCGAGAAGATACTGCCCCCAAGGCCCCCATCCCTCTGTCCCGGATGCAGCCATCGCGCCACCTATTACGCCATGCACAAGGCCTTCGGAAAGAACGCCGTCTACCCAAGCGATATAGGCTGCTACACCATGGCCGTGAACATGGGGACCGTGGATACCTGCCTTTGTATGGGAGCGTCAATCACCATCGCCAGCGGCATACGCTTGGGAGGAGTGGAGGAACCCATCTGCTGCAGCCTGGGAGACTCGACCTTCATTCACTCGGGGCTGACAGGGCTTCTCAATGCCGCCTACAACAATGCCAGGATCACGGTGACCGTCCTCGACAATTCAACGACTGCTATGACTGGCCACCAGCCTCACCCGGGCACGGGTCTCACGGCCACGGGAGAAGCTTCCGTCCCCGTATCCCTGGAGGACATAGCTAAGGCACTTGGAGCGGGCTTTGTGGAGGTCGTGAACCCCTACGACATAAAGGCAACCATAGATGTCTTCAAAAAGGCCAAAGAATATCAGGGGCTCTCGGTGGTCATTTCCAGGCAGCTTTGCGTCATCAAGGCTCTAAAGGCGGGAGTACGGAGAAAACCCCTAAGCGTTAATGAGAACTGCACGGGCTGCAAGTTATGCGTCGAATTTGGCTGCCCTGCCATCGAATTCGAGGGAGATAAAGCCAAGATCAACAACCTCTGCATAGGCTGTGGGGTCTGCGCCTCGATCTGTAAGAACAATGCTTTGGATGTGGTTAAATGAAGACATCGGAGTGCGATGTGGTCATAGTGGGGGTAGGTGGCCAGGGTGTCATACTTATCTCGGATATCCTAGGAAGGGCTGCGGTCAAAGAAGGCGTGCGGGTCAGGGGTGCCGAGACCCATGGCATGGCCCAGAGAGGTGGATCGGTCATCAACCACACCCGCCTTGGGTGCAAGTTCAGCCCCATGGTGCCATCGGGAGGAGCCGATGTCCTTCTGGCCCTGGAGCCGTCTGAAGCCCTGCGGTTTGCTTACTTTCTCAAGGAGAAGGGCGTAGCCCTGGTCAACACAAGGCCTGTTCTTCCTGTAACCGTGACCACTGGCAAGGCCCATTATCCACCCCTGGATAGGATCATCTCGCCCCTTCGCGATAGGTTCGGGGAGGTCAGGGCCTTCGACGCCACGGCTCTCGCGGAAAAGGCGGGTACGGCTCAGGCCATGAATGTTGTAATGCTCGGAGCTCTATCCCGGTACATACCCCTGCGCGAGGAACTGCTGCTAGATGCCCTAGCCCAGGTGGTGCCTAAAAAGCACTTGGATGCCAACAGGCGCGCCTTTGCGGTTGGAAAAGCTGAAGTAGGATAGGCACTTTCTGTAAAATCATGGAAGACGAAAAGAAGGTCGAGGAGAAGACGCAAGAGTCCAAAGAACAGGAGGCCCCAAAGGCGCCCATTGTCACGAGATCTATGGCCGAGGAGGCCATGGAAGAAGGCTGCACGACCTGCGGAGCCGCTGCTGAGCCTGCTGCCATTCCCCAGAATCTGCCAGAGCCCAGCTGGACCACGGAGAAGCTCGCAGAGTCACTCCGGGACAAGCATGTGCTGGTGAGGACAAATGCCGTCGTGCTACTCTCCAAGCGCAGCCCGCAGGAGGCCATAGAGCCCCTGATCCTGGCCCTCAAGGACGAGGACTACCTGGTCAAGAGCAATGCAATGGTGGCCCTGGCCGCCTACGGCAAGGACATATCCGATAGGATCATGGCGGCCCTAAGCGACCCCGATCCAGGGGTAAGGGCCGGAGCTGCCTGGATTCTGGGAGAGCTCAAGGATTCCAAGGCCATAGAGACCCTGGAGAGGGCTGCCAAGGATGAGAATCCCCTAGTGAGGGTCCAGGCCAAAGCCTCCCTTCAGTCCATGGGACGGTGGCCATCCAAGACGCCGGGAGCCAAGAAGCAAGAAGAGCCTGCCAAGGAGGAAACTCCTAAGGCTGAGAATGCCGAGGGAGAAGGGCAGCAGCCCCAGTAGCCATCCAGTGCTTTTTACTTCAACTCCAAGGGGAGGGGACTAAAGGCCTCTCCCGTAAAACCAATTTTATGGTGTTTCACCCTTTGATATGGGCATTGATCTTGTCCTCTATGTCCTTGGAGATCCGGTAAGATCCATTGATCCCCAAGTTTCCCCAGGCATCTAGCGTCGCATCTACTAGCTTCTCACGAGATGTGCCGAAGGATCAGGAGTCCACCACGCCGCCCTTCTCCCTCCCACGGACGTCTATGGAAACGATAAAAAGGTCGATCCTACGCATCTAGACCTCGACAGCGAAGTAATTGCCTTCATAAGTCCTTCCGCTCTTCAGGGCGCTCAGCTTCCAGGCTGGACTCCACGAGGCTTGGATC
>DAXJ01000122.1:0-8128 GCA_002506335.1 Methanosaeta sp. UBA114
AACGAGTGCCTTACCTACCTTTTGCCTCGAAACCGTTTTTTTAAATAGATCTTATTTTATAGGACCCATGCGCTTGAAAGCTCATTGGAAAAGAGCACAGGTTATATTGGGTTCAATGGATAACGTACTGTAGCCAAATGAACCTTACTAAATGCAATCACTTTGATTATTTAAGCATCCTACTGGCATCAATAGACGTATTTACCTATACAGAAGCAGCAAGGCGTCACACAGATAAGTATAATAGCCCATTACATGACGCTTTTACCCGTCTTCTTTGAAGACCGCCTCCAGACACAGGAGCGTTATGGAATGAGGTAAAAGGCATTATTGGCCCTCAAGTTTCTTAATCACCGATGATACAATTCTCGATAAACCATACGCCAAAAATACTGGTCTAGCTTATCGTCAACGGTGCGGGAAACATCATAGAGCACCAAGTGGCGTCAATATCGTCACAATGCTTTGGATTGACGGAAATACTATAGTTCCAGTAGGTTCCAGGATTTACGATAAAGATAGTGATCTTAAAACAAAAGGCGATCATTTTAAGGATATTCTTGGAAAGCTAAGATCACGAGGTTTTTCCATTAACTTTGATGAAGAGAGCGCAGTTATGGAAACTCCTAAAAACGCTTGAACTAGACCTACTCCCCACATAACGCGGGTTTAAGGTTCTTAATCCATCTTTTCAGATCCGGCCTGTACTTAGTTACCACTTTCGAACTCATTCCTTTCAGATCCCCCAACAGACCCTACCACTTTAACTTCCATAATCCCGTCCCAGGGGCTTGACTATGAGCTTATCTACCCGCCGGTCATCCATGTCCACCACCTCGAAGCTAAAGCCATTCCACTCGAAGCTGTCGCCGGAAGATGGTATTCTCCCCAAGTACATCATGACAAAGCCCCCAATGGTTTGATAGTATCCGCTGTCCTCTTCAGGTAACCTCTTCACCCGGAATACATCCTTGAACTCATCCACGGAGATGGCCCCATCTACGAGCCACGATCCATCCTGGCGCTCTACTATATCGGGTTCCTGTGGCTTGTGGATGTAGGGCAGATCTCCCACGATCTCCTCCAGTATATCCCTGAGGGTGATCATGCCAAGGACGCTGCCGAACTCATCCACCACCAGGGCAGCGTAGCTTCCAGATTCCTTGAAGAGCTTCAGGATCTTCAAGGCAGCCATGCTCTCGGGGACAAAAACTGGCTCTAGGAGGCGGGACCTGAGATCAAAAGAAGTCTCCCTGATAGTGCAGGAGAGTAGATCCCCTGCCCTGACCATGCCCAGAATCTTGTCTACGCTTCCATCGATGATCGGATAGAGGAAGTAATCGGCCTCTTCGACCTTGCGCAGTATATCATCCGACGGGTCATTTACATCCAGCCAGACCACATCGGCCCTGGGAGTCATGAGGGAGATCGCCCTTCTCTCACCCAGGCGGAAGACTCTCTCCACCAAGTCCTGCTCTTCCTCCTCAAAGACTCCCGCCCTGGTGCCCTGATCTATAAGGATTCTGATCTCTTCTGCGGTCACTGGCGGTTCCTTGGGCGGCTTTACTCTCAAAACATTCAAAACCAAATTTGTAGATATGCTAAGTATCCTAACTATTGGAAAGGCCAAGGAAGATAGGGTGTTCATGGGACCTGCAACTATTAGAGCTATGCGCTCAGGATTGTTCAAGCTCAGCCGCTTTGGCACAAGCTCGCCCAGGACCAGGGTCAGGTAGGTGGTTCCCAGGACTATCAAAGCCAGGCTTAAGCTGGAACTGTAAGGGGCAACAGAAGGTATGCCCTCCAGATAGCTAGCCAGGTTATCGGCCAGAGTAACCTCACCAAAGGCTCCTATAAGGATGCTTATCAGCGTAGCCCCTATCTGGGCGGTAGAGAGGAATCGGTTGTAGGACTCGGTCAGATCCAGGGCTCTGGCGGCCCTGGCATCACCCTCGTCGGCCTTCAGCTTAAGCCGAGCCTTGCGGGCCGAGACCAAGGCCATCTCAGATAGGGTGAAGAAGCCGTTGAAGATTATGAGCAGAAGCACGAACAATATATCGTAGTGCATTATCCTTCCCGTTTGGCCGGTTTAATCGATGCGATCTTACATGGATAGGCCCGTTATTAGCGGTTTTTAGGCCTGATTCTATATAAGATGTTGTTAGAAAGGCCTGCGCCTCAGACCAAAAAGGCTTGATCAAATGGCTCAACATCAAATTATCCTAAAAAGAGACTGGATAGAAGACGAACGCGTACCCTCTTATTTATCTCCCCAGATCGTTCATATTCAATCCATTAAGGTTACTTTGCCGTTGTCGAGGTGGTACCTGGCGCCCGCGATCTTCAGCTTGCCTTCCTCCACAGCCTCGGAAAGAATGGGCTCAGTGGATTTGAGCTGGCTAACAATACTCTGGGTATTGATATCTATAGACCTATTCAGAAGATCGGCATCCCCCTCGTTGGCCTTGGCCTTTTCCACCGAAGGATTGATGGCATCTACCAGCGCCGATATGTGCCCTGGAGCATCTCCGCCCTTCACCGCTGCATTGACCGCGCCGCAGCCGTCATGGCCTATGACGACTACCAGTGGCACGCCCAGGTGCTCAACGGCGTACTCTAGGCTACCCAGAGCAGCATCGTCCATGACCTCGCCGGCGGTCCTCACTATGAAGATATCCCCAACGCCCTGATCAAAAATAATCTCAGGGGAAACTCTGGAGTCGGAGCAGCTAACGATGGCAGCTATCGGATGCTGAGCTGAGACAGTTTCAGCGAGGCGCTCCTGGGACTGGTTGGGATGGGCGGCATCTCCTGTTACGAACCTGGCATTTCCATCCATGAGGATCTTTAAGGCCTGGTCAGCAGTTAGGCTGCTTTCGGCTGCAGCTAACGCCAGAGCTATGGATATACATACTAGAGGGATAATAACCACGAGCGTTATCTAAACTCCTCCCCTTTGATGCTCAAGCGTTGATAATAAAAAACTTTTCCTTTTTAATTTACCGCATAGACTCTGGTTAATCGTTGAGTTTGACTTCTATTAAATTCTTCATCAAGTAAAAATCTTTTAAGTTATAGAAGGGCAGCCAGAGCTATAGGCCAGATCATTCATGATGCGACATTTCACTCTCCGAGTTTATGTACACCATGGATTCACTGCATTTAAGGGCGATTTGATTTACTCTGAATATTTTAGTGCAGATGAAGCAAGCCATGAACCCGTCCTCGCGATCTACCCTGTTCACGTCTGGGCCCGCTCTCCTCAGCATGCCCTCGATCACTCAATCGAAGGTAGGAAATTCATCCTTGATGTGGCTTATCGTGTACTTGGAAGCTACCACTCCTGCGGCCGCTCTGATTTTGGCTAGGTGATCTTCGAAGGTGCATCGGTAGTCGTGAGGGTCAAAGAAATATATAAAACCCCTGAAATGAAGCTTGCATCCCTATTTAAGACAAGAGGCCATACCGAGGATTGCCGCCGGCGTCCAGAAGTTGGGGAGATAGTGGAGAGCGAGCGAGGTGACTACGACATCCACCGGTGGTCCTTGATGACAATAGGTCAAAAATCCAGCCTTGACGAACTTTATATTTAATATGCTCTGGGCTTTTGCCATCTTCTCAGCTTAAGAGAGCATGCTGGAGGATAAATCCAGGGAATGGACGTTAGAGCAGTGCCTGGCAGCGGCTATGGAGGACTCCACGGTACCGTTGCCCACCTCCAGGACCGTGCTTTCAGGCTTCGGGTTGAGCAGGTAGAGGATGCCCAAGATCTCTCCATAAACATCCCTGGTCTTCTGAGACCTCTGGCAGTAAATCTCCACGCATCCATCTTCACCGGAATCGAGGCCCACCTAGCTGGTCTCATCGTACTGCCAGACAGAGGGACTGCAGCGCCCTGATTCACTCTGCTTCATAGTACCATAAATCCAGCGTTTATTGAAAATCCCTTGACAGAGTATCCCCTCTAATTCTACGATGTTTGATACTACGACTATGACTATGGTATCTGATATAACGGAATCCTGGGCAGTTTGCATGGCGCCATCAAAAGCCATCTTCCTGGCCTCATCTACGGTCTCCTTCATGCCGCTCAGAGAGTAACCGAAAATAGAGGCAGCAGAGCCGATGGATCTGACCGCCTCCAAAGTTCTATTGATCCTGCTTTCGTCCCTCTTTATCCGCAAGATCGTCTGACCAGAGACTATGTTAGTGACCGTATCTTTACAGATCCTAGTATTATTGAATGTATTGAAGAACACGCTACGGTAGTTCATGAGGCTATTGGAGTACCCGGGAAGGATCTCATCCTTATCCACCCCAGCTGCCAGAATGGCATCCTTGGCCCTATCGAGCAAGTTAGCGTTCTGGACTGTTGTCTGGATCGAATTATCATTGATGCTCCTTGTGCTAACGGTGATAGTAACGGTGTCCGTGGGAGCAGAACGATCAGCCCTAACAAGAGTATTAATATAGAGTTCATAGCTAGTCCCCCTTCGGTACTGGGACGTTTATTTAGTCGATATTACCTAAACTTGAGCGCACCGTTTCACATGTAAAAGGCCGCATTACAGGTAAATAGATAATGATAGTACAGATATAATGCCTAATATTTCCCATATTGATGTATATTATGTTCATCCTACGAGCAACTTATGCCAATTACAATCCTTTTAGTGGGTAATCTATCTTATATACAGCCATAGGTATATTAGGATCCTTGCATCTCGAGCGCTGAGGGTAGCCGACTCAGATTTAATGTTCTGGCAGCGTGATTGTTATACCAATTATACTTACTTACTAAAAAATCTCCTCTATTTGCATCGGCTTGTGACGAAAAGGATTTAAATAAAGAGCAATGATCTTTGAAAGTCTTAGAGGGATCTCCATAGAACAGAAGGGTTGATGATGGTCATGCTTTTCCAAAGGACGGCGTAATGGAAAGTATATCAGATGG
The DNA here is from genome assembly GCA_002506335.1 of Methanosaeta sp. UBA114. Taxonomy (GTDB): domain Archaea; phylum Halobacteriota; class Methanosarcinia; order Methanotrichales; family Methanotrichaceae; genus UBA114. The sequence continues at coordinate 4,955 of DAXJ01000122.1, forward strand.
ATATCACCTAAATGAAAGGCCTCTGATCTCTTTCCCCAGAGCCCTAAGCTTAAGCCTTCTTGTTTTTCTTTCTAATCTACTGATCTTCATCCTCATAAGGGATAACTTAGAGATCTCCAAGACCATTAGCGATCTGGTACCTCCTATAATAAATCTGATATCCACCATCAGCCTGGCTTATGCCGCTTACAGTTCTAAAAAGCTGGGAAGGGCAGTATGGCTGCCCTGGATTATCCTGGCCGTTGCTCAGCTCTCCTATACCCTGGGAGATGCCCTCTGGGCCATAACCGAGCTGGTATATCATCAATCACCATTCCCTTCACCAGCGAATGGTCCTTACCTGGCATTCTACCCGCTCTTTGCCCTCGGCATCCTCCTGCTGCCGGCAAAGCCCATGACCTCCGGTGAGAAGATCAAGATATTTTTGGACACAGGCATAGTGATTATAGCTTCAGTCCTGGCCTTCTGGGCCCTGCTGATCGCCCCAACCATTGTCTCTAATGAAGGAGCAGATATCCTTACTGTGGTTTTAGCCGTAACTTATCCAGTCATGGACTTGCTATTGATCTTCACCCTTATGGTTGTTTTATTCAGAGGACACAACCGGGCAGGGGTCGGTTCCCTGGCGCTCCTGACTGCTGCCATGGTGCTCATGATCTTCCTAGACATAGCCTTCATGAGACAGTCACTGCACGGGGAGTACTCTTCTGGCGGCTTACTTGACTTAGGATGGTACGTAAGCTATATTTTAATCGGGCTTGCAGGCGTCCTCCAGGCCAACTCTCGCCAGATTGCCTTTTTCTCTCGGGACCTTGATCCCAGGTACGTGCAGTTCACCTGGCCCCTTTACATCCCATATATCCTGGCCGGGGCTGTATTCACTCTCCTGATATACAGCCACGACCATCCTTTTCCCATAACCTTCTCCACCATAGCGTTAGGCGTGGGCTGTATCATAGGCCTGGTGATCATCCGCCAGATCGTGGCCTTGAATGAGAACATAAGGCTGTATGGCATAACCGTCAGGGAGATCGCCGAGAGAAAGGCGGTTGAAGAAAAGATAAGGAAGCTCAACGAGGAGCTGGAGAGCCGGGTTATCGAGAGAACAGCCCAGCTCGATTCCACCAATAAGAGGCTACAAAAGGAAATCCTGGAGCGGAAAAAGACTGAGGAGGATCTTCAGAAGGCCAAAGAGGCGGCTGAGGCCGCTGATCGGGCCAAGTCAGAGTTTCTGGCCGTGATGAGCCACGAGATAAGGACACCCATGAACGCAGTCATAGGCCTTACCAGCCTCCTTTTAGATATGAATCTTCCATCAGAGCAAAAAGAATATATAGAGATCATAAGATCAAGCGGCGACACTCTCATGGCCATCATCAATGACATACTGGACTTCTCCAAGATCGAGAGCGGCAGGATGGAACTGGAAAGTCATCCCTTTGGTCCCAAGGAGTGCATCGAGGAGTGCATTGGCTTGGTGGCGACCAAAGCCAGAGATAAAGGCCTGAAGCTATCCTGCTCTATAAGTGAGGCTACTCCGAAAGTCATCGTAGGTGACCCAACGAGGCTTCGCCAGGTTTTGGTTAATCTACTAGGCAACGCCATCAAGTTCACTGAGAAGGGCGAGGTCGCCATATCTATCAAATCTCAGGTGGAAAGGAATAAGATGGAGGCTGAGGCGACCAGAAACGCGGCGGGAGGCGCAGCAGAGGGGCAGGCAGATGGAGGCCTTGGAACGACACCTGAAACAGCCAAGGGCTGCAGATACCTCCTTCACTTTTCAGTCAGGGATACGGGCATAGGAATACCCAAAGATAGGATAGACAAGCTCTTTCAATCATTCACCCAGGCTGACATGTCCACCACCAGGAAGTACGGCGGCACCGGCCTTGGCCTGGCCATAAGCAAGCGCTTAGTCGAGATAATGGGAGGAAAGATCTGGGCCGAGAGCGAGGTGGGTATCGGATCAACCTTCAGTTTCTATCTGCCGGTGGAAGCATCACCCCTTCCCTTGACTGAGCAAAAAGAGGTGCCTGTTCGACCTCAGCCTAAGAGCTGCCCATCTTCAAGTATTCGCATTCTCCTGGCGGAGGATAATCCCGTCAACCAGAAGGTCGTGGTGCAGATGCTCAAAAAGCTTGGGTACAGGGCAGACGTGGTAGATGACGGAAGGGATGCTTTAAGAGTTCTGGAGCGCCAGGCCTATGATATCATCTTTATGGATATACAGATGCCGGAGATGGACGGCTTCGAGGCTGCCAGGAGGATCAAAGAATGTGGCCGTGAGAGCCCCATAATCATAGCCCTCACTGCATGCGCCTTGGAGGACGATCGTGAGAGGTGCTTCAGGGCTGGGATGGATGGATATATCAGCAAGCCCGTGAAGCCGGAGAACCTGAGGGAGGTCATAGGTGATTTTGAGGATAAGATAGCAAGACGATCAAGCCGCAGCAGAGGGAATGATGAGTCAGGGGAGGCGATGGCACCAGTAAATTAAAGGTGTGCAACTGATAGAGTATCTACAACCGCACGAATATCTATTTTAATCGCTAGGTGCATCAGACCCCTGAGAGCCATGGCCAAAATGAGAATACGAGGCGGAGATCTGGATCTGGTGGAGTACGAGTTCGTCCCCTTCTCTCCCGGCGAGAACATCACAGCCCTCCGATTGGAGAAGATGCCACACCTATCGCCAGTTCAGGAAAAGATCAAAGTTGTGGCACCCGGAAGAATCCACCTGACCGTGCTGGATATGAATCGCTTTGCCCCCAACCACCCTGGCGGTGGAGGCATAGGGTTTGCCATTCAAATGTACTGCTCAGCCGAGGTGGAGCCCATATCCTCAGGCCTCGAAATCGATTACTCTAGGGAGCCCATCATTCGTCACTTCACCGAGGTTTTCAAGATGACGGTAGGCTATTGTGGTGGCTTTAAAATCAAGGTTGAAGATCACCACAGGAAGCATGTGGGCCTCGGGTCCACTGGATCGGTCCTCCTGGCCCTGGCCCACGCCATGAACACATCCCTTGGATCGCCCCTCAACTCTGAGCAGATACGCCTCCTCCTAGGCCACAACTACGTGGAAGAAACCGAAGACGGCAGGGTGACCCTGGGGTTTGAGACTGGCGTGGGACCCGCAGCTGCAACCTACGGCGGTATGGTGGTCATGGGCGA
>DAXJ01000122.1:8442-32632 GCA_002506335.1 Methanosaeta sp. UBA114
GTCATTCCCCCCACCAGCGTCTCCTCCTCAGGTCGGCAGGAGTTCGACCTCCTCATGAACAGGGCTCGGAACCTCGACTACCAGGATAGAGAACTCAAAGCATACCTTTTACTCATGGATCTCATCCCCGCCCTGGAGAAGGGCGACTTGAAGAAGACAGGGGATATTATCTGGGAGATAGAGTTCAGAGGCTCCAAGCGTGCCGAGGTGGAACACCACAGCTTCAAGATCTATCAGTACATGAGCCTTCTGCGAGCAAACGGCCTGGAGTTCGTGGGCATGAGCTCAGTGGGTCCCTCCATTGCCATAGTTACGGATCGCACCCTGGAGGAGATAGAAGAGCTGATACGACCTATGGGTCTGGAAGTGACCATAGCTACCAAGGTCGATAACTTGGGGATTAAGATTTCACCCCCTTGATCATTTTTTGGCTTTGATTGTGGTTTTACTGAAAAACCCTTAATTGTAAAGCCTCTAAAAGGAATTTTAATGCTGAGGCTTTACCATGATCTTGACGGATCGATCTCTCACGATAGTGCCATTCCAGGCAGTCAGATTGTAAGTAGTGGTCACAGAGGAAGATACCTGCCTACTTCCCTGGAGGCCTACTGTGCCTATACCCTGGTCGATCTCCACCTTATCAGCTCCAACCACGCTCCAGCTCAGGGTTGATGGACTTCCTTGATTTATGACTGCTGGCTTTGCATCAAAGGATTCCACAATAGGATATGGTGATGTGACAAGGTTGAGCCCTATAACTGCGCCTACTATAAAGATGATGGCCAGGAAGACCATGAGGATCAGTCCCATCCCCGTGCTCCAGAAAGATTTCCTTCGCTCCCAGTAATTCATGAGGTCGCACCTATCGTATTTCAGGAGGGCCTCCATGTAAATATAATTTCCTCTTGTGCCATGAGACGATTTTTATTATAGCCGCTAAGGGCTAGATAACAGCAATAGTATCCTTAATCCTAAGCATTGTTTCTTCTATAAATATATGAGCTGATTAAAGGAAGTCTAGAGCCATACGATGCCCAGGTTCAGATATACCTTCATCAACATGAGCCTATTCCCCAAGAATAATAGCTCTTTTATTGCCGGCAAACCGAAATTATCATTTATCTGTCATCTTACTTCCATCTTTCGTTTTAGATTTGTTTCTACTTTACATTGCCTTGCCTTTAAATCTTTATCATTACCATACCAATAACTCTTTGTCCCGAATTTACCCTTAACTCTTTATTTTTTCTACTGCCCTAGCTGTATGATCGGATAGAATGGCAATAATTTCCCCTATATCTATAAGGCCTTCAGGATTAACTTTCACAATGAAGCCCTCTTTTTCAAAGGCATGCCTCCACGACCCAGGACCTTCTCCGAAAAGATCCGTTTGGGCATGTACTCCGGCCACTAAGAGGAAGGGTACCAGCATTATCTCTCTGGCATCCGTGCCTCTGACATTTTCCATCACATCATCCAGGCCTGGCCGGCCCTCCAGTGTACCCAGAAAGACCCCTTGGTGCTCCTTCCCCAGTACGGCAGCCATAAGAGAATAAGCACTATCAGCAGGGTGATTTGTGCCGTGGCCTGCCAGAACCACAGCGTTCTTCTGAGCTGCAGCGGCGTTCTTTGAAGACTCTAATAAAGAAGACAGAGCACGAGACACCCTGTAATAGTCCTCTATCTCAAATAGGAGAGGCGCTCCTACCTCTAGGCATCTGAATCCAAACCTTCCCTGGAGGTATCTAAGTCCTTGAATGAGGCTTACGATCTGGTGGAATTCCTCCCCTGGGACCACCTGGATCGGCTGTACGACGATGCCCCTGTAGCCCTCATCCTGAAGCTCTGCCAGGGCTGTTAGAGGGCTGTGGACAAAGCTGCCCTGAGCTTTGAGCCTGGATCGAATAGAGCCCGATGTGAAGGCCAGCTCAATCCGAGCCTCAGGAAAAGACCGTCTATAGTGATCGATTATTTTATCGTAAGCCTTCTCTGCCGGTGCATGAAGCGTCCCAAAAGTGGCAAGGACTATAGCTAAATCGGCCTTGGATTCATCGTGAGGAGATCTACCTTGTCTCGATCTATTTTGCTTTGACCTATCTTGCATTATAGCCTCCAATCTCCGCTAGTTGAAATCTTACGGCCAAGAAGATCATCATAATCTACAATCTGACTTTAAGAAAAATGCTCGGTAGGGCTAGTCCATCCAGCCCTCCCTTTCAGCCTGATCTCTCCAACTTCGAAAGGTTAAACGGATCCCGAGGCGCTCAGAACTTCCTAGAGGATCTTGGGGGCCTGTGTTTCTGGTAGCACTCGCTGCAGTATACAGGCCTAGACCCATCTGGCTTGAAGGGAACCTGGGTCTGCTTTCCGCAGTCAGAACATACCACGTCGTGCATCTCTCTAGGGGCCCTGTTGAAACCGCCCCTCGTCTCATAGTTATCCATTATACGTCCCTATCCTTTTATCGATTCGAGGAATCGATTGCGCTACAAACCATCCTAACCACTCTGTTGAGCGACGACGTGTAGCGGGCACATTTAGGAACGACCAGTTGATATACTTTTTGATCCCTTGGGGACCATCTGAGCCTGATTACCATGGAGCCTAAACAGATATCTTCTTTAAGGGCTCGCTGATGATAACGCCTTCTTTTGGATTTGAACCCCTTAATTCCACGTAAGAAGTTTTATCATGAGTTGAAACAAATAAATGTGCAATAGGAGCAAGGCCGGTAGATATACAGCAAGCGCTCTTATCAAGCCGCCATCTTCAAACAATTGCAAAACAAAAAAGGAAGGCTCTATCTCTATCAGATATCAATAAGTCACCATCTTGAATCACAAAGCCCACTGCCAATGCCGGCCTGGCCATCTATGGAGAGCATAAGGGAAGAATAGAATGAATTTGAGGAGATGCCAGGAAGAAGGATAATCAAAGGTAAGATAACAAAGCCCTGTGCATCTTCAGCTCCATGGCAGCCTTGGGCTTCAACGCAGGTGTAATCCCAGGTGGAATCCTGGCGGAGACCCACTCCTGGCACGGTATCTTCTTCACCAACGTCCCCCTTGGAGCCGTAGCCACCGTGGGTGGATTTCTCCTCATATCAAGGCCTGCCAGATATCAGGAGGAGGGGGCTTTGATGTAACAGGGGCGGTCCTCATCGCCACCACTCTTTCAGCAATGGTATATGCCATCACCCGTCTATCCGTCCCCGGAGAATCAGTCCGGGAAATCCGTGCTCTAGTTCTTGGCGTCAGCTTCCTTTATATGGAGCGCTGGGCATCCCAGCCCCTGATGCCCTTGAATATATTCCACCGCAGAATGGTACTCACAGCAGATATGGTGATGTTTCTGGCCTTCGGGGCCAATGCCCCGCCATAGTCTTCGTCATAACTCTCTTCTTCCAAGAAGGAGGGGTCTATCCTCATTTGGCGACGGGACTCCTCCTCACACCGGAAGTATTGGACGGTATCACTGGGGCGGTCTTTGCTCCTCATGCCATCGAAAGAGGGGTTTTACGAGGATCATGGCCTCCAAGCTAGTGCTTTTTTTGGCGCCGGCATCGCCGATCTGGTAACCATAGGCACTGTTAGCTCTATAATACTGCTCATGGCCTTCTACTACATCGCTGCCTCAGGGCTGTAGCCTCAGCCATCGTTTCGCTGAATATTGCGGGCATGAATGGCATGGAGCCTGGGTGCCGGGATCTTGCCGCCGGCATTCCAACCACATTCCAGCAGATAGGGGCGGCCATGGGCATTTAAATGGTAAGCATGGTGCTGGAGGCCACGGCTCTTTTCTTTATTGGGGCAGCAGCCCGGCCGCCAAGATAGATGATTTTAGATATACCCTCCTTCTTTCGGAGCTGTTGGTGATCTTAGCTGCCACCCTGGCCTTGCGCCTGGTCAGGCGCTACCGTGGTTCGACCTGTTAATCCATCTTCTCAGGAACCACCATCATTGGTACCGTAGATCTCCTGACCAGCTTCTCAGCAACGCTTCCAAGCATAATCTTCTCCAAGCCCGTCTTTCCAAGGCTTCCCAGGACCAGTAGATCGACATTTTTCTCTTTAGCTATCCTCAGGATCTCAGCGCTGGGATTGCCCTCCGCCACCACCGTCTCAAAACCTATACCTGCTCCCTTGGCCATCTTTCTGGCGGTAGCCAGGGCCTCCTCAGCCCGTGCTAGAAGGGCGTTTCTCATATCCCCCAAGGCGCCAGGAATGGGGGCAAAATCGCTCACCATATATGGAGGTATCACCTCAGCCACGTAAACCACAGTGATAAAAGCCCCGGCCAACTCGGCCAGATTTATGCCCGCTTCGGCGGCAGCTATGCTGTTCTTGGAGCCGTCAAAGGCTATTAAAATATTCTTGATCATGGTATCACCCTGAAATACCAATACCTTCGACATATTGGCCATTATGGACCGGAAGGATATATGGCTAGTGACCTTATTTTTTAGATTTTCTCCGATAGCCCTCAGTGGCACTCAATCCATGCCCTTAAGATGCAGAGCCATCAGGAAGGCCTCCTCAGATTCATCGAGTCTTTCCAGGGTCCTTAGCATGAGGCCTTTGTTGTACCATGCATCGGCATCCAGCATATCCAGCTCCAGGGCTTTCTCGTAGCACCTTAATGCCTCCTCATACCTACCAAGGGAATATAAGCAAAAACCCTGATTCTTCCAGATTTCGGTATATTTTGGGGCGATCTCCAAGGCATTCTGGAAGCTTCCGATGGCGTCCTCATACCTCATGAGATCCCTTTGCGCTAGCCCACGGAAATACCAGGCAGGAGCGTACTCAGGATTGGAATCAAGAGCAATCTCGAAGCATTTTAGAGCCTTCGCTCCTTCGCCCAGGGATCTCAAAGCTGAGCCCTTGCCAATCCAGGCCAGAATATATCCTGAGTCTGCTTCCAGGGCCGCACCGTAAGCCTCCAGGGCCTCGGAGTACCTGTTGAGGCGGAAGAGGGCATCGCCCTGGCTTCCCCAGGCATAGGGGTCTTTAGGAGCCATCTGGGTGGCCCGCTCGTAGCATCTTAGGGCTTCTTCAGCTCTTCCCAGTGTCAGGAGGGCATCACCCTTGCTCTGCCAGGCCATGGTGTTCTCTGGATCGGCCTCCACTGCCCAGGAATAAGCATCTACCGCCGCATCGCACCTTCCTGTGGAATAGAGGATCAAAGCCTTATAGCCCCAGGCTTCGGAATCCAAGGGATCTGCCTCCACCTCCTGCTCAATCCACGGCAGTCCAAACTCCGGATTTATTTCTATGGCATTGGCGTAAGCCTTCTCGGCCTCATCGAATCTGCCCAGACAGGTAAGGGCATCTCCCAGGCCATGCCATGCACTCGCGTCCTCTGGGCCGCCCTCCTCCACTGATAGGTCGAAGCACCCTATGGCCTCCTCAGGCCTGCCTAACATGTAGAAAGCATGGCCTTTGCCGTTTAAGGCTCTGGCTTTATTGTACCCGTCCTGAAAGGCCTTCTCATATGCATCCAGGGCCTCGCTGTACCTGCCGATGCTCAGAAGGTACTCTCCTCTATCGAACCATGCCGTAGAATCTTCTGCCACTGGGGCCCACCATATCTGTTATTGTGCACCGGAAATAGATAGGTCTGTCGATTCGACCGGCGGAACCGGCTATCCCTGTCAATATGAAATAATAAAATAAACTGAAAAAAGGTATAACAGTCCGAGGGTATTAACCTTGCGGTTCCAATTGGTAATTTATATATGAGGATACTGATATAACTATATATTAAAACTATGAGGAGAATAACCAATCATAGTTATAGGGTGTGAAGCAACTTTAAAAATGAATTAATAAATATATATATTACATGGAAAAGTTAATAACGAATCGAATTAGTAAGAGCCCTGGGGTAAACCGGGGGTAGTACCACGCAAGCCAATGACCAGGAATTCCTCAGAGCTCTTCACGAGGAGAAGATCACCGCCCAGAATGAAAGGGCCAACTACGTCACTAGGAAGATGGCCTTCGTAACAGTTCTCTTCACCGTAAGCTCCATCAACGCCGAAATACAGATCGCCGAGATTTATTGGCTCCTTTACTTCATACCTCTGGTGGCTATCTGCTATGACTCCTACATCATGTCCGCCGACGCCAGGGTCAAGAAGATAGGGGCCTTCCTGGGAAGGCATCCTGACTCCGTGGCAGGAGTGGTGGAGAAGCAGTGGGAGCATTTCTCAACTAGGTACAGGAGCGCATTTGCCCCCTTCACAGACATGTTCCTCTCCATACTGGTCACCATAGCTGCGGCCATTTACCTTTACTCCCAGCAGCATTCGGTCTTTAACGAGGGAATAAAGCTGCTCTTTGCCTCCTGGCTAGTGGTATCCCTGACTGTTATCACAGGCCTGTGGCTCAAGCACAGAGGACTTATAAAGCAAATAGACAGCTATGATCCATCGAGCATCGTTAATCCTCTACGTTCTACGTAGGCTAGCTTTTGCTTCCCTAGACCAGCGTTCAGACTGAGCCGTATCTCTAACCGGACTTTATCTCATCCTCGGTTTATTTATTCCCCATTCATAGGAAATAAGACGCAGTTAGGGCAAGAGACTGGTGTTTCTCCCATTTAAATCGTGACAAAGAAAGCTTAATTAAACTGAAAGTATCACCTAAAGGGACACAATCGGTAGAAGAGGTCCGGGCCGCGAAGCATGGGCCTCGTTGGGTGGTGTGGTTCAATGATGAAGGAGAGAGAAATTAAAAGGGCGGTAAGAGAGGGCTATGCCAGGATAGCCAAGCAGGCCACGTCGGATTATGCTGCCAAGAGATGCTGCGGTGCTGATCTCTCTGAAAAGATCAGCAGGCAGATAGGTTATACCCAGGAAGACCTTCAAACAGCTCCCCCTGAGTCCAACCTTGGGCTGGGATGCGGCAATCCCGTGGCCATGGCCAGAATCAAGGAAAGAGAAACTGTCTTGGATATGGGCTCCGGAGCCGGCTTGGACTGCTTCCTGGCCTCCACCAGGGTTGGGCCAGGGGGCAAGGTCATAGGTGTGGATATGACCACCGAGATGGTGGAGAAGGCCAGGGCCCAGGCCAAGAAGGGAGGTTACACCAACATCGACTTCCGCCAGGGTGATCTGGAGAACATGCCCGTGGCGGATGATTATGTGGATGTGGTGCTATCCAACTGCGTCATCAACCTGGTACCCAATAAGACCAGGGCATTTAAAGAGGCCTTCAGGGTCCTAAAGCCCGGAGGACGGCTTGCCGTCTCCGATATAGTTCTCACCAAGGAGCTGCCTGATTTCGTAAAATCCTCCACTGAGGCGTACATCGGCTGCCTGGCAGGAGCTGTAATGAAGGAGGACTACCTAGGGACCATAAGGTCGGTGGGCTTCCATGATATTAACGTGGATGATGAGTCGTCTTTCCCCGTTGAATGCCTGGTAGGTAGCTCTCCCGGCCCGGGATTGCTCGAGGCATCCAAGGTCTCAGCTGATGATTTAAAGAAGGCCTCAGAGTCAGTATCCAGTATTAAAATCTCAGCGTTAAAACCGAAGTGAACCAAAGTTCGTATCGAGGCGTGAATGATATAAAGGGATAGAGGATAAAGAGGGATCGAAGGGGGATGCAGAAGGATGATGGGTTTGAGGCCTACAAGTTCAAGGCCTGAAGCAGCATTGGCACTGTCACGAAAAAAGAGCGCTCAGCCGTATATCACTATGCTGATCTTGGCATCCCTTATCCTTTTCTACAGCCTTTCTATTTCTGCTGTTTCTATTGGTTCTGTACCTGATATCCGAGATATAGCATCGGTTCTTGGCGGGCCTGATCGTTCAAAGATCATAGACCCTGGGAGCGATAATACCATAGATCCCAGCGAGATAGGAGCCTTCCTGGACGGCATCGCGGAAGGCCAGCTCAAGGACTATCACATACCGGGTGCGGCAGTGTCAGTGGTTAAGGGCAGTACGGTGATATATTCCAAGGGCTATGGATATGAGAACATAGATAAGCAAAAGCCCGTAAATCCCGCCAAGACCCTCTTTCGCATAGGCTCGGTAAGCAATCTCTTTGTCTGGACCTCGGTCATGCAGCAGGCCGAGCAGGGAAATCTGAGCCTGAGATCGGACGTCAATTCTTATCTAAAGGATTTTCAGATACCTGCCACGTATTCAGAGCCCATAACCCTCCTCAACCTCATGGCACATACCGCCGGTTTCGAGGACAGAGCGCTTGGAGTCTTCGTCCGCAATGCTTCAGACCTAAAGCCCTTGGATCATGTTCTCAAGGATGATATGCCGGCCAGGATCAGGCCCCCATGGGAGGTCACCGCCTGCTCCAACTACGGTGCATCCCTGGCAGGTTACATCGTCCAGGAGCGCTCAGGCATGCCCTTCCAGGACTACGTCCAAAGGAGGATCTTTTCTCCTCTGGGCATGAACCACAGTACCTTCCTTCAGCCCCTGCCCTCTGATCTGGCAGAGGACATGGCTGTGGGCTACACCTACAACGGCGGGTCTTACATTCCTGAGGCCTTCGAGTACGTCCAGCTCTACCCGGCAGGGGCTGCCAGCTCCACGGCATTGGACATGGCCAAGTTTATGATAGCTCATCTACAGGATGGACGCTATGGCAAGGCCAGGATACTGAGCCAGGCTACCGCCGAACAGATGCACACCCAGCTCTTCACTAATGATCCAAGAGTAAGCGGCTGGGATTACGGTTTCATGGAGATGAGGCTAAATGGTCAGAGAATTCTGTGGCACTGCGGCGATAGTATCTACTTCCACACGGCCCTCGTCCTCCTCCCTGAGAAAGATCTGGGGCTCTTTGTCACTTATAACAGCCTAGGAGGCGCCAAGGCCAGGATGGAGCTGATACAGGCCTTCCTGGACAGGTACTCCCCCGGTACAGAGGGGAGATTGAATGCTGTTAATTTATCGAGGAACAGCTCCAAGCCCCCAACTTCAGGGCTCGACGGCAGCTACAGGCCTACCAGATCATCCTACACCACCTACGAGAAGATAGAATCCCTCATCAGCCAAATTCAGGTGACCGCCGGGGCCAATGGCACCCTGAAAACCAGTCAATCTCTGTTCCCTTCAGAAAAGTGGCAGGAGCTTGATCCCCTGCTCTATCTCAAGGCAGATATAACGACGCCCATGGATGAGCTGGCTTTCAGGAAGGATAGCCAGGGCAATGCCAACTACTTCTTCTATCTCAATGACCCAAGAACAGCCTACCAGAGGGTGGCATGGTACGACTCTCTGCCCTTCAACCTTGGCATTCTGGGGGCGTGCATCCTCCTCTTTCTCTCGGTCCTCATCTGGCCCTTCGAGCTCATCTTCGGCCTCAGCAGGTTCGGCTGGGTTGGAGGAGAAAGAAATCGCCGTAATTCTTACGTGACCAGAGCTGCACACTGGACCCTGGGGTTTAACAGCCTCTTGAACCTCGTCATACTGGCCGGGCTTCTATCCTTAAGCCTTGATTTCTCAGCGTTCCTCTATGAGGTGCCTCCTGCCTTCATAGTCCTGCTCAACCTCGGAATGGCGGCTGCGGTGATGTCAGTGGGATCTGCGGCTCTTGCAGTTCTATCCTGGAGAAGGGGTTACTGGGGGATCGTTGGAAGAGCACACTTCGCTCTTGTGACGGCGGCCTGCTTGGCGTTTACCTGGTGGATGATTAACTGGAATATATTAGGGGTCAAGTAACTGTATATCTACCGCATCACTGAGGGCTGATATAGATCTTACCTCTTGAAATGATTAGGAAAACTAGTGAGTTTGCCCAGAAATATAATGCTTCTTTGAACAATCCGCTCAATAGAATAAGCATCATTAGAACCGGTTACGATAAAGGGTTAGGCAAGAAACAAGAAGAATCACTGCAGCTCAAACGCTATTAGCAGGATTATAAGGTGGACCGCATATTTATTGATAAAGCCATCAAAAATTCAGCCTTTCAACATCCCCGTACCACCTTGAAGTACGTGGACCGAACTCCCGCGCGTTATTATATGCTTTTAAGATACATAAACGGCTTGGGTCGATATTAGTTGGTGTATATGGCAGGCGCACCCGAATCCCTCGTGATGAAGTGCCCCGGCGTAATGCGGCACCAGGGAGTATTGGTGAGGTTCATGTCCCTAGTCATAGACAGCATCCTCCTGGCTGTGGTCTTGGGGATATTGGACGCCTTCTTTGGCGTCGTCAACAACGCTCCCTCGACATTCCCGGATGTCGTCCGCTATTAAGGAGCAGCTCTCAACCGCCTCAACATCACAATCTATATCGGCTACTTCGCTACCCTGGAGGGTTCAAGGGGACAGCCTTTTGGCAAATGAGGATAAACGTGGTCAAGGAGAACGGCGGTAGGGTAGATATAGGATCGGCATTGATAAGAAACTTCCTGAGGACCGTTGATGCCCGCTCCATTTGTGGATGCCCTCTTCATTTATCTGGTGGGGCCGCGGTCGTCTGGCGTACCTCCAAGAAGCAGCGCGTTGGGAATCTGGCTGTCAAGACAGTGGCCATAAAAGTTTGAAGCTAAAGTCAAACGCCAGGTTTGAAACTTAGTTTTAAGGCTTGGTTTTAAGCCCTGTTTTTTTAACTCTAGTTCAAACTCTGGCTACAAGACCTGGTCTGGACTAAAGCTTGAAACCCAAACTCTTTGATGCCTGGGCTGCGGATACAAGGAGTGAGGTGAATGGTATCAGCGCTGCATGGCCTCCCCCAGCTCCATCTAGCGCCCGAGACTTAAAGCCGCTCGTCAAAGCGTACGATACCATACTCGCGCCCGTATCCTAACCCTCCGCCTGGTTTGTTCCGCCTACTTCCGCAATAATCATCGGGCCACTTTTCAGAAAAGCTGGGTGGGTTAAGCCTTTTCACGTTTTATAGAACAAAGACTATATATAAGGTTAAACGTTGGCCCATCTACCCGATGTTCGTAAACATCGTGTCATGGAATCCAATCCAAGACCAAGGGCTGATTATACGCCCGAGGAGTTGAAAGGGTGCTCTGTCCCAATTGTGGAAGTCAAAATGATTTCATAGCTAAGTTCTGCCAGTGCTGTGGCAAAGACCTCCGTGCCACCTCGGGGACATTAGCATCAAGGAGGAGCTACGCGGGCTTCGGGAGGAGGTTTGCTGCATATCTCCCGGATGACGCTCTAGTCTACATGGGCACGGGCTTGAGCATCTTTGTGCTTGACATCGTACCTGCTCCCACAGCAGTAGGATAGCAAGAGCTCTGGATATATGGCATGACCCTAGCGACTTTGATACCCCGGCTTCACTGGGCCATCATGGAATCATCACTTTATCAGGCCACTTTCGGCAAGGCCCTTCGGGAATGAAGGTGACCGACGAGAAAGGCAGAAGGATCTCTTTTGCCGGGGCCACTATAAGATAAGGGGTCCAAGGTCCTCTCAGCCTTCCTTCTCATGGGGGCTTCCTGATGATAGGATTCACCGCTAGGAAAGAAGGGCTCCACGACATCATTATAGGAACCCTGGTAGTGAAGCGCTGATCTTGACTATGGTTGATTATGTTTAACCATAGCTATAGTTGATTTAAGTCGGACTTGGTCAGAGGACTGTGATCCTGTGGGTTCCCCTAGCCTTATCCACCATCGGCCTTAAGGACGGTGCCAGCTCCAGAACCTCATCCATGGTCAGGTTCCTGGAGAACGTAATTAGGTACGCTTCTTTGGATTCTATAACTACAAGGGCCAGAGGCGAGAGCCATCCACCTAAAACTTTGTTCCCTAGGCCGAAAACTGAGACATTGGCCACGGGATATATGGTTCTCCCGCCGACTACTAAAGGTTCTCCAGCCTCAATCCTCGCCCCGACCTCAGGATTCAAGGCCATAATCGACTTAGGCACCTCTGACCATGTTCATGATAAGATATCTCACCTGTTCCGCTTTTAGGGCTTTGGCAGAGGCCAATCCCACCAACAAGGGCCTTGCACCTATATCGACTATTACAGAGACATCCATCTTCTCCCCCAGGAAATAAGGGTCCAGATTGAAGCCTACCTTCCTGGGCAGGGCCACCGCGGCTGCGGACCAGATATATCCGCTGATCCTGGCGGTATCAGCTGCATCTCCCGTCCCCAGGCTGAGGTTTAAGGAGCATTCCTCCACCTGGACGGTTCTGAGGATATCTCCGGCCATCTCCAAAAAGGCGGGCAAAGCATTTAGGATGGCATCGATCTCCTTTGGCTTATGTGCATTCCCCATAGCACTTTTATCCTGGATGCCTGCTTCCTCTTGGCCTAGCCCCCTTTCATTCTCCTCTGACCCGGCGTCGGTTATGGACACCCTGGTCTTAGTCTTCTCTTTGGGCTTTTCTTTGGGCTTTGTGGCTCCCGTCTCTCCCAGGATATCAGCCGGCCCTGGAGGCGAGATCTCACCTTCCTTCAGAGTCAGCCCGAAACAGGCCACCCTATAAAAGCCCCTTATCCGAGAAGCATCCTTTAAGAGCTGCATCTTCAAGCGGATGGGTATCAGGAAGACTAAAGCAATGATGATGGCTAATATTAAAAGAACCAGGAGGGGTTTCATCTTCCCCTGCCTACTTGACCTCTATGGATGTGGATTGACCTGAAGCTCCCCGCCCCCCCTTATGGCCTGAGAGCTTATCTATGACCAGGGACATCACCTGAGAGAGGGATTCGGCCATGGCGCTGGGCTCCTCCAGAGGCAGGACCCTGACTCCTTCCGGGC
Source organism: Methanosaeta sp. UBA114 (assembly GCA_002506335.1). Lineage (GTDB taxonomy): Archaea > Halobacteriota > Methanosarcinia > Methanotrichales > Methanotrichaceae > UBA114. The sequence goes on from DAXJ01000122.1 coordinate 21,157, forward strand.
CGGGCACGCCTTTAAAGATCACCACCACTGCCACGGGCTGGACGCCAGCGCCGCCCCCTGATCCTGTCATGCCATAGGGGCTGGACGCCTCATTGGTGCTCCTCATCCCGGCTCCAAACCCCATACCCATTTTTGTTATTGGGATGATGGTCTTATCTTCGGTATCTATGGGATCGCCCATGATGTTCCTGGCTGAAAGAACCTTGAGAAGCTCCTCGACAGTAACCCGTATGGTGTCCTCGGCGGCCAGAATTATCACCTAAAAGAAGTGAGCCTTGTAAATATATACGCCTTTCCATTTTCATCGTAGGAGAACAGCCTTCTTTGGCATGAACGATATCGTATGATAAAGCCAATAACCCCTTGAAGCACCAAAAGGCTTTTTAAAGGCCCTACTGATCATTTTCGCATATCAACCGATTCTATAACGTTCTTTTAATATCCTTTTGGTGGTAACCAAGCCCTTTGTTAGGGATGTATCTCTAAGCAATTATATGATCTTGCAGATAAAATTTAAGTAGTATGGAGGCCATTAGAATTCCAAGGCAAAACTGAATAGGAGAGAGCAAAATGGCATGGTATGATACCCTTTACTGGATATGTCTGGCCTTGGTCATCATAGGGGGCCTGAACTGGCTAATCATTGGATTATTCAGCTACAACGTAGTAGCCGCCATCTTAGGCACAGCCACCCTGGCATCGGCCGTAGTCTATGTGATCGTCGGCCTCGCAGCTCTCTATCTGATCTTCGCCGCAGCCATACGACTAAGGCCAGCTGCACCGATAGCACCCCGAGTGCCATAAGAACTTTCTTTAATTTCTTTTATGAGTTTTTTAGACATAATGAGAGGTCTTGGGTTTTAAATATTATCGGATTCAATTGCTAACAAGCTCCAGCAACCTGTTGTAATCATCTATAGGAAAGCGCACTGATACGGTCAGGGCAATGGCCCCCGAGCTGGAGATATTGGTCTTGAGACAATCGGAATCCAGTAGCTCCTGGCAGAGATTGGGATGAGCCTCGTACTTCCACGGCTTTCTTTCCTCGCCGATTCCTCCAAACATCCTCAGGTACAGCCAATCATCGGCCTCAGGGAACTGACTTGTGCTGTTTCCCAGAGCCACTACCAAGAGAGTTACGAAGGCCTCTACGTCCTCTGCCGAGTAGAACTCTATCCACATGATGCCGGGTTCAATCTCCTGGCAGGAGTTACATGTCATGATGCCCTTATCCCACAGGGCTCTTAGGAGTGGGGCCATCTCCACATCTACATCGATCATCTGATCGTATCCCAGATAGTAGATGGAGACCTGCGTGTGGTTTAATATGGGATCGCTGCTCATGGCTATCAAGCTTTAGATATTATTTTCTTAGAATAGAAAGGTAGAACTGAAGATCCCAGACAGCTACCGCTATTTTTTGTATATAGCCAGATCAAACACGTCCTCCCTCCCCGCATAATTCCCTAATACGTACAATCACCTTTAGTATAAAAAACTAACTAAAATATTTAGGTACTATTCTTATTATTGTAGCTACATCTTATCTATAAGAATGCCCTTTAGTATATATGAGGATGAGGTTTTGGATTCAGAGAATAACCTATGTTCTAATTGAGGCCATGTCTGTTTTAAATCCACAACAGCGTCCACTTCATGATCCACCGCACACGTTCAAACACCCTCCCCGGCCTCGCTTCGAGCTTGGTATTAATGTACCGTTATGGCAGCGCTGGCCCACCGCGGCTGTAAGCCATGGAATCAAGGATATCCAGCCAGTCGAAATCGGTTAAGCTCTGGGAAGTCAGTGGGGAGTAGGTCACGTTCTTCATACTGCCCGAGCGAACCGGAAGAGCTGTGATCTCCGAGGATTGAAGCCCTTGGCCTTTGTTAGTTGGAATAAATCACCCCAGTCCAGGCACGGCAATCAACCGAGCCTTAAGAGTCTTGGCTTCCATCTGGCCGATATCATTGTCATCGGAAACATCCACGACAGTTCCTATGACCGCATAGCATAGGCCGAAGATCTCATGGAGCTGAGCTCCGGCTGGCCACCATATTAACAAATTGGGGTCCAACTGCACTATGCCTTTCCATGCTGCAGGTTGCTGTTGTGAGCAAAGGCCAGCGCTCCTCCACGACAGCGCCTCACGGGATACGATATACTCTAGGTTATCAGCCATCATGACATCAAGAAGTCCTAGACCTTCGATAAGCTGATCGCCCGGTTTGCTTGAGGTTCTCGCAAGCGCTGCATGGTAGTTCAGCAACTGCCATGCGGCCATTGCGTGATGCACAGCTTCCAAGTAGCGGCTTTTGTTGCTCTTAGCCACCAACCCGGAACGATGCAAGCACACTCTGTAATGAGATCCGCCGTCTTAACCCTGAGCGTACTTGCAGCCGGTTATATGCCTATCGATTTGGTAGGATCCTCATCGCAGCTAGGTCATCCCAATCAGAGTTCCCGCTGAGAAACGGATCTATGCGTCCTAGATGCCGCTCAGAGCTGGCACTATCGATCGAGACAAGGTAATCTAGAACGAAACTCAGAGAGCTGCCTTGGACTATTAGTGCTAATCATCCCAGTAGGGCTATCTAAGCAGTAGAATTGGAGGTTGACTTTCCTGCGCTCTAAAAACTCCTCCTCTATGGGGGCCTCTTCGCCATTTTCTATGAAGCTCTCTACATCCAAAGCCAAAGTAGTTAGCCAAGATTTGATTATATAAAACTGACGCATTAATAATAGTGGTAATAATATCAAGGTTTATAATGTCAAAGTTAAAGAAAATAAGCTAAAAAAGTTTTAATGAGGCAGCAGAACCGCTGCTGCCTGCATCGCATAATCTATGAAGGGCTGTGGATTGACTCCAATCCAGATGACCCCTATGGTCGTCAGGACTAAAGCTGCCACGTATCCCTTGGGCTCTACGATCTTGGGCCCGGTCGCTGGCCTGAGGTACATGTACATGATGATCCTCAGGTAGTAGTACAGGGAGATGGCACTGTTGATTATGGCCAGCACTGCCAGCCAAACTAGCCCTGCGTTGATGGCAGAGCCGAATAGCACGAACTTCCCTATGTACCCAGCCGTCGGTGGAATTCCCGCCAGGGCGAACATGAAGATCAGGAGGCAGAAGGCCGTGATGGGAGCCCTTTTGCTCAGACCTGCATAGCTCGATATATCGTCTGGGTCGGTCTTTCCTTCCCTCAGAACCATGTAGGCCACCACTGCCGTGGCAATGAAGGCCCCTGTCTTCATCAGGGCGTGGCCGAGGATTAGGAGCAGGCCGCCTGCGATGCCCGTCTGGGCAACGTAGGCACTGTTGGGCAATGTGCCCGCTGCACCTACAACCACGAAAGCTATGGCAATGTATCCTGCCTGAGCCACCGAGGAGTAGGCAAAGATTCTCCTGACGTTGTTCTGCCATATGGCAACGATGTTGCCCAGAGTCATGGTAATCGCTGCCAGGATGGCGAAGGCAAGGTACCACTCAACCCTCAAAGCGACCATTGCCACGAAGATGACCCTGAAGGCTGCTGCAAAGCCCATCTTCTTGGAGCCTGCCGCAAGCAATGCCGAAACCAGGGAGGGCGCGCCCTCGTAGGTATCGGGAGCCCACATGTGGAAGGGCACCAGAGCCATCTTGAAGGCAAATCCGGCTATGACGAAGATCAGGGCTATGAGGCTTGCAGGACCGAGGTTGGCAGTCAAGGTTGTTGCAATCTCGGAGATCCTGGTGGTCCCGGTCATGCCGTATAGCAGGGAGAAACCGAAAAGCATCAGGGCCGAGGAAGCTGACCCGAAGATGAAGTACTTCATTGCAGCTTCCAGGTTTCTCCTAGACTTATCGAAGGCAGCCAGGGCGTAGGTGGAAAGGCTGGCTAGCTCGAAGCCCACGAATAAGGTTATGAGGTCGATAGAGCTTGAGACCACCATCATGCCAACAGTTGCCAGCAGGAGGAGAGCATAGAACTCATCCCCTCCGGCACTCTCCTTGTACCGGCTCAGGGAAGCTATCACTACCAGTAAAGAGACCACTATGAAGGTCGCTTTGAAGAACTGGGACAGCGGGTCCACTGATACGGTATCAAAGAAGAAGATGGAGCCCGTCTTGGCGGTCAGGACCAGGAACAGGGATAGCGCCAGACCTACCAGGCTTACATACCCCATCATGGATTTGGACTTCATGAAGAGTCCAGCGAAGAGTATCAGCATCGCCAGGGCAGTTAGCAGACCCTCAGCATAAAGCGGGGCGTAATGCGCTAGATCTACCACTTCAAATCACCCCCATCTGGGCCAGGGTCTTGACCGGCTCCATCACCTGATAGGCCGCGGTCCCCATGATGTCGGTTATCAAGGCCGGCTGAACACCGAAGAGGATTATCAGCAGTATGAAGGCCGTCATGGAGGCTATCTCATACGTGTGGGCATCGTGGACGTCCAGGAACTTGGGCAATATGGGCCCGAACATGACCTTCTGCATGGACCAAAGGTGATAGGCTGCGGTGATGGCTACGCTGAAGAAGATCACTATCAGGGTGTAGAACGGAAGCGTTGCGTAAGATCCGGCAAGCACTGTGAACTCGGCAACGAAGCCGCTCATTCCCGGAAGGCCCAGAGATGCCATGAAGCCTGCCAGCATCAGAACTGCGAACTTGGGCATCCTATCAGCCAGGCCTCCAAGATCAGCTATGATCCTGGTTCCAACGGTATGCTGTATCGTTCCTGCGGACATAAAGAGGACGCAGGTTATGAGGCCGTGGGAGAACTGCTGGAACATGGCTCCCTGGATGGAGAGCCAGGTAAATGCTACTGCTCCCAATGTTACGAAGCCCATGTGGCTGACAGATGAGTAAGCCACCATCTTCTTTAGATCCTTCTGAGCCAGGGCCAGGAATGCCCCATACACAATGCTCAAGACTGCTATTATAGCGATCACGGTTACGAACATCTTGTCTACATTCGGCAGCATGGGCAGTATTACCCTGAAGATGCCGTAGCCGCCCATCTTGAGCAGCAGAGCGGCCAGGAGCACCGAGCCTGCCGTTGGCGCCTCAACGTGGGCGTCAGGAAGCCAGGTGTGGAAGGGGAAGGCTGGCATCTTTACCAAGAAGCCGAAAAGCAACCCTGCGAATATCAGGTTGATCAGAGCCGGTGGGAATAATACCTTGTCTGATGTGGCCTGTATCAGGGTCAGCATGTCGAAGGTCCTGGATCCATCGGGCATCCTGTAGGTGAAGTAGAGCCCAAAGATTGCCAGGAGCATTATCAAGCTAGCTATATGGGTGTATATGAAGAACTTAATGGCTGCATAGCTCTTCCTTGGTCCTCCCCAGTTTCCGATCAGGAAGAACATGGGTATTAGGACAATCTCCCAGAAGATGTAGAACAGGAAGAAGTCCAGGGACGTGAAGACGCCTAAGACGCCCACCTCATTCAGGAGCAGGAGGGCGAAGAACTGGTTAGCCCTGTCGTGCTCTCCCCAGGAGTATATTACCACCAGGACCGAGACTATGGTCGACAGGAGCACCAGAGGCATTCCTATGCCATCCACGCCCACGGTGTACTTTACACCCAGGGACGGGACCCAGTTATAGCTCTCGACGAACTGCATCAGCTTCGAGGTCTTATCGAAGCCCGTGTACATCTGCAAGGATATGAACAGGGGAACCAGGGATGCTATCAGCGCCACTATCCTGGCTTGGGACTTCGCTGCAAAGCAGAGAACAGCGCCTATTAGAGGCACTGCGATCATCAAGGTTATCGCGTTTGATATCATACGAAGCCCACCTGCAAAGCTATCTCAATCACAACCACTAGAACCACCACTCCCAGCATGACTGCTGTGATGTAGTTCTGAACAACTCCAGTCTGGACCCTTCTGACGCCGCCTCCGAAGGCTACTATGACCTCGCTTATCCAGTTTAGGGCACCGTCGACGATCTTGATGTCGATCATGTTGCATACTATGGCTGTGCCGTAGATCACCTTCTCAGCAAACCACTGGGTGTAGATCTCGTGCTGGTAGTAGCCCTTCAAGAGAAGCTTCCTTATGGGATCTCTCTCTGAGGTGATCATACTCGGGTCGAACTTGTGCAGATAGTAGAACAAGGCTGCAACTAGTATTCCACCCAGAGCTATGATAATAGGCAGTATCTGTATGTACCAGGGTTCTCCCGCGTCTCCGCCTTCTTTACCCTCAGCTGCTGCACCATGTTCGCCTTCAGCGGCGACTGCGTGCTCGCCCTCAGCTGCTACACCTTCCGCATCTTCTATGGCGTGACCTCCAATCACTCCGAGCTCGGCGAAGTTGACGCCGTAGTGATCGAAGTTAGTGCCCACGTAGTCATAGAACCCGCCCTGGGCGACTATACCGAAGCCGAGGGCAAAGACCGCCAGGATACACAGAGGCCCGAGCATGAGCCATGGGGACTCGTGCTTGTGGTAGTCGCTCCTAGGCTCTCCCGTGAAGGCGACGAACCAGAGCCTGAAGGTGTATATTGCTGTTAATATGGCTGCCAGGACCAGGAACAGGTAGGGTATGAAGCTCTGGGCCAGGCCGTACTCGTAGGCTGTAACTATGATCTCATCCTTGGAGAAGAATCCCGTGGTTAAGGGGAAGCCCGCCAGGGATGCACCGCCTATCAGCATGGTGTAAGCGGTCCACTTCATGTACTTCCCAACGCCGCCCATCTCACGCATATCGTTGGTTCCAACGGCGTGGATGACTGAGCCTGCGCACAGGAAGAGGAGGGCCTTGAAGAAGCTGTGGCCTATCAGGTGGAATATGGAGATTCCAACTGAAGCTGCTCCAACTACCGATCCGACACCTAGGCCTGCCATCATGAAGCCAAGCTGGCTCACGGTTGAGAAAGCAAGGACCCTCTTGATGTCGAAGGTTGTCAATCCCATGGTCGCTGCGAAAAGGGCTGTGAAGGCTCCAACCAGGGCTACTACCGTCAGGGCGTTGGGTGCCGCGTAGAAGAGCGGAAACATCCTGGCCACCAGGTAGACGCCTGCAGTAACCATCGTAGCTGCGTGGATCATGGCAGAGACCGTGGTTGGGCCCTCCATGGCATCGGGCAGCCAGACATGCAGGGGGAACTGACCGGATTTACCAACCGCACCGCCCAGGAGACACAGGGCAACGAAGGTGAGCTGAGTTGGTGGTATCAAGGCCAGATACTTGTAGATCACCGGGAATTGGAGGAGATACTCTCCAGGAGCCAGGTGAAGGTTGAGGCTGACCATGTTGTTGTATAGAAGGACGATGCCCAGCAGGAAGAGGACGTCACCGACCCTGGTGGTCAGGAAGGCCTTCTTGGCTGCAGCTGCGGCGCTGGGCTTTCTGTACCAGAAGCCTATCAACAGGTAAGAGCACAGCCCTACGAGCTCCCAGAATATGAAGAGCTGGAGTAAGTTATCGGAGTAGACCAGTCCAAGCATGGAGGCCGTGAACAGAGCAGCCTCGGCGAAATATCTGGCAGCTCCCGGATCCCCGTCCATGTACGCATTGGCGTAGGTGTGGATCAGGGTGACCACGAAGGTGATCATGAGGAGCATGGCTATAGCCAGGGGGTCTACCAGTATGCCCACGTTGAAGTTGGCGAACCAGGGCATCGATTGGTGCAGTATGCCGTTTGGTAAGGCGGGCATCTCCTTGTAAATGCCCCAAGATATTATAAGCCCTACAAAGGTCGCCAGGACCGTCATGAATCCTCCGCCCCTAGGCAGGTGCCAGCCGAAGAACAGGCACAGGACGAAGGCCAGAACTGGCAGGCCCACGATCAGGTAAGCGAAATCACTGAACACCGTTTACCACCTCAGGGCGTTGATGTTATCCAGGTCTATGGTTCCGTAGAGCCTGTAAAGCGATATCAGTATGGCGAAACCGACCCCGGCCTCGGCTGCAGCGAGCGCAATGGAGAACAAGGCAAAGACCTGTCCATTGGCGTTAGGCTGGTTGGCCGAGAAGGCGACGAGGTTTATGTTGGCGCTGTTCAGCAGGAGCTCTATGCACATCATCAGCTTGATACCATTGCGCTGAGTGACGAGGCCATAAAGCCCCAAGGTGAACATTACGGATGAGAGCAATATGTAAAGCTCTACTGGGATCATTCTTCCCTCCTCCTTGTCATCAAATCATCCCTCCTCAAGCCACTTCCTTCTTGGCGATGTATATGGCGCCGACCAGGGCTGCCGTCAGGACGAGGGCCAGGATCTCGAAGGAGAAGACATATAGGGTAAAGATCTCCAACCCGATGTTTCCTATGCCACTCTCTGGCACCCTGTTGCCCTCCTGTGGAACGTAAGTGAAGGGCGTCTTCTCACCGACCACCTGGCCCCATGGGGTCAGGGATAGGGAGGCGAAGAGCGCCGACAGAAAGGCCAGCGTCAGAATGATTATCTTATAATTCACCATGGGACTCCTCCACGATCGTCTTCCTGGTAAGCATCACAGCGAAGAGTATCAGGACGCCGACTGCTCCTATGTACACCAGGACTTGGGCAACACCAAGGAAGGTGGCATTCAGGAGGATATACAGGGCGGCCACGCCTGCAAAGCTTCCCAGAAGGTAAAGGGCGCTGTGGACCATGTTATTGGAGTAGACCACCAGGGCCGAGAGAAGCACAACGATGGCTGCTATTACCAGATAGGACCCAAGCTCGATTAAGAAGCTTATGTCGAAGATCTTCTGAATAACCGTCTGGGACCAGGGGGAGAGGAAGAGCACCACTGCCAGGCCGCCGAAGATCACGGCCAGAGCCAGGAGGAGCGCTACCAGCTCGAATATAGATCCGACAACGCTTACTCCGGACTTTTCGGACATTAGGATGCACCTCCGCCGGGCGCAGTCTCAGAGGGCTTGGCAGCTGCAGGCTTCTTGGCAGGGGACTTCTTTTCGCCAGCCACAGCGACAGGGGCTTTAGCTCCACCGGCCTTCTCTTTGGCCGCAGCTGCGGCAGCCGCAGCCTTCTTCTTCTCAGCGGCGATTCTCTTGGCTTCTTCTTCAGCAGCCTTGACCTCAGCAGCGTTGAGCCTCTTGGTAGCTATTACCTCTGGACCTTTGATGATGTCATCTCTGGTCCAGCCCGCCATGGTCACCTTCTGGCCCATCTTCAGGCACTCTACGGGACACTCGTCCACGCACAGGCCACAGAACATGCATCTCCCGTAGTCTATCCTTGGGTACTGCATCTTCTTGTTCTTGAGGGGATTTCCGAACTTGAAGGCGACCATCTCTATGCAGCTGTTGGGACAAACCCTGGCGCAGGATGAGCAGCCTATGCATGTGGTGGCATCCAACTCGTGAATACCGCGCTCGGCTGCAGGCAGCTCCATCATGTACTCAGGGTACTGCCTGGTCATCTCTGGCGCTTTTCTCGCGGTCTTCAAAGGCCAGCTGAAGTTTTTGATCATCTTTCTCTTCAACATCTCAGTGCCACCTCACGCAAAGTAAGACCCTATGATTATGGCCCATCCAAGGTTGAGTAGGGATAGTGGCAGCATCCACTTCCATCCCAGGTCTGTGACCTGATCAATTCTCAACCTGAAGAGGGAGCTTCTGATCCAAATCAGGGCCCACATCACTATTACTACCTTCATGAAGAGCCATATCAAGGGCGAGACTATGTCCAGGAGGGGTATGGGTATGATAGGCCCATGCCAGCCGCCCAGGAACATGAGAGCGAGGAGGATGGATCCCAGAACCATGTTGTTATACTCCTGGAAGTACAGGAGGCCCCACCTAATGCCACCATACTCGGTGTTATAACCAGATATGATCTCTTCTTCAGCCTCGGACTGGTCGAAGGGAATTCTTCCCAGATCGGTGACCAGGGCTACAACGAAGATAACGAACCCTATCGGCTGGGCAAAGGCATACCAAAGAGTCTGGTTCTGAACGATCTCCACCAGGTTTAAGCTGTGAGCCATTACCGCCACGGCAATCACACAGACGCCCATGGGGACCTCGTAAGAGATCATCCTGGCCACGCCTCTGAAGGCGCCCAGAAGGGAATACTTGTTATTGGAGCTGTAACCTGCCATGAAGGCGCCTATGGCCATGATGCTGAGAGCGGCCTCAACGTAGAAGGCGCTGATGTCCATGTTGGCCACGACCAAGGGATAATCCTTACCTCCTATGTGCAGGGCCCCGAAGGGTACAGCTGCAGCGACCAGCATGGTGGCCATGGAGGCCACTATAGGCGCCCAAACGAAGACACCCTTATCGGCTCCGTTGGGAATGCTGTCCTCTTTGGTGAAGAGCTTGATGGCATCGGCACCCAGCTGAAGGATGCCCCACCTACCGCCCACACGGTTGGGGCCGTACCTGGCAGCAAAATCGCCCAGGACCTTTCTTTCGCCCCAGATAACCAGCATGGCTCCGACGTTGACCACGGCAGCGATGAGCGCAGCGCCTATGATCCCTATGATCAGAGCGAAGATTGCTGGCTGCTGGGAAGCAAACGTACTGATGGCGTCAATTATTCCATCCATTTCACTTCCTCCTATCTGTCAGCCTCGGATGGACAGCCGTCCATGCTGCCCGCGGTGGCTACCACATCTGCTAGGTACATGCCCTCGAGAAGCGGAGTCAAGGTCTGGAAGGTGGCGTAGAATGGACCTCTTACCTTTACGCGGTAGGGCTTGTCTCCGCCATCGCTGATGACGTACATACCCATCTCACCTCTGGGGTCCTCGACCCTATAATACGCCTCACCGGCCGGGATCTTCTTGGGTACCTTGACCTCGGTCTTTATGGGGCCTTCAGGTATCCTGTCCAGGCACTGCTCTATGATATGGATGCTCTCCAGAATCTCGCGCATACGAACATCGATGCGGTCGGCCGAGTCGCCCCTCTTTCCTGTACACACCTTGAAGTCGAGCTCCGAGTAGGTCAGGTAGGGGTCGATCTTCCTCATGTCGTAATCGACGCCTGTCGCCCTGAGCACCGGTCCCGCAGCGCCCATGCGCTTGCCGTCCTCGGGCTTTATGGACCCAACATTTTCCAGCCTCATGTGGTAGAGGGGATCCTGCTCGAAGAGCTCTATGTACTCCTTGGTCCTGGAATCTATGTACTTCAGGGTCTTTCTGCACTTATCGGCAAAGCCCTCAGGCAGGTCGTTCCTGATGCCGCCGAAGCGCACGAAGGTGTGGGTAAGCCTGGCTCCCGTGACGCTCTCAATGAGAGAGATTATGTCCTCCCTGTCTATGATCATGTACTGCCAGGGGGCGTAGCCGACGCCTGCCACTAAGGTCAAGAACTCGCCAGTGCCTATAAGGTGGCTCTGGATTCTCGACAGCTCTTCTAAAATGACCCTTATGTACTGGGCCCTCAGGGGCACCTCGAGGCCAAGGAGCTTCTCAATGCAACCACAGTAGCACTCGTTGTTGGTCAGGGAGGCAACGTAGCACATCCGGTCGGTGTAGGTGATGCCCTGGAGCCAGGTCCTGTTCTCCATGATCTTTTC
>DAXJ01000019.1 GCA_002506335.1 Methanosaeta sp. UBA114
GTGATCACCACTAATATCACTCCGGGCAAGCTTTACCACGCCACAGTGCCCATGGCCTCCCCAGGTGCCTGGAAGTTCAACCTAGAAGCAGGGGACGGCTACACCCACAAGACCAATAACTACACCATCAACGTCAGGTCCAATGTGCCTGCCGTGAACATCACCGCCTTCAGCCATACCCAAGTTCCAAGGTTATCCTTAGTCTCGGCTCAACTTGCCGCAGCCAGGAAATCCCTGCTGGTAGATGTGGCCACCAATCCCCAGGATATAGATCCAAAGAAGGTGGAAGAGGTGCTCAAGCAGAGGGTAGACGAGGCCAAGATTTCACCCCAGTACCTGATAGTGGTTGGGGATCCTGGATCCATGCCCTTTGTGCCCACCGGCCTGCAACAGAACTTCAGCGATACCGTATCCTTCGATATCTACAGGGACTACAGGATAAACCAGTATGGCAGCAACTACAGCCAGGTGGCCATGGGCAGGATAATTGGCCTTAGCGTCTATGATGCCTCCCAAATGGTGGCCAGGACCCTGGCCTATGATAGGCTCCAGGGCGCCTGGAAGGACAACGCTCTGACCATACCCTCCGCGCCCTTAGCCTGGCCACAGTCTCCCATAATCATAAGCATCAGGGACTATCTGGAGCAGGCGGGGTTCAAGGTGAGGGAACTGCGCTGGGAGGAGGCGACCTATCAGATGGTCTCCTCCCTCATGAACAACGGCCAGAATATAGTGGCCTTTAACCACCACGGCGATCAGAGCCTATGGGCTCTATCAGAATGGTCACTTAATGATAAGGCTCTGAACGAGGCCCACGTCAAGGAACTTACCCTGGCTCCCCAGACCACTACGGTCGAGGCTTGCATGACAGCTAGGCTCAAAGGCACAACCGTGAGGGCCGGAGGGATGCAGATGTACATACCCATGAAGCTCGACGATTCCATCGCCCTAGCCTTCATCAGGGCAGGATCGTTGAACTACGTGGGGTATTCCAGCCTCTCCTACATCCACGTATCAGAGGACCACCACAAGAGGTTCTATCAGGCCCTGGTCTACGAGAACGCCACCATGGGCCAGGCGGTGAAGGATGCTGATAACCTCTACAGCATGAAGCTCAAGGGAGCCCAGAGCCTCAAGGACATGGAGGATTACGAGGAGCTGCTGCCTAATGGATGGCCGTCCGCCGAGCGCATGATGAATGAGACCCTGAGCATAAGCACCCTCTTCGGCGATCCTTGCTTCAGGCCGTCGGTGCCGAGGACCCCACCCCTGCCTTACACCGAGGTTGTGACCCAGACAAAGCGCTCTGAAGGAAGCCCTGCAGCAGCTGGCTTTGCATCAGCCAGCCTCGCAGCCAACAGCACCACCCTTAAACCTGCTGTTAGCTCCACAGCCAACAGTAATGTAGTCAAAAGCTCAGTAACTAACATGCCTGCATCCAACGTTACAGTAAAGCCTGCGGTTAACGCTATGGTCAGTCCTGCGGTCAATGTTACGACCAACGTTACCGCCAAGGCTACAGTCAACTCTACAGCTGGCCCTGCCATCCGCCCCGTGGCTGCCACTGCTGCCAATGAAGGTGCCAGCTACGCCAAAGCTGAGTTAGAGGCATCCATTACCCCCAGGAATGAGATGGCCACCGACTGGGTCTACTGGATGCAGACCGAGGTCTCAGATGGAAAGCTCCTCCTCAACTCCCCTGCCGCCCTCATAGGAGATGTCGTCATACCCAAGGATGCCGAGAAGGTGGTAGTCAAGGAGGATGGTCAGGCCGTATTCCATGACGAGGAGATCATGGCCCAGGGCAAGAAGGTCATTTGGCCGGTGATACGGCCCAAGGTAAACGAGACCAGGACCTTCACCGTGGAGTACGAGGTGGTACCCGGAGAGACCCAGATCATCAGGATAACCCCAGGATGGAGCGCCATATCCCTGTATCTCAATCCCAAGGATACGTCGGTCTCCAAGTACTTCAGCAGCAAGCCCTATAGAGGCATCTTCACGGTGGTAGGCCAGGATTGGAGCTTCACCACCGAGGATAACGGCATGAATAACGTAACCCGTCTGGAGGCGGGCAGAGGATACATGGTGGATAGCTCAGGTAACTTCACCATAGAGGTATCAGGAAAACCCGTGGAGCTGCCTTACCGCCTGAGCCTGGTTAAGGGCTGGAATTTAATAGGAGCCCCGTACAACAGAACGGTGAGCATAAACAGCGTGATCGTGAGCGCCGAGCATAAGAGGTACAGCTATCCCCAGGCGGCTGCCAAGGGGTATGTATCCACCTTCCTCTGGAAGTACGATGGATCGAGCTGGGCCCAGGTGAGCGGCAATGAGACCTTGGAACCGGGGAAGGGCTACCTGCTTGAGGCCAAGGACGACTGCAAGCTCGAGTTCAGAAAGTAGCTCGGGCTGCCGTCAATTTTTAATATTTTTTCTCTTTAAACGACGAGTTGCTCGGCTCAATAGGACAACAAATTTTGCAACTACCTTCCGCCAAGAAATACAGTTTTTCCTGGATTCCGATGCCAATAACCTAGAAATCGTCTGCTTGGGTTTCCTAATTAACGAGGGGGATCCCCATCGTGGGGGATCATTGATGCGATTAAACCTCTTGCCGAGCATCGAGGAATGAAGAACCCCGATCAACGTTTTTATTTATTAATTTTTTATTTTGCGAGGAATATTCACAAGCGCCTTCCTGCTGCGACGCGATCATAATGGAGTAACATAACCTGATCCGTGAAAACAGATATTGAATTCACCTCCTCTTCCTGTAGATTTCCCTCAGCATCTGCCTGTGAAGATCAGCCACGAAATCCCCCATGATGCCCATCATCAATAACTGGAAGCCCACTATGATGAAAATGGCCGTGAGGATAGTTAGAGGTATGTGTTCTATCCTTCCATTAAGCCAGTCTCTAAGTACTATGAACCCCGTGGTGAGACCCAGAAAGCCGAAGCCTGAGCCAATCATCCCAAAGTAAAACATGGGGTTGTGGGTCTTGGCCATACGGTAGATGGTCAGGATGATTTTTAATCCATCTTTGAAGGGATTGAGCTTGGTCTTGGTGCCAGCTGCCCTCGGACGGTAGGTTATGGGAACCTCTATGATATCCAGGCCCTTCTTGATGCTCTCTATGGTCATCTCTGACTCTATCTCAAAGCCTGCTGTGAAGAGGTCCAGATACCTGATGCCCTCAGTGGTAAATGCCCTGTAACCCGAGAGGATGTCTGTCAGGTGTACGCCGTAAGCTGTAGAGAAAAATCCATTTATGAGCCTGTTTCCAAAGGCATTGAGCTTCTTTAAAGCCCTGCCCTCCAGCCTGTCGAAGCGGTTGCCAACCACATGGTCAGCCTTACCCTTTATGAGGGGATCCAAGAGCAGATAGGCCTCCGAAGGCAGATAAGTCCCATCGCCGTCTATGAGCAAAATGTATTTCTGATCTATGAGGTCAAAGGCCTCGGCCATGGCCTGGCCTTTGCCGCTGCCAGACTGGACTACGACCTTGGCACCGGCCTTCTTGGCCAGCTCTTGGGTACCATCGGTGCTCCGACCATCTATGACCAGAATGTTCTCAAATCCTAGATCCTTGAAATCCTTTATTACCGGCGCTATGGAGCTCGCTTCGTTGAGGGTAGGTATGAGGATACAGACGTCTTGGAAGGCCACTGGACTCAGCTCTCTAGATTCACTCAAAGTAATGGGGCCCGAGGCCATAAATAAATATGTTCCTTGGGGCCAAACCAAAAAAATTTAGGGCTTAAGGCATTACAGCATCCCGAATCATCTTCTCAAGTTTCTGCGCCTCGCCTTCAGGGCTGCCTCCTGTCGTCTCCACGTATAGGCGTATCAGGGGCTCTGTATTGGAAGGCCGGATAAGGGCGCTGTAATCCGGTGTCACCACCTTGAGGCCATCGGTGGTGTCGGGGTTTAGGGATGCCAGATCTCTGCTCAAGGTCTTCATGGCCCTGGCCACCGCGTCCTGGCCGCCCTCTATTCTCACGCTCTTCTGAACGTAGGGGTAGTCGGGGATCTGATCGATAAGCTCGGAGAGCCTCTGGCCCTCGGAGATTATCTCGCCAAGGGCAAGGCTCATGGCAAATGGATCGTCCGAGTACTGGAACTCGGGAAGGAAGAAGTGGCCGCTCCTTTCTACACCTAAAACCGCGCCCGAATCCTTGACGGTGTTGGCCACGAAGACGTCTCCGACCTTCTCTCTCCTGACATTGAAGCCCTCGGGGGTCAGGAAATCCTCCAGGATACGGGAGCAGTCAAAGCCGGCGATGACCAGGTCACCAGGATGATACCTTCTCCTTGCCAGGATTATGGCCACCTTCTCAGGGGGGATTACCCTGCCGAGGTCATCTATGACTATTCCCCGGTCAGCGTCGGGATCGAATCCCATGCCGTAGTCAGCTCCGTTCTCCACCACGGCCCTGGATGCAGCCTTGAGCGACTCCTCACCTGGAGCCGGCCCCCTACCCGGGAACCTGCCATCCATCTCAGCATTGAGAACTATGGGATTAAAGCCGAGCTTTTGATAGAGGGGAACTGCAGCTGAGGCAGAGCCGTTTCCGACATCCAGGACGACGTTCATTCTTCGCTTGAATCGAAGCTTTCCCTTGACGTAGTCGGCGTACCTGAGGACCGCCTCTTTGGCATCGTTCTCTACCACCTGCCCCTGGCCCTTCAGGAAGTTTCCTTCCCTGTAAAACATCATGATGTCGGTCTGCTGGTATAGCAGGCCATATCCGTTGCTGGTCCTGAATCTAATGCCATTGTACTCAGGAGGGTTGTGGGACGCAGATATGTAGGCAGCCGCAAAGAGTCCATCCTTCCAGGTGATGAAGCTCAGGATGGCTATGGGCACTACTCCGTAGGATTTGATCTCACACCCCGTGCTTAGAATTCCCTTTACAAGTTCTCCCTGGAGAGATGGGCCGCTAATCCTGGTATCCCTTCCCGTGCATACCTTTCCACCCTTAGCCCAGGAGCCAAAGGCCATGCCTATGCGTCTAGCCTCCTCCTCTGTAACCTCTGTACCGAAAATACCCCTAACATCGTAAGCTTTGAAGATGGTCACATAAAAGGGTTGAGGTGCCAGATATAAAATAGTTTTCCAAAGAGGGAAAAAGATTTGATACCTATAGACTGCTCGGACTACTTGGCCAAGGGCTGGTTCGTCAATATGATCTCTAGGGAGGAGACATTCACGCGCTCTCCGTCGTCCCCAGGAATGCACTCAGTCCCAATGGATATGTTCTTGATCTTCAGGTGGGGCATGAATCTGTTCCTGGCGATCTCTGTGGTGTCCACCGCCCTAGATATGGACCTGCCCCTGGCCTTGAGGGTGACATCAGGGACGTTCTTGTTGAACTGGGTCATCACTGCCAGAACGTAGTTCATGACCGGCTTACCTCCTACGAAGATCACCGCGCTCTCGTTCGTCGTGGTCGCCATGTCTTCTATCTTTTCTTTGCCAGGTTATTAACCGTTTCTCTCGATGACCTCTCCGAAGGCAAAGTGAGGCTTTGAATCTTTAATCCTAACCTTAACCTCGTCTCCCAATCGCGTTCCTTTGATGATCACAGCAAAGCCATCGATAAGAGCTACACCGTCCCCTGACTTGCCAAGGGAAGTTATCTTGATGTCATAGATCTCTCCAGGCTTCACCGGACGTCCCTTCAGGAGGTCTTTGGCCACCACGTACACCTCCGCGCTCTCCTTCCTGGAGGCGGGAGGATGGTGGACCTTGACCCTGGAAAATTTTTTCCTGACGTGTTCAAGGTACCTGTTGAACATGTCGCCCTGAAATACCTTGGCCAGGAAGTTTCCTCTTGGTTTGAGAAGCTTCTCGGCCGTGGAGAGGGCAGATTCTGCCAGATCAATGGACCTGGCGTGGTCGTAGTCCCAGGCGCCGGAGAGGTTGGGGGAGGCATCGGAGATTACCACGTCCGCCTCGCCACCCAGGAACTCCTTGATATTATCTATGGTCTCATCCCTGGTCATGTCGCCCTGGAAGGTCGTAACTCCAGATATGGGTTCTATCCTTTGCAGATCCACGCCGACGATCTTGCCGGCTGAAAGCTCCTTGGCCACCTGGAGCCAGCCTCCGGGGGCGGCTCCCAGGTCCACGACGGAGTCGCCTTTCTTGATGAGGTTGAACTTTTTATTGATCTGGAGAAGCTTGTAGGAGGACCTGGCCCTGTATCCATCCTCCTTGGCCTTCCAATAATAGTGATCCCTCTGATCCTTGACCATGTTCTTATGAAAGGGCTAGTGGAGGTTATAATCCTTCGCCAGAGATGTAGGGGAGAGCAAGGATTTATAAGCAATGGTGGCCTACGCTGTAGGCAACGAGAGAGGAAGGGCGGCCGCCGCTGGCGAGATGTTGCCGGTGTGGAAAGTCCTCCCACCACTGGACACACAGACGCCCGAAAGGACGTGGGGCGAGAGCTCCGGCTCTGGCACAGAAACGATACCACGCCAGGTTAATGCGATGATGCCGAGAGGCTGAGGTCGCCTGAACGTGGATGAAACGGCGAATCCCTGTGGGTGCAAGCCAAAATAGAGCAGCGATTTGGTAGTTCAGCCAAGCTCGGGTATGGCGCTAAGCTAAATGCCGCTTAAACAGAAGGAGGCTTACTCTCCTCACTCGTTGCCTCATTTCTAAGTTGAACAAGAATCAGAAACATTCGTAGAACCTCGCGGTAATGTTCTGGGGCAATTCAATCCCACGGCGACAGATACGGGAAGTATTGGCCAGGTGTTTGATATTCTCTATAACCGAGAATATCTTGTTCACTTCATCAGCCGTAAAATAAAGAGGTAAATAATTATCTGGGGATAGGTGCTTATGCTTAACCTCGTTTCACATCATCTTGTGATAAGCCGCGATTGCAAACCATACTGGTTGATGGTGCTCCTGCTTAACTTCCAAGAATGAAGAGATTTCTTAAATCTTGTGTAATCCTCTTCCGATGGGTGGTCTGTCTTACAGAACTTCAGATAACGCTCGACGTTACCAGCATACATCTCTATAGTGCTATCTCTGAGACCTTGTTCACGGAGATACCGCTTGTACTTGGCAATAAAACGGTCGAAGTTATCACTATGGGGTTTAGACCAATCTATCATAATCTATCTTTAACCTCGTTTACCCAGGCCACCATATACCACAATCTTGTGGTCCGGCTAAGAAAAATCATTTTGCAATGGGGCCACTGCGATTTGAACGCAGGTCACAAGACCCCCAGTCTTGTAGGATACCAGGCTACCCTATGGCCCCGCAGCGCACTCTAGGATGCAGAGGAGATAT
>DAXJ01000041.1 GCA_002506335.1 Methanosaeta sp. UBA114
GACTTCAGTCGGGGGAGTGGTCACGTCTAGGTACTTTTGCCCATCCAAGAATATCGATAATATCACTTAAATCGGAAATTTTTTTATTCATAACTATCGCAAACAAATGAAGGCGATTGCATGAAGGTAAGGGAAAAGATGATCCAGGGTCTGGTAGCAATCGATTCCTCTGCCACAGCAGAAGTTGTGGCAAAGAAGATGGACGAAGGGAGTGTGGGAACTGTGCTAGTTATGGACCAGGGGAAGCTGAGCGGGCTTGCCACAGATCGGCAGATAGCAATTAATGTCGTAGCCGCCGGGAAGGATCTTTCAAAGCACAAGCTAAACGATTTTATGACCCAGGATCTCGTTACATCGAGCCCCGATATGGACATATGTCAGGCTGCCAGGAGGATGTAGGAGTTCGGTTTCAGGAGGATGCCGGTAGTAAAGGGAGATAAACCTATAGGGATAATTTCGGTGGCAGATATAGCAGAGCCTGCCAAGGGCTGCAACCTATGCACTGAATGCGCCCGGGAAGAGATCAGCAAATCTGTGCGGTGAAGTAGTAGCCAGATAATATATAACCCTCTGTTTACCCAAAATCTAGCGTTTTAAAAGCGAGTCCATTAGAGATTAAGGAAGCCTTCAAAGCTTCAGATCTCTATCGGCCATCTTTGCCCTCTCGTCCTTAATAGCTTCCTTGATCCCTGAGGAGATGTTATCATCTTTGCCGATCATAGCTATCTCAAGCGAATCCATGGCGCTGTCGATCATAGCCCTGGCCCTTCCCAGGTCCATGGTCCTGCTCTCCACCTCGATGCCCTTTCTGAAGAGGGCCTCTATCTCCTCTGGTGGAAAACCAAGGGCAGTGGCGGCGGATATGGCCCTGCCGAACATCTCCATATCGATGTAATACGCGAGGCCGTCAGTGTAAAGGCGTTTTGACTCATCTTCCAGGCCGGCGTTCTTGGCTATGATGGCGGCCCAAAGGTAGTCTCCTGAGTCCACCAGGATATCCATGGCTTTCTGTATCATTCCCTTCTCCCTGGCTAGGACCACGGCGTACTCGGTCTCTCCCGCCTTGCTCAGTATATCTAAGCCCTCCACAGCTATCTCATCGGGCAGGTCGTGGAGGTTGTCTACCAGGTAGATGATCTTTTCATCTAAAGGCATGCTTTTAAACTCATTGCTCAATTTCTCTCACCTAATCCACGTGAAGATCAAGCGGCCTAGGTTTAAATAAAGCTATTGTGAGCTGGGTGGTTCGAGGCTCTAGGTGAGGCTTTTAGGAGGTTTGGCCTTGAAGGAAAGCCATTGGATTGCCTTTGGAACCTTTGATCCAGTTAGAAGTTGAAAGGCTAGAGGATAGTATAAGTTAGTTCGAATATAAACTCTAAATTATTAGTCATTCTATTAAAAATTTTATAAAATCGCCTAACTATTCGTTTATAGAAGGGGCAACTGCGTAAGTACTAAGACATAATCGTTCATCTGAGCTATTGCCTTATAGGAACGAAGCTCCTTGATCTTGCTGGCCTTCCCTCGAGGCTGATCGCTGAAATATCCGTTTCTTCATACCTTCGATTAAGATCCTTTTTCAACCCATTCATAGCCAATCGCCGCCGTAATCGCCCAAGTACGCGCCTATGGTTATACCTCAGCTCATGTCCCCTTCTATTCCAGGCACATCGCTTGATGTTGGAGGTCTGCAGACGGAGCACGGCCTGTAGCCTTTGTTCAAAGCAACTTCTGGGGTGGAGATGACCATCTGATTTACATAAGGAATCTTTTGGACCAGGGAACATGAGGGCAAGTGATAAACCATGTCGAAGCTATCCCCCATGAAGCTTCCCGGTGGAACTTCTAAGGGGTTTAGGCCGAACTCGGCGTCGTGGCTGGTGTTATCCGGGCCCGACATCTTGGTAATAAGGTTCACGCTCTTAATATCCTTGAGCAGAGCTTTCCCGTAATCGCCCGAGGTATCTACAGCATCTCTTCCCATGGCATTAGAGACTATTAAAAGGACCGCCGCCAGGAGAAATAAATCTGTTGGGATTTCTGCTAACTGTGTTTTCATTCCGTTCATCCTCTGGTAAGTTATTGTATTTCGGTTTTGCGGGGGCTATGCTCGGGGCGTTGGCTGTAAAGGAAGGCTGCGTCACCTAAAAACCGATCTTTTAATATGCCTAGGCAAAAGGACTCAAAATTTAAGAAGGGTCGTTCACATAAGCCTTAGAGCAGCTATATTTTTACCCTATAATCACAGATCGCTGCTCTAATCGATATGAGAATCGATAGTGGTATATTATTAACAGGGCGTATCATCAGACGAACGTACTATCCGAAAGGTAGCGAGGCGATGTTCATGGATAATACCGATTACAAGATTCTCAGAGCCATTTCGGATCTGAAGGTACCTGCACCTAAAGTCGATAGGATTCAAGCCCGGGTCGACATAGACCCAGAGGAGCTGGGGGCGCGCTTAGGGGTGCTGGAGATGGAGGGTTACGTGAAAACTCAAAGCGTTAGCAGCACTCAGGGAGCAAGCCTCCCTAACGACATATGCGCTGCAGGGCTCACCAATCCCGGACGCCGAGCCTTGGAAGGAGAGCGGTGGCAGTAGCATCCTTTAGGAACTTCAGGAATAGAATAGCGTTCATAGCACCTTTCCCTTTTTAATGGATGGGCAATCACTGAAGACCTTATCGAAATATTGAAATATTTTAACAAAGATAATGGCTTTCTGGCGAGGGATTACTACTCTAAGTCTCATCCTCGCCACGACTCTCCAACTTCTGGCTAATCTGGCCCTTAGGCTTGAAGGAAGCAGACTAACCTATTAGATGCTATTATAGTAGCCGTTAACGAATAGACTTGAGATTCTAACATTAGGGACTCGATCTACTAGATCTCCATCCAATAACGAATTCAGGGAATATTCAAATAGGGTTCGCATCCTCTTCGAAATCCGGTCAGATAAAACAGCATCGGGTGGGATAATAATGGAGACCGTGGAGATTACAAAGACCATATCTAATCACAGCATATTCAATGAGCTGTGCCTTGCCTGGGGAACTCAGCTGATGATGCCAGAAGGCATAAAGCCCATTGATAGCCTTCAAACTGGCGAGATAATCATGGCCTCCAGAGGACCCAGGGAAGAGCGCCCGATCTCTGCTTGCAATGGGAAGAGGCAGGGTTTGGATATAGCTATAGCCTAGGTTCCAGCATTAGCGCAAACCTTAGCAACCAGGCCAATAGCTATGGCCAAAGCGCCACAATCCATACAATGGTCTACCTATTCTATGGGGAAGGGAAAAATCCTGGGTCAATATGCAGCAGAAGTCAGGTAATCCTCCTGGCCGACGGCACATGTACCACAGCCGATAAGTTTCTCCAGCGCCAATGCCTATTGGACAAGGAGGGAAAGCCTGTGAGGTTGAAGCGCGTATCTCTCTGCAGCTATGAGGGAGGGATGCGCCAGATTGCCGCCTCCAGAGGATGGGCTAGATCGCCCCACGGTCACCTGATGCCGGCGGATGGAGTCGTAGTTGGCGATTACCTTCTGGGCATCCGTTTCAAAGATATGTCTACTTCCCAAAAGGTTGCAGGCGACGACTGCCTGCCGCGTCTTGGTACTCCTGAGTACGGGAGGCTCTTTGCCTTACTTGGCGAAAATACAGCCTGAATAGAAAAACTGGGCTTGGGCGGGGATCAATTTCCGAAAAATAGCCTTAAGGTCCTTCCTATGTCAGGGCCTTAACCTTATCTTGATCTACCAGATCTGGTCCATTTTACAGAGCCTTTACCTTGATAGCTTTGCTGTCCCTGATTGCCCAGAGCACCTAATCCTTCTGGGCTCCTCATACCCCTGTAGCTCCCACCGCGCCAGCGGCTAGGCCCTTCAAACCCGCCTGCAGCCGGACCTGTGGCAGCAAAGACTCTCCCTTCAGGTGATATCGCCTGTCCAGGGCCTGTCATCTGGCTCATATGGGCCCAGGAGGGCCTCTGTTCTTCAATCCTTTCTCTTCCGGTGGTGTGAGCTTCTGCTCCCGCCGGCCATTCGACATCCTCTCCTTGCATGTCCTTGGCTGAGTATTCTGCAAGGGACTCGAGGGCTTCGTCAGGGGCCTGGATACCACGGCAGGTGAGGGCCATCTGAAGCTCGGGTCCCAGCTGATCTATAAGGGCCTGGGCATGCTCGGCGTCGAAGTACTGGCTCTAGGTCTCCACGCCTTTGTAAAAGATGGCGGCTATCTCATCCATGGGTAGATTGAGTGCCTGGGCTGCGGCCACAGCTCTTCCGTACTCTATCCTATCGATGTAGAATCCAAGGCCTTGGGTATAGAGGCGCTTGGAATCCTCCTCCACGCCTGCGTTCTTGGCCATGGGGGCAGCCCAGAGGTAATCTCCGGCCTCCACCAGGATCTCTATGGCCCTGTTTATAAGGCCCCTATCCATGGCCAGGGTGGCGGGGTGCTCTATCTCCCCGGCTTGAACCAGGATGTTAATAGCCCTGTCTACTAGGTCATTGGGAAGGCTATCCCGGTTTTTTATGATGTAGTCTACCTTGTCCTCGAAGGGCATGTACTCGAATCTGGGATCCAACTCATAACTCCCACAATTAAATTAGACATCTGATGCCATTTAAGTCTATCTTGGAGGTCGAATCCAGGGTAAGGGGAGTTACCGTGATCTTCTTATCCTGGTACAGGGCCTGAACATCGGTTCCCTCGGCATCGTGACAGACCAGATCTCCATCTATCCAATAATAAGGCCTGCCTCTAGGATCGAACCTCTCTTGGACCGAGGTCCTGAAAATCTTCCTGGCGAGCCTTACGATCACGACCTCTGTATCTTCGGTGGCCCCGGCGGGCACATTGATGTTTAGAACATCGACTCCTTCAGGAAGGCCTTTCTCCAGGACCTTGGAGGCAAATCTCTTCACCACCTTGGAGGCAACCTTGAAGCTGTGCTTATCCTCCAAGTGAAAATCAAACTTATCTCCCTGGTCCACCGCCTGGATGGAGGCTGCAATGGATGGAATTCCGTAGGATGCGGCCTCAAGGGCTGCGCCTATGGTCCCGCTGGTGGTGACGGTATCAGTGCTTATATTCTCTCCCACATTGATACCCGAGACAACGAGGTCCGGGAGCTCACCTTTCATTATAGCGAAGATGCCTATGATCACTGAGTCGGTGGGTGTGCCTGTCACAGAGAAGGCCTTAACCCCATCCTGACAAGTGCCGTTGAGGTTCACCTGGGCGTACCTCAGAGGCTCAAAGACGCTTATGGATCTGCCAACACCGCTCTTCTGGCCGGCAGGGGCTACAACTATCACTTCTCCCAGGCCCTTGACGCCCTCGGCCGCGGCTTTGATACCTGAGGCAAAGATGCCATCGTCGTTAGTAACCAGTATCCGGTACATCAAAGGCGATTTGGCCTTCTATGATATTAAAATTGGCTTTCGTTCTGCACTAGAGCTCTTTTTATCCATTCCCTTATAGAGTCAAATATTGCTAGCTACATAGATCAAGCCACGAGCCTTTCCATGGAAAGACGGTCTTAGTTGTGCTACGAATAATCTCCCAGATGGAAGTGGAAGCAATAATCTTGGAAGGTCGAATACAAGGAGATAAGAGATCAAATTCATTAACGGCTTCATGAAGCTAAAGATCACGATATCTGGCCTTAGGGTGCTAAGATGAAAAAGCTTACAGCTTATGTTACCGGAAAAGTTCAGAAGACCGGCTACAGGGCTAAGGTAGTAACCATAGTTAGGGCCTTTGGGTTAACTGTCTCTGTAAAGAATCTAGTCGATGTGAGGGTAAAAAATTATAGCTGAGGAAGACGACGAAAAGCCTACTTGGTTCGAAGGTGATGCCAATATAAAAATATATTAATAAATACTCTGGGTATTGAGGTGCTCTATTCAGAAGATCTTGGCGAATATTCTAACTTCTATAAGCTGGTTGCGGATGGTGGAACTGATGTTAAGGTGGAAACCTCTGCTAAGCATCTGAAAGAGCTTATCGGGCCGGTTAACAAAATGAATGACGCCATCCGCGATAGGATAAATGGGATGAACAGCAACCTCGGTGGCAAGATGAATCGTGCTGGAATGCCTTAAAATAAAAACGGTAATCCACCATTACTAAAATCTAGTGTAACCGTAACAATGCCCAGGGGCCTTCATGCAGAGAAAAATCTAAAACCTTTAGATATGCCAGTAGGGTACGCTAATAGTATAATCGATCTTTGATCTACCTTTGCCTCTGAGGCCCCGGCCTTCAATGATGGGACGCTGGTTCTCTGAGAGGCATGGATATCCTTATGGTTATCTCTTGGTTCGCCTCCCAAACCCTCCTCTAAACCATGTAGGCAGTGGTGATAAAGTCTCTGTCATCTATCTCCACCTTGACGGGCCTATCATTGGATCTGGCAGAGCACATAATGACGAAGATGTTGGTAACGCCGTCTGCTGAATCGTTCTTGATGCGCTTCCAGCCTAGGCCGTCAATATTCGCCCAGGCCCACTGGGGATCATTGCTTGCAAAGGTTGCATTCACCTTCTTATTATCGAACCACATCTATCACACCTCTCTAGGAATCTCAGTCAAAAGCTCATAGCAGGTAAAGGGTATAGATGGCCTCATCATCGGCGTAGACATTCACCTTTCTCTTCCTGGCCACGGCCTCGCAGCAGAGGAAGAAGAGGTTGGTAACGCTGTCAGGAGATCCTTCCTTGATCATCCTCCAGCCCAAATCCAGGACATTGGCCCAGGTGTTCTGGCTGGCGCAGTTGGCAAAGACCGAAGAAAGACACTGGTTGTAGTACCAGACGGGCTTTCCTTCAGGGATGCCGCTGACCTTTCCAATGATGACATCTACATTGATGAGATCGCCTGAACGCTTTATGTTGCTCACGACCATGCCTGCGTCCTCTTCATTGTAGGTCTTACTGTCCGGAACTGTTGTGGCGGTGAAGGCACAGCTTGCGCCGTAGGGGAAAACATCTCCGCGATCACCGTGGTTGGCGTTCTTATTCAGGTCGTACTTGCCGTCGCA
Source organism: Methanosaeta sp. UBA114 (assembly GCA_002506335.1). Lineage (GTDB taxonomy): Archaea > Halobacteriota > Methanosarcinia > Methanotrichales > Methanotrichaceae > UBA114. The sequence continues at coordinate 7,051 of DAXJ01000041.1, forward strand.
CTGCTCTATACTCACTAGGTGGTGATTCTGATCGTTGTTGTTCGGCTGGCCCTCATCCACGTGGATGATTAGGAGGCCCTCTCCGGAAAGATGGCTGTCGAATCCTTTCTTCTTTCTGTTCTCTAGAAGGAAGTACTGCTGTTCGTCCACTTGCAGCTTGAAGATATCAGGATAAGAGCAACAGGGCTTGATGTTTATGCGCTGGGTCTTATCTACCTTCATAGGGCGAACCCACCCTAAGGAAACCTTGCACCAGGCAATGGGGTGGCTGGGGGTCATACCGCAGTTGTTCCAACACCCTGAGGCCATGAGGTCCCAGCTTCCCGTTCCCGCAGAATTCATACCGTGATCGTAAAGGTCCGGAAGGCCCAGCATGTGGGCGAACTCGTGGCAGAAGACACCTATCCTTCCGTTCTCAGGCTCCATGGAGTAAGAGGACACCTTGACGCCGTCCACTAACTTGGAAGGCATGGTAGCCATGTGGGACCAGATGTGACCGACGTTTCCTGTCTCCTCGGCTCCAGGACCGGCGTGGATTATGAAGAGGTTATCCACAACGCCGTCACCGTCGCAATCGTAGTTGGAGAACTTTATGAACCTGGAGGCCAGATCAACGGCATCCTCTACCAGCTTTATGACATTATTAGGATAGCTTCCAAATCCGTAGTTATCCTGAGTATAGTAAGAATAGGGCTTGGGAGCCCTTAGCCATCCTTTATCTCCGCCGACGATCTCCCCATTCACATTGAGCTTCTGGTAGGATACTTCTAAGTAGTAGTCCTTGAAGCTACCTGTGGGGAATATGCCTTTGGAGAAGAGCATGTCAGAATAGTGCTGCTTGGTCAGCATGCCGATATTTTCGGAGAAATCTACCATTAGGGCCAGGATTTTCTTGGGCCCGATAGTCACGGGCGGGAGGGAGAATTTGCGATCTAATGTATGGGATCTGGTGAAGGCCGGCCTGTTGGTGATGAGGGAGATGCTTCTAAGGTCTAGAACATCAGCTGTGGGCTTCTCAGGCAGGGATTCCCCCAAGGTAAACTTTCTCTTGGTATTCAATATCCTCTTCTCTAATACTGGTGAGGGCGGGGCCCTTTGATCGCCTGGTGAGTATCGCCTAGCCATCAGTGTTACATCACATCTAAAATATATATACTTTATCTCTCTATTTGATAGTGGCCCAACCCATAAGGTTGAACCTATAAGTATGGAATAATATGGTGTTTCGATAAGGAGGTCATCTGAGGAGTTGGGCGTTATTCGAATGCTAGGTTAAAATATAGTTGGAAGAACATTGGCAATAGAATAAAAACATTTTAAATGAATAGGCTGAGGACTAGCATAGCCTAGAAGTTGATGAAGAAAGGACCATTCCATCTGAAGTCCGGCCCCGTATCCCTCCAGAAGTGAGCCAGCTGGCCATCGACCCTAGCTACAAGCTCCAGGTTTCCAGGCCCAAAGTTGCTCTGTATCAAGGTCACCGCCTCCACCATCCCCAGCCGGGAGCCAAAGAGGTAAGGGCCGTACCAGGGTAGGTTCGGATCATCGTTATCCCTCCAGTAGTGGGCCAGGCCCCCCGAGGCCATAGGAGTTACCACCTCGAAGGTCCCCCTCTGGCCATAGCTGCTCTGTATCATGGATGGGCAGCCGGAAACTCCCATGGCTATGATAGTCGGACCGTTCCAGGTGTACTCTGGCCCCGAATCCCTCCAAAAGAAGGCCAGGTCATCGTCTGCCCTGGCCACAAGCTCCAGGTTCCCTTTATCTCCGAAGTTGCTCTGAATCATTGAGACGGCATTGTAGACAGTGGTGTGGCCGATGTCAAAGGGGCCGTACCATGGCAGGGCCGGATCGTCATTATCCCTCCAGTGGTGGGTCATGCCGCCCTGGGCTAGTGGGATAACTAGATCGAAGTTTCCGGTGCTACCATAAGTGCTCTGTATCAAAGAGGGATTGCCGGAAAATACAGGGGCGTAGGACTCCCCGGAAATGAAGTTAGGGCCGTGCCACTCGAACTCAGGTCCAGCATCCCTCCAGAAGTGCATGATTCTATGTCCTCCAAGGTCTGTGGCGACCAGCTCAATGTTTCCACATTCTCCGAAGCAGCTCTGTATCAGGGAGGCTGCGCCGAACCTGCCGACTTCTACGCCAAAGATCTGGGGGCCGTACCAGGGAAGCACTGCATTATCGTTATTCCTCCAAAGATACGCAAGGCCGGGATTGGCCAAGGGCGTAACCAGCTCAAAATTACCCATGTTGCCAAGGCTGCTCTGGATCAAGGATGGCACTCCAAAAACTGGGCCTTCAAGGATTATCTCCTCTACTTCTCTCCTGGGAGATACTTTTTGGGCTACATCTTGAGGTACGTTTTGAGCTACCTCATCTCTTGAAGGTTCTTTTGAGCTCTTACTCCTTCTACCTCTGGTCTTCTTCTGAGGTTGGCCCTTGTCTGGAGCTGCAGCGGGCTTGCTTGCAGCGGACTCATTTATAGCAGGCTCATTTATAATCGGATCTTTTACATCAGGCTCGCTAGTGATGGGTTCTCCTGTAAAGGTCTCCTCGCTCCTCTTTGGCCTTTTGCGCGGACTTCTGGTAACCTTCCTTGTCATACCTATCCCACTCCTGTGATTTCTAATTTCGACTTCTAAGCAGGTCTTTTTAACTTTTCAGCCTGACGGGAGGATGAATCGCTTGAACATCAGTTTGAATAATCCTTCAAATCCAAAGATCAAAGGTAATTCACCCCAGTCTAACTACTTCAATATTCCGCGACCACTTTATTTTGCCGAGGCTTATATGGCTCGAATTCATCACCAATTTTCTTATAATTAAGGAATAGGACTAGACGACTTATCGGACCACTTATTCTCTATCAGAACTGGAAGATAAAAGGCTAAAGACGGGTGAAAATCTGACGCATAGAAGGGGATTAATAATCTAAACTACTGCCAAAAAGAGTTTTGGGCCTATGTATCAGAGAGCCTAAAGCTTCGAGCCTCCGGCATCCAACCCAGACTGCAGCGGTTCATGGGATATCAAGGTTGAGTATATCTCGGCTATGCCCTTGATTACAGCGTAGCCCTTTTCCATGATCAGATATTCGCTCCTCTCCCTGCTCTGTGCAGCCATGCCGCGTTTTAGGAGCTTCTGCTGGTGGAAGAGGGGATTACCTCCCCTAAGCCCTGTGATGGACTAGATGGCGGAGAAGGTCATGGATTTGGAGGAAAGGGTTTTCAAGATCTGAAATATGGAGAGAACACGTCCTCGCAGCTTGCTACGAGATGTGCCGTTTGGTCACATTTATGTTATCTAAGGCTCCTTCACCCGCCATTGGAGTCGCGGTATGCCTGAAGGGAACTCATGGAGCTCACTTCCTTATCAAAGAGCCTGGAGGCCTTGGAAAAGCATTCGCTGCACTTAATGCCGTAAGGAGCCATCTCCATCATTTCCGTAAGCTTTGCCCTATTCTTCGGTATCTCTTCCTCAGCAGCCCTGGTGTCGCGGATGAAGTTCATATTGGCCTTGAGAAAGTTGCTGAAGATGGCTCTATACATATCCTTCTCGGGGCAGTCCTGGATCCTGCCTCCTTCCATGCCTTCGTCGATGTCTCCTGCCATGTAGCACCTATCAGGGCTCCGTAGATAGTTTCGAGCTTGGATTTGATCTCATCTATGTCCGCTGAGGCTCCTTCTTCATATCCCATCGGTGTACCACCTTTTAACGCCCTTGATTTGGTTATCCTCCTTGTTTCCCATAATCCCGGTTTTACGCCGATCTTAGTTATCCCAGTTTACCAGCTGAGACTTTGTATATTTTAATCACGATAAATTATATATCCTTAACATTTTTGGCTGTCATGTGTCCAAAGGAGCCTGCCACTAAATGCAAGGCCTGAGATGTGGAGCTAACTGCAGAGAAGACGCAGGAAAGGTGCTCACTGCCAGTGGCTTCCCCTTCACGGGCGCAAGGCAGGTCAAGGATGCGATAGTCCAGAGGGCTGGGCTAAAATCCCCAGATCCCATTATCGATCCCTTCAACTCTCACTTTTTTCCACCAAGTAAACGGAATTAATTTGGCCATAGACTATATCTAGGACCATATCTATAAAGTTACGATCTATAATTCATAGATCTATGATCTTATACCTATGACCTGTACTTAGGTTTACGATCTCTATATTTGGGCCTGTGGCCTATACTTTTAAACCTACGATCTTCAATAATTAAATCAAGACCTATAATGCCAAATGGAAATCAGTGATATGCAGAGGAATTACTAAAAACTTCAGCAGCCTCTGCGTGATCAAGGTCCTGGTCATTAATACTCCCCGCCGGGTCACCCTATTGCCTTCTAGGATCCAATAGCCCGGGCAAGACTACAATGATGGGTATGATCACGGGCCTAGTTAAGATGGATGCAGGGAAGATTTAGGTCCTGAGCCATCCCCTAGAGAAGATAAGCAGGGTCCATCTTAGGCTTTGATATATGCCCCAGCAAAGGCCTCTGTATCCCGACACCTCCGTCCAGGAGAACCTGGAGTTCCTTGTCGGATTTTATGGAATCAGTGGCAAAAAGAGGGATAAGGGAATCTTAAGTACCATTCTGTAGTCTATAATATTTGGTATGACGCACTAGGTGATCTATGTTTATCTAATCGATATTTAACCAATAATATTCATTTTTACTAAATTATAATATCTTAAACGATAAATTTCTCGATTCATCAACTATTATTTTTATGAATATATTCTAATTATGAATAATTGGTTTAAATTAATATCCGTCATTATGGTTATTGTTTAAAGTATATCTTTTGGTATAACCTTATTAATTCATCATCAATGTAAATAAAAGTTTATTCTTAATATTATTTATTAACTCTAAATGTATCATCAGTATAAGGAAAAACTCCTAGTCCCCCTCTAATCCCACCTTCGGACGATAAATGAAGAATATTTTATAAATATCTATTTGCCCCAGATAGCCTTACTTTCGGCTCTTAGTTATTATTTATAAAATCGTCTAGATTATAAGCGTTTCACATCTGGATTCATGTATAGTACATGAATATAGGGGCTGGGATTACTCTCCTACCCTTTAACACCAGTTTCTACGCCGATAAGCAGGGGTGTGGGCTCCAAGAGGGGCATATTCACATAGTGTACGGAATAACTGGGTTGACAAAATCAAGGTTCTTATCAGGGTAAAAAAGAGTATTCATGTATAG
>DAXJ01000029.1:0-10020 GCA_002506335.1 Methanosaeta sp. UBA114
ATTCTTTCGCTAATTTCCTTACTAACTTACTAATTTTTCTTAATGTCTTAATCTACAGAGCAGATATTGTTGGACCAGGAATTTTATTTTTTGTTACATCCACTCTTATAAAAAGCGTCCAGTTTGGGATGAAAAATATCGGGCATCAACTAAGCATTAAAAATGTTAACACAGCCCCTTACTAGGGCTATGCCTCAAAAGAAAGAGTCCAGGGTTTTCTGCCTCAATTTATCCTGGCAACTGCGGCGACCTCGTCCCCATGGTTTACGTTCATGACCCTGACTCCCTGGGTCGACCTTCCCTGGATCCTTATCTCGTTGGCCGGGATGCGTATCACCACTCCGTCTTTGGTCGTCAGAAGGAGCTCGTCCTCCTCCACGATCGTGGTGGAGCTGCAGACCTCGCCCTTCTTGGCCTCTATGTTTTTCACCCCCTTGCCTCCGCGCCTCTGCAAAGGGTACTCGCTAAGTTCTGTCCTCTTGCCGTAGCCCTGCCTGGTCACCGTGAGCAGGCTTGCATCATCCTTGACCACGTCCATGCTGATGATCTTATCATCATCTTCCAGGTTCATGGCCCGAACGCCCATAATTCCCCGGTTGCTCGGGCGGACGTCCTCCTCTGAGAACCTTATGGCCTTGCCGTGCTCTGTGGCCAGGATTAGTTCTTTCTTCCCATCAGTCAGGCGCGCTGCCACCAGGCTATCCCCTCTGAGGTTCACGGCCTTGATGCCGCCCTTCCTGGGATTGCTGAATGCCTTTATGGGCATCTTCATGATATTTCCGGCACGGGTCACCAGGGCAATGTATCCCTCGGAGTTGAGATTCTTCAGGGGAATGGCACCGGTGATCTTCTCATCCTGATCCAGGTCGAGCATGTTGGTTATGACTTTGCCTCGGGACGCCCTGCCCATGGCCGGAACCTCGTAAACCCTAAGCCAGTGAGACTTCCCCCTATCGGTGAAGAAGAGGAGGTAATCCTTGGTGGAGGCTATGAAGAGGTCGGTGACGACCTCCTCGCTCCTGGTCTCGGCACCTATGACGCCCTTGCCCCCACGCCTTTGCATCCTGTAAGTGGTTACAGGCTGCCTCTTGATGTATCCGCTGCTGGTTATGGATACAGCAACCTCTTCCTCCTGGATGAGATCTTCCTGGGCTACCTCGCCTGTCGGCTCTATAATCTGGGTCCGGCGGTCGTCGCCATAGCTCTTGCAAAGCCCCATCATCTCATCCTTGATGATGGCAAGGATCTCCAGGCTGCTGGAAAGGATTTTTTGTAACCTGGCAATGGTCTTTTGGAGCTCGGTGAATTCGGCCACGATCTTTTCTCTCTCCAGTCCGGTGAGCCTCTGGAGCCTCATATCCAGGATGGCCTTGGCCTGCTCTTCACTCAGGGTGAACTCCATCATGAGGCCATCTTTTGCCTCGTTGGGGGATGGAGAGGCCCTTATGAGGGCTATCACCCTGTCCAGGTTGTCTAGGGCGATCATTAAGCCCTGGAGGATGTGGGCCCTCCTCTGGGCCTGGTCCAGCTCAAAGCGGGTTCTCCTCTCTATGACCTGCGACCTGTAGTGAATGTAGTGCTCCAGGATAGATTTCAAGGGCAGAGTCTGAGGCTGGCCCTCCACCAGGACTATATTTATGATGCCATAGGAGACTTGGAGCTGGGTGTGCTTGAAGAGCTGGTTTAGAACCACGTTGGCATTAAAGCCGCTCTTGAGATCCACCACGACTCTGATGCCCTCCCTGTCCGACTCATCCCTGATATCGGAGATGCCATCGATCCTTCCGGCCTTGACGAGCTCGGCTATATTCTCTATGACCTTGGCCTTGTTCACCTGATAAGGCAGCTCTGTGAAAAGGATACGGCTGGTGTCTCTTATTCCCTCCTCTATCTCAGACTTGGCCCTGATGATGATGGATCCCCTGCCGGTCTGGTATGCGGATTCGATTCCGGCTCTGCCAATGATGTAGGCGCCGGTGGGGAAGTCCGGCCCCGGCAGATCCACCATGAGATCTCCCAGAGGCACGTCGGGCTCATCGATGAGGTGGACTATGGCCTTACCAAGCTCCCTCAGATTGTGGGGAGGAATGTTGGTGGCCATGCCCACGGCGATGCCCGTGGAGCCATTCAGAAGCAAATTGGGAAGCTTGGACGGAAGGACCGAGGGCTCCTTCAATGAGCCATCGTAGTTAGGCACGAAGTCCACGGTATCCTTATCCAGATCCTGGAGCATCTCCCCTGCGATCTTGGAGAGCCTGGCTTCGGTGTAACGCATGGCTGCGGCGGGGTCGCCATCTATGGAGCCGAAGTTGCCCTGGCCATCTATCAGGGGGTACCTCATGGAGAAACCCTGGGCCATCCTGACCATGGTCTCATAGACAGCAGCGTCGCCATGGGGATGGTACTTGCCCATGACATCTCCTACGATCCTGGCCGACTTCTTGTGAGGCTGGTCATGGGTGATACCTTGTTCATACATGGCGTAGAGGATGCGCCTGTGAACGGGCTTCAAACCATCTCTAACATCCGGGAGCGCCCTGCTAACGATGACGCTCATGGCGTAATCGATGTAGGACGACTTCATCTCCTCGGTGATGTTTACCTGAACTTCAGTCAATCTTCACCTCAAATAAGTTAAACATCTAAATTCTTGACATCTCTAGCGTGGGCCTCTATGAACTCTCTTCTAGGCTCCACCTGATCTCCCATGAGGACCGTGAAGATCCTGTCGGCCTCAATGGCATCGTCCAGGTTCACCTTGAGCATGGTCCTGTTCTCGGGGTTCATGGTGGTCTCCCAGAGCTGTTCGGGGTTCATCTCACCCAGGCCCTTGTACCTCTGAATAGTAGGCTTGGCCACGTTGGCAATGATCTTGTTCAGCTGGGCATCGTTGTAGGCGTAGGTGACCTGCTTTCCCTTCCTGACCTGGTACAGGGGCGGCTGGGCTATGTAGACGTGACCTGCCTCTATCATGGGCCTCATGTAGCGGTAGAAGAAGGTCAGAAGGAGGGTTCTAATGTGGGAGCCATCGATATCTGCATCGGTCATGATGACGACCTTGGAGTACCTGGCCTTCTTTATATCGAAGTCGTCGCCGATACCGGTACCAAAGGCGGTGATCATGTTTCTGATCTCCTCGTTCTTCAGGATCTTGTCCAGCCTGGCTCTCTCGGTGTTGAGGATCTTTCCCCTCAAAGGAAGGATCGCCTGAAAGTGTCTGTTTCTTCCCTGCTTGGCAGAGCCCCCGGCTGAATCGCCCTCCACCAGGTAGATCTCGCACTTCTCAGGATCGGTTTCAGAGCAGTCGGCCAGCTTTCCGGGAAGGCCGCCGGTGGTGAGGGCATTCTTCCTCCGGGTGAGCTCCTTCGCCTTCCTTGCGGCCTCCCTGGCTTTCAGGGCCTCAGTGGCCTTCTCCACTATGGCCATGGCCACCTGGGGGTTCTCCTCGAAGTAGTCGGTTAAGCCTTCAGAGACTAGGGATTCTACAATTCCCCGAATGGCGCTGTTACCGAGCCTGGTCTTGGTCTGGCCCTCGAACTGGGGGTCGGGAAGGCGGACGCTTATGATGGCCACCAGGCCTTCTCGTAGATCATCGCCGGAGAGCTTAACTTCATTCTTCTGGTTCTTCCCTTTGAGGTATTCGTTCACGGTCTTGGTTAGGGCTGCCCTGAAGCCCGCCAGATGGGTGCCTCCCTCGCGGGTGTTTATGTTATTGGCAAAGCTGAAGATGCTCTCGTTGTAGGAATTGTTGTACTGCATGGCCACTTCTACATGGGTGGCCTCCCTGTCCCTGGCAGAGAATATGGGCGGATGGAGGACCTCTTTGTTCCTATTGAGATACTCGACGAAGGAGACCACTCCGCCCTGGTACTGGAAGAGGTTCTCCTTTCCCGAGCGCTCGTCCTTGATGTTGATCTTCAAGTTTCTGTTGAGGAAGGCAAGCTCTCTGAGCCTTACTGCCAGGGTATCGAAGTTGTAGACGGTCTCCTCGAAGATGGTTGGGTCCGGCTTGAAGGTAATGGTGGTGCCGGTATCGGTAGAGGTGCCCCTGATCTCCACATCAGAGACGATATTTCCCCTCTCATACCTCTGCCAGTAGATCTTGCCGTTTCTTCTGACTTCGGCCTCTAGCCACTCGGAGAGGGCATTTACTACGGAGACTCCTACGCCATGAAGGCCACCTGAGACCTTGTAGGATGAGTGATCGAACTTGCCCCCTGCGTGGAGGACGGTGAGGACTATCTCTAAAGCCGGACGGTTATACTGAGGGTGAATGTCTACGGGAATTCCTCTGCCGTTGTCCCAGACTGAGACGCTGTTGTCTTCATGAATGGTCACAGCAACTTCATTGCCGTACCCTGCCATGGCCTCATCGACGCTGTTATCCACCACCTCGTAGACCAGGTGATGCAGACCCAGAATATCGGTGGAGCCTATGTACATAGAAGGTCTTCGTCTCACCGCTTCGAGGCCTTCTAGAACCTGGATCTGGCTCGCGTCGTAGCCTACTGCATCGTTCAAAACTGATTAAACCTCCTGAATAATTAGGACCGTAATGAAATAGTTTGTGCGCATATAAGCTTTTCCCTTCAATATAATGCATTATTTATTTAAACGTAGACATATCTTATTCTTTACTGGATAGATGCATCAAAATGCCTTGGAAGGCCAAGGCGATTATCAATCTTTGTAGGGAGGCTATCTCCGTTAGAGGATGGCAGTATCTTGAAAAAACTTAAGTAGGTTGGGGGGATAATATCAGCCCTCTTTGGAAGCATCTGGACCACATTGAACTCCAGGGGAATCGATGCAGTCTTCGAGAGGTTGATGGGAGCAATCTTATGGGACCGGAGGCTACATCAGGGGCAATTGGAATCGGGGTCTTTCTTCCAGAGCTAAAGTATCTCTTTGTCGGGGTATAATGGATGGTTATGGGGTTTGCTTTGGTCAAAGCTGTACCCGGGCACGAGCTGTCGGTCCTCTCCGATCTTCAGCGCCTGACGGGAGTGAAGGAGGCGTATCAACTCTTCGGCGAGTTCAGCTTCTTTCTGGTCATGGATGCAGAGGCCAGTATGGAGCTCATCCAGCTGATGGAAGCTGTAAAAGAGATGGACCTAGTATCCGGAACAGGCCCTCTTATGCAGGTCGTGGATGGGGCATGGGAGATAAGTTATATGAGAGCATCGGTAAAATAGATGCTTATTAGGGCTCCTTCAAACAAAAATCATCCTTCCAGGGGAGCGAACTTGGTGCCATAATAAATGATGCCCCTCTCCCCCTCCTTGCCTAGGATTCTGAAGACCGGCTTTACCTTCATGCCTATCTTCACTCCGGAAGGCCCAGATATCACCTGACCTGTCATTCGGGGGCCTTCATCCAGCTGTATGATGGCTAAATGGTAAGGCGTTTGTCTCTTAAAATCCTCAGTGGCGCTGTAGATGGTGGTGCATGAGACCACGGTGCCCGTGCCCTTGAACTTGTGCTCTTCCATCTGGGCGCTTCTTCGGCAGTTGGGGCAGACGTTTCTGGGGGGGAAGTAGTATTCATTGCAGTTGGAGCAATGGGTGCCTATGAGGTTGTATCTCTGGGGTATGGCCCTCCAGAACCTGGGAGCGTTATCGGTCATAGATTCACCTGGAGAAGATGTGGACGAGGGCGGTTCCTCCTGATCCGCCCACGTTGTGGGTGAGGCCTATCTCGGCATCGTCGATCTGGCGTTTTTTGGCCTCGCCCCTAAGCTGGAGGGTTATCTCGTAGGCCTGCTTTATGCCCGTTGCGCCCACAGGGTGACCGCAGGCCTTAAGGCCCCCGGAGGTATTGATGGGCAATTTGCCATTAAGGGAGGTCATGCCCTCCTCTACGGCCTTGCCTCCCTGGCCTTTCTCTACGAAGCCCAGATCCTCTATAGCCAGTATCTCGGCTATGGTAAAGCAGTCGTGAACTTCAGCCACATCGATCTGCCCGGGCTCTATCCTGGCCTGGCCGAAGGCGGCGCGGGCGGCGCAGACTGTGGCATCCAGGGTGGTTATATCCCTTCGGTCGTGGAGGGCTAAGGTATCGCTGGCCTGGCAGCTGCCCAGGATCTTCACTGGGGTATCGCAGTACTTTTTGGCCATATCTGTGGGGGCCAGGATCACTGCTGCCGCCCCATCGGTTAGGGGTGAGCAGTCGAAGACGTGGAGGGGATCGGCTACCATGGGCGACTTCATGACCTTCTCGTGGGTGATTTCCATCTGGTACTGGGCTATGGGGTTCAGGCATCCGTGATGGTGGTTCTTCACCGCCACCATAGATAACTGCTCCCGGGTGGTGCCGTGCCTTCTCATATGCAGGCGGGCTATCATGGCGTAAAGGGCCGGGAAGGTGGCTCCAAAGAAGCACTCCCACTCCCTGTCGGCGGCCGAGGCCAGGGCATCGGCAGCCGTGCCCCCTGAGACATCGGTCATCTTCTCCACGCCTGCAGCTATGACTATGTCGTGATAGCCGCTGGCTACAGCCAGGACTGCCTGCCTCAAGGCTAGCCCACCTGAGGCGCAGGCGGCCTCTACCCTGGTGGAGGGCACGTGGAGCCTGGCCAGCCCTGCGTAGTCGGCGATCAGGGAACCTATATGCTCCTGCTCGATGAACCTGCCGGCGCTCATATTTCCGACATAGAGGGCGCTTATCTCTTCTCCGGAGACATTGGAATCCTCAATAGCCGAGAAACCGGCCTCGGCCACAATGTCCCTCAAGGATGCGTCCCAGCGCTCTCCGAACTTGGTGCACCCCACGCCTATGATGGATACAGACCTCACAATCTCAGCTTCCCCTTGTGCTTGGCGTACATGGCGTAGTCCAGGTACTGGGCCTTGGATATGTAATCTCTGACGCTTGGAGCGCCGTCCCTAATCTCCTCTATCCTATCCTTGACCTTTATGCTGAATGCATCGCTCCCCGCCCCCGAGCCGAAGCTGGTGACGAAGATGCTGTCTCCAGGCTTGGCCACGTCCAGCGTAGCCGCTAGGCCCAGGAGGCATGAGCCGGAGTAGGTGTTGCCGATCATGGGAACAACCAGGCCTGGCTCTATCTGTTCTTTGCTAAAGCCCAGCTTCCTTGCCACACGCGCCGGAAACTTGCCGTTTGGCTGGTGAAAGACGGCGTAATCGTAGTCCTCAGGAACCCTGTCCAGGCGCCGGAGAAGGCCTAAGGCCGCGCTGGTCACGTGTTTGAAGTAGGCGGGCTCTCCCGTAAACCTTCCTCCGTGCTCTGGATAGGGCATGCCCTCACGTCTCCAGAAGTCGGGGGTGTCGGTGGTGAATGATTGGAATGCTTCAATCTCCGCCGCCAGGTCGCTGCTGCCTATGACGTAGGCGGCTCCTCCGGCGGCTGCTGTGTACTCCAGCATATCCCCAGGGGCTCCCTGGCTGACATCGGTGCCCACAGCCAAGCCCAGATCTATCAGATTGGAGCTCACCAGGCCTAGGCAAGCCTGGATGGCTGCAGTGCCGGCTTTGCAGGCGAACTCGAAGTCCGCGGCGGTGAAGTTGGGGGAGGTGCATATGGCCTCACCTATGATGGTGCCGGTAGGCTTGACTGCATAGGGGTGGCTTTCAGATCCCGCATATACGGCCCCAATCCGCTTAGGATCTATCCCTGCCCTGCGGATGGCGTTTCTGGAAGCCTCCACGGCGATGGTCACAGCGTCTTCATCCATGTCGGGGACGGACTTCTCGTAGACCCTGAGGCCCTCAGAGATGTCCTCGCCATCGCCCCACACCCTGGCGATCTCATCCACCCTGATCCTGAACCTAGGGATATAGACGCCGTAGCTAATGATACCGGAGGCCAAAAGATTCACCTGTTGTTATTATTAAGGGCAGAAGATATCTTCTCTGGGGAGAGTGATGTCGTCAGAAGGGGAAGGTTCTCGACCTGGGCAATTCTTATGGCTACGGGGTCCACCTTATCGGGCAAAAGGCCCTGGAGGATTATGGCTCCGGGCTTGAGGTTGGTTACCCTCACCGCCACCAAGGGTGACTTGCCAGAGGATATGCCGGTAAAGATTAAAGCCCTGGCAGTGCTTCGTCCATAAATCTTCTGGAACTGATCAGGCATGAGATCCACTATGGCTTTGAGGGAGTCTATGATGGTGTAGCCGTTCAAGGATACCTCCAGGCTTCCGCAGATGAGGCTTGCCCCGATCCTTTCGGCCATCTCGGACAGCACCAGGGGCGCTTTGAACTCGCAGATGCTGCATATGGATTCAAGGCCTAAGAATTCAGAGAACATGCTCTCGTATGCCCTAAGCATGTTGCAGCCGCGGTCCTCATCGATCTTTAGAAGAGCATCTATAATCTTGCTTATGATCAATATTCCAGGTGACTTTCTCCTGCCGCTCTCGTAGTCCGAGATGACGCTTGGTGAGATGCCCAGGTGGTTGGAGAGGTCGGTCTGGGTTATGCCGAAGTTTCTCCTCCACTTCCTCAAGGTCTCGCCTGGGTTGGTGGAGAGGGTGATCTCCCCTGCGATCTTCTCGGCCAGAAGCCCTCGAGCGTTGGAGATTTCCCCCCCAGAAGAGTTCATGACCACAGACTCGCCCCACTAGGATATAAATCTAGCGAAAAATACATCGTCATTTAACGTGAAAAATGCCATGCGTCGACCGGGATTCGAACCCGGGTTGTAGGCTCACCTCGCTGGTTGCATTGCATGGAGGGCCCAAGTCATAGCCACTAGACCATCGACGCGCAAGGACCCTTAAACGTAAGAGGTTGACTTAACCCTTTCGATCGGAGATCCTTCTTGTCCTCCCGCAGCATCGCGGAGCTCTGACACCTTTCTCCCCAGAGGATGGCAAAAGGGCCTCAGGGTTGACGACCTGCCCGAGCCTTTTGGGGAGAGGTTGTCTCGCGAGGCTTGAGGGAGGTAGCCAGGCTTATATATCGGTGGGGAACTGCGGAGATTTGAAGGATGATAAACCTAATCATCATGGCGTTCTGGCTGATGCTTCCGGCATACCTGCCCAACAACTTTGCCGTTGTCTTTGGAGGGGGCACACCCCTGGACTTCGGCAAGACCTTCCAGGACGGCAGAAGGATCATGGGCGACGGCAAGACCTACAGGGGAACTGCTGCAGGCGTGGCCTTCGGCGTCCTGGCCGGCCTTGCTTTAAACATCCTGGCGCCAACGCTCAGCCTTCCGATCTTCGGATCGGGCATGGGGCAGTTTCCCGTCCTTCTGGGCCTCTCTCTGGGAGCCATGTTCGGGGATATAGTGGCCAGCTTCTTCAAGCGCAGAATGGGCCTTAAGCGCGGGGCTAAGCTTTATCTGGTGGACCAGCTCGACTTCGTCCTGGGCGCCTGGACCCTGACTGCTCTCCTGGCTCCGGTCTGGTTCTGGGATCACTTCACCCCCAAAGTGGCCATAGTGGTCATCGTCATCACCCCCCTCCTCCACAGGCTTACCAACATCATAGGTTACAGGATAGGCGCTAAGAGAGAACCCTGGTGATGGGATATAATGCTGAGCTTGGGACTATTTTTCACGGCTTTACTGCACTTTGCCGTTTGGGATGCTTGCGCATGATCGCTGTGCAGAAGAGATTAGAGCACCTGTCGCGAAAGGTTTATAATCCTAGGTAATCGATATGGGTACCGTTATAGCCAATTTTACAGTGTAAGTATATAAAATTGGTGAAATAGAAAGGAGGAGAAATATGGACGCATTCGGCATGGGGCTCGTTGCAGCCATTGGAGCTCTGGCGACCGTTGCGGGTGCAAGCGAGGATATCGAATCCGATATAGGCTCGCAAAGTAACCCCAACTCCCAGGTTCAGCTTGCTGCCCAGGTTGGAAATCCCCACAGGATCTACAACAAGGCCATAGCCGGCGAGCCGCCATCGAACGCTCTGTGGTGTACTACAGCTGCGATCATGGCTTATATGCTCATTGAGGCCTTCAAGACTCCTGCGCTTTTCGCTATAGTTGCCGGCGCATCGCTGGCAGCTCTCTTCGTCGGAGTAATGGCGACGAGTGCATACTT
>DAXJ01000029.1:10286-14685 GCA_002506335.1 Methanosaeta sp. UBA114
GGAAGGAACGCCAGCCAGGCCAGGTTCAACCAGTGGATCTACCTGGATATTGTAAGGTACACGACGCCATCCATCATGGCGCACGTTTGGATCACATCGTTCTGTATAACAACTATCGCTTATCTCCAGGTTTATGTTCTCACACCTCACCACCCATTCCCGATTCCTGTCATCGCTCTCATATGGGGCCTGACCGTCGGTGCCATTGGGTCGTCTGTGGGCGACATTCACTACGGCGGTGAGCGTGAGTTCCAGTGGAGGCTCTTCGGACAGGGTCTCAATACCATGCTCTCTGGACAAATCGTCAGGAAGGCAGAGGCCGGCCTCAGGAACTCTATAGACAACGCCTGGTTCTGCGCCAAGTTCGGTGGCCCGGCAACCGGCATGGGATTTGGTCTTACCGTTTTCCTGGATAGCTGGAGGACCACTGTCTTTGACCCAATCACTCAAGCGCCCTATGCCATTGCCATGGGACTGTTCTTCATCATCACCATGAACCTGTACAATCTCTACATGGAGATCTCAACTAGGAGAAAGTACGGGCCGTACCCAGGGTACAAGGGGGATATCTCCGCATGAACTTTGACATCAACACGCTGGTCTACATTCTGGAGATCACCGTTGGCGGTCTCCTGGTAGGCATCGGTGTTCACTTCGTGCCCGTGGGCGGCGCTCCCGCCGCCATGGCCCAGGCCACTGGTATCGGCACGGGTACCGTGCAGCTTGCCGCAGGTTCCGGTCTGACCGGGCTTCTATCCGCAGGGCTCATGATGTCCGTCACGGACAATATCTGGCTCATAATAGCTACAGGAGCCGTTGGCGCTATGATAATGATAGACGCCACCATGTTGACCGGCAGCTGGATCTACGCCTACGCAGTAGGCACGCCCTTCGCCTCGGCCAAGGTCAATTACGATCCCTTTACCGGATTCTCCCAGCCGCCCTACATAGGCCCCGGTACAGTTGGCCAGGGCATACCCACGGTGTGCTACGTCAGCGGAACGATAGGAGCTGCCATGGGTGGAATTGGCGGAGCAATGATCTACTATCCGCTGGTTCAGGTCAACAACAACCCAGCCATGAGCGCGATCTTCGCCATTGGCATATTCCTCGTGAGCGCAGTTCTTGCCTCCTGGAACATCCAGGGAACCATCGAGGGATTCCACGATCCCAAGTTCAAGAAGTGGCCCGGGGCCTTCAAGGCATGCGCCGTGGCAAGCATTATTCTAGCTATCGTTGCAGTAGTCATAACCCCAATAGGAGGTGTCTGAGGTGACAGTAGGTGGAGGAGCCGCAGGAGCGCCCCAGGCAATAGATCCCAAGAAGATCAGGCTGTATGGCCTGGTTGGATCGGTCCTGGGAATTTACATAGCATACCTGCTAAATGCCGCTACTGGGACCAATGTCTTCTCCCTAGTTGGAGCCGTAGCCGCTATCTTTGGAGTGGTTTGGGGTGCTAACGCAGTCAGAAGGGTCTGTGCTTACGGTATAGGTACAGGCGTTCCATCCATAGGGATGCTCGCTTTGGGAATGGGCGTTGTGGCCGTCCTCTTCGGCTTGAACTTGGCTGAGCAGATCGGCCTTGGTATTCTTGGCCCCATCATAGCCCTAGTATATTCCATGGTCTTCGGGTTCATCATAGGAACCATTGCCAATAAGGTGATCAAGTTCAATATACCCATCATGGAAGAGGGCCTTACCGATCTATCCGGCGCTGGAACCATGGCCATTCTGGGCTGGTCCTTTGCCGTGTCCGGATCTCTGGCCTATAACGACATGGTCAGCAGCGTCATAAACACCGGTTTCTTGGCCATTATCTTCATCTGTGGCGGTCTTGCAATTCTGCATCCCTTCAACGCCAACCTTGGGCCTGATGAGAAGCAGGACAGGACGCTGGTCAACGCGGTCATGGTCGGTGGCATGGCAACCATAGCCACGGGCGTGTGCTCCATACTGACTCTGGGCTTGGCCGCGGGCGTGCTGCAGATACTCGTAGGGTTTGCCATCTGGTACTACTTCTACGTCTGGTTCTTCAGATTGGTCAAGAGGGACGCTGCGGCAGTAGTAGGAACGGGAATGCTTCCGCCGAGCGTGCTCTAAGGAGGTCTTCAAATGGGAGTTGTTAGAGTATCACCCGAACTGGGCCTGGCTTTTGATCCCATGAAGGGGATTGTCGCAGAGCAGAGGCCTGATGCCGTTCAGTACGGCTTAGATGGATTGTACCCAAGGGTGGAGAGGCTCGACAGGATTGCTGACGACTTGATTAACCAGCTTGAACCAGATGCCGAGCTCATGGAATCCTACGCCAACAGGGGTAAGGCCTCTTACATCGGTGGCCTGTACACCAACATATGGATGGGATTCATCATTGGTCTGGTCATCTCCTTCGTCCTGCTGATCAGCACTCTCTTCGCCAAGCCGGAAGGAATAGCCTTGATTAATACTGCCCTGCACGGAGGTGCCTGAAGATGGCTCTTAAGAAGAAACCATCTGAGCCATGGCCCATCATTACCGGCGAGTACCACGCAGGTAACCCCGATAATCCCGTGGCCGTCTGTACCTGCGGATCTCACGTCGCAGATGCTCCTCTGCTGGCAGCAGGAGCGTCTCTGGTAGGGCCCTGCAAGACCGAGAACATCGGCATTGAGAAGATGGTTGCCAACATGATCTCCAATCCCAACATCAGGTACATGATAGTCACGGGCATGGAGGTCAAGGGTCACATTACTGGCCAGGCAGTGGAGGCCTTCCTAACCAATGGCATAGACAAGGAAGGAAAGATCATAGGAGCCAAGGGTGCAATTCCCTTCATCCAGAACCTAACTCCTGAATCCATCGAGAGGGTCAGACAGCAGGTCCAGCCCGTCATGATGATGGATACAGAGGACGCAAACGCCATAGCTGCCAAGGTCAAGGAGCTCGCCTCCAAGGATCCTGGAGCCCTCGATGTCGAGCCCATGGTCATAGAGATCAAAGAGGGCGGAGCAGAAGAGGCGGCTCATGGACCCAGGCCCTTAGCTGCCGAGGTCGTTGAGATTAGGGATAGGATTAGGCTCATGGATGCGGCCGTAACTAACACGGGCCTTCTGAACAAGTTCCAGGCGGGAATTTACGCCGGAAAGATAGAAGGCATAGCCCTTGGCATGACCATAGTCCTGTCGCTGTTCGGCATGATAATAATGATGACAGGAGGTGCCTGAAATGGCTGCAGATGAGCAAGTTTACGGCCAGGGAATGCCTCAGGTGCTGGAGACCTCCATGGGCCAGTTCGATGGCCTAGTCGAGGATATCAAGTACAAGGGCCAGCTCCTGGCCAGGGAGACCAAGCTAAGCTCGGGAGTCATGGCAACGGTATCCATAGGCTTTGCCATTGGATTCACCCTGGCGATCCTCATGATGATAGGTCCGTTCTTCTTCTTCCAGGGAGGGATCTAGACCATGACAAACGGATCCCCAGAGCCTATACCCGTCGCCGTTGTGGACCCCGAGCAGTTCAACGAGCTGATGGCAAGGCTGGACAAAATAGACGAGAAGATTGAGTTCTACCAGGGCGAGAAGTTCCTGAGGGCAGGAAAATCGGTTGGAAGGGACCTGGGCGCGGCCTATGGGGCCTGCGCAGGGCTTATCATAATACTGGCGTACATACTCTTCCTGTATGCAGCCAACTGGACCAAGGTGATTTAAATGTTCAAGTTCGATAGGCAGCAGTCGGTCTTCGACTTCGGCAAGTTCAAGTTAGGGGGCCAGCCTGGAGAGTACCCCACGTGCTGCATAGGCACTATGTTCTACGCCAGGCACAAGATAGTCTCTGACCCAGAGCACGGCGTCTTCGATGCCGCTGCAGCAGAGCGGTTATGGAACGCCCAAGCTGAGATGGGAGATATCACCGGCAACACCTACATGAACCAGATCGTGGCCGAGTCCAACGAGGCCATGGCTAAGGAGATTGACTGGTTTGCAGGCGTGTCCAAGGATGACCCATTCCTCATCGATTCCTCGGCACCCGAGGTCAGGGCCTTTGGCGTCAAGTACGCCACCGAGGTCGGCCTGGCCGATAGGGGAATCCACAACTCCATCAACGCCTCCATCACTCCCGAGGAGCTCCAGGCAGTCAAGGACAGCGACCTGGATGCGGCCATAGTCCTGGCCTTCAACGCCATGGAGAAGGGTACTGTAGGCAAGATGAATATACTGTCCAAGGCATCCGGTGGTGCCAAGAAGGGCATGCTGGAGTACGCCAAGGAGTGCGGCATCACCCGCCCCCTCATAGATACCGCAGCCATGCCCCTGGGCAACGGCTCCGGCGCCACCTACAGGGCCTGCATTGCAGTCAAGGCACAGTTGGGCCTGCCTGTCGGAGGCGGCTTCCACAACGCAGCTTCGGCCTGGGACTGGATGA
>DAXJ01000029.1:14949-33048 GCA_002506335.1 Methanosaeta sp. UBA114
GGATGAAGAAGTGGAAGAAACAGCACAAGGAGGCATTTGCCCCCGTTGATATCGGCTCCAACCTGGTAGCCGGCATCGTCGGTGCTGACTTCTACCTCTATGGCCCCATCGAGAATGCCCCCATGGTCTTCCCAGCTGCAGCCATGATCGATATCATGAAGGCCGAGTGCGCAGTTGAACTAGGCCTGGAAGTTCTCTGCGAGACCCACCCGATAAAGAAGACGATGTAAAATTGCTTCTTTATCCCTCCTCTTTTTGAGGTATCACCTTGCCAAAAGTTGCTGTCTTGACCGACTTTGATGACATAAGATTCCAGTGCCAGCGCTGTGGCTCCTGCTGCCACCATAGGAGGCCCGCAGAGTTCGATGACCTGGTACCCTTAGAAAGGCTAGCGGAGTTCGTGGAGATGTCCAACCTGATCTACTTAACACCCAAGGATATCCACGACATAGGCCACAGGGCCAGGGTCAAGGCTGTTGATTTCGTTGATACCCTCTATGAGTACGACGGCAACTGCATTAAGATCGAAGATGACGGAAGAACGGTGATACTGGACCTACCTGTGATGAGATCCAGAGAGGATACAACTTGCGTCTTTTACCGGGGGGGCTGCACGGTCTACCCGGTGAGACCCAAAGCCTGCAGGCTCTTTCCCTTCAGAGTGGAGGAGAAGAGCACCCCTGAAGGGGACATCCTCCTCAAGATCAGCTATAATCCGAGCTGTCCAGGTATAGGCCAGGGGGAGTGCGTCAATAAAGGAACGCTGGAGAATCTGGTGGCAGATCAGTTCCTTAGTAGATCTGAGGAGATCTCTTCCAGGATACAGGGGCTTGTAGCCCATGGAGGGATCGCGAAAAATCCTCAGATCTTCAGGACGCATCCGGGACGGAGGAGAGATTATCACGTACAGTAGAGCTACTGAATCTTGCGACGTGGGATATGAGTCGGGCGTAAACGCCATTATAAGGCGTATTTCAAGGGCGGAAACGCCGGCTCACATTTCAGGGGCCAAAGGAGGTGAATAAGCGTGCCAAACATGATGGACCAGCTTCTGGCTGTTGTTATCTTCGGTATAGCTGTAGTTGCCCTTCCCGCAATTCTGAACAAGTGGTCAGATAGTAGGGCAGGCGTTAGGTAAACGCTTCCCTACGATTTGTGGCAGGGGCTTCAGGCTATTCCCTAGATTCAAGTACATTCTCAAGGGCATTTGGTTGTGGTCCGTCCCTCAATCATAGAGGGGCAGACCTCGATCAGTCCATAACTTTTCTTCACGAATCGTAATCTTCAATACGGGGCAAAATCCTTTGTTGAAAATTATATTTCGAGCAGCAGGCACCACCAAGCGAAAATAACGCCTGAAGCCTACCTGGCCCTGGATGCCGAGTCCATCCTCTCGGGGAAGTCCTTGAAGAAGCTGGCATCTGAGGTCGTAACGAACGGCATCTCGGAGAAGGCTGTGGAGTTCATAAAGCAGATTCAAGGCCATTGGGAGACGATGGACAATGAGAAGCTCAAGGGCGGCGTGGCCAAGGCCTTCTAGCAGATAGGCATTGTTGGGGTCCACGTCGATGGGGCCAGATTTGAGAATCTCAAGGAGGTTCTTTTGGCGAAAGGCTACAATCAGACCAATACTCACATCGCCTACAAAATCACGTCAGCGGTCAGGGATGGGCTCCGCTTGATGTTAACCGTTTGCGGCTAATACATGCTGGCACCAAAGGCCCCTACAGACACAATAATGAATATGAATAAAATATAGTCTGGCAGTTGAATATTTTCGTTTTATCGAGAGCAAATATCTAGGATGTAGTGAAATTCTGTAACTTATATATTCTATTTCCGTTGGTATGATCACCTCTCGGACCTCTTATCAGATCTCTTATCCTATATTCTGCCGGTCCTTCCATCCCCCTCCCTTTAGGATCTTTGTACAGGGCTCTAGAGTTGTCGCTCTTCTATGTTTTAACCATTTATCCAGGTCAGGCTCAAGTATAATTGCCGAAAGTGATAAATACCCTCTCGGTAAAAGATGAAATTACCAAGTGTACCAGGTGGCTTCATGAAGAGTAACATGTTCTCTTACCGAATAGGGCTTTGGACCTTGGTAGTGATCGTTTTGTTAGTTGCAGGAGTTAAGTAATTCCCAGCTTTAGCAAATGTCATCTAGGAGGCAGAACTAAATGTCCAGTGCAATAAATGATGGTATGCGCCAGTACTGGCGGAGCACCGAAGAGATCCTTCAGACAAGCAGGCCTAAGCACCCCAAAGAGTATGGAATCAAGCTCCCGGAAGCCTATAATATCGTGGCAGTTCTAACAGGGCTTTTCTTATTTATGGTCGTTGCTTCCCAGGTGATGTGAACCCCCTCTTTGCTACCTATTTTTTAGAGGGTCTCATTTCCCAGGACTTATCCTCGTTTTCACATTTAACCAAACGGGTTAAATGATATAAAGAGCTGCTAGGCAATAGGCAAACCGATTATGGATTCGTCACCAAAATCTGAATCGTGACTGGGCATTTCGACCATGGATCTACATACAAGACGCCCATCTAACGGATATCTTTGACTGGTCTTACTCCAGTTGGTCTTTTATCGTTCTAACCGATCACTTAGCTTGCACTTCTGGATTTTTTCCCATTCCTTCAATAGTTTTTTCCTTTTTACCAAAAAGGTTAAATTCCATTATCCCTATCCAATAACCAGGTAGACCGGCTATGGATACGCTACGGGTATATGAATCTCCGCTAAGAATATCGATGATACATCTCTCACATCAAGCACCTAATTTGCTCATGCCTCACCATCTACGGGGAGAATTCAGCGGAAAGCTGGTCTGCCTGACCACCTCAGCCTTTTTCTACACGGCTAAAGGAGCCAGCTAGCTTCGTTTTTACGCTAAAGGAGGGATAAATGGAGATATTTTGCACATCTCTTGCGGCTACAATCCTAGCCCTAACCAGGGGAGCTCGAAAAATACGGGCGGTCTCCCACCGTCACAGCCTTCTGAATCGTCAAAGAATCCTAAAATGCAAAGAGAATCTCGTTTTCTGTAACACCCAGAAGATATTGCCCGATTATATCGATATATTTAAGAGGTCCAATTATGCAGATAACGCCAGTTGACATCGGCTTGTTCGCCATAGTCCTGATGGTGCTCCTGGGACCCTTCATGGTCAAGAAGATAGAGCACAACCTAGAGGCCTTCCTCTTCGTCATGGGAGTTTTGGCCGTAACCATAGCCGGATTCGAGAGCAAGGACGTCCTGATTGCCATGGGCTATAACCACGAGCAGATGGCAGAGGTGGGCTGGAACATGAAGCTGGTCATGGAAGCCATCATGGAACCAGTAGTAAAGGGAATAGTGCCGGCAGTGCTTGTAGCAGGATTGATATTCCAATACGGCCGGGCCACAGCCCAGAGCGCTATGGCTTCCATTCTGGACAAGGTCTCCATCAAAGTTATAATATTCCTGATAGTGGTCATCCTGGGCCTTGCCTCTAGCCTCATCACAGCCATCATAGCTGCCCTCCTCCTGGTGGAGCTGGTCAACTGCATGCCCTTGGATAGAAACACCAAGATCAATGTGGTGATAATAGCCTGCTTCTCCATAGGTCTTGGAGCAGTCCTGACCCCCTTGGGTGAGCCCCTCTCCACCATAGCTGTCACCAAGCTTCAGGGGGAGCCGTACCACGCAGGGTTCTTCTTCCTCTTCAACCGCCTGGCAGTATACATATTACCGGGCATATTAGCAATGGGACTTTTGAGCGTCTTCTTCGTAGGCAAGAAGGCAGTTGAAAAGTGTGCTGCCGCCGCTGAAGATGAAGGAAGCATCAAGGATGTGGTTATTAGAGCCGTCAAGGTCTACGTCTTCGTCATGGCCCTGCTGCTCCTGGGCGGAGGAATGAAGATTGTCATCGATAAGTACCTGCTGACGGTACCCTCGACCATCCTCTTCTGGGTGAACATGGTTTCGGCCATCCTGGATAATGCCACCCTCACTGCTGCTGAGCTCTCTCCGGCCATGGAGATAAACCAGATCCAGGCCGTCCTCATGGGCCTTCTGATCTCGGGAGGTATGCTCATTCCAGGAAACATCCCCAATATAATCTCCGCCGGAAAGCTTGGCATCACTAGCAAGGAGTGGGCAAAGCTGGGAGTGCCCTTGGGGCTCGTGCTTATGGCCGCGTACTTCGTGTGGATCTTCTTCATACCCTTCCACATCGAGTTTGGCCTTTAGAGGGCTATAATCTCCCCTTTTTTTCAATCATAACGCCATTAACCCATGATAGAAATAACATCTTTATGTCTGGATCCCATTGTTCTGATTCTATTACGCCTTCAAAGGCGCTACATTCGAGCGTCTTAGAAACAAGTTACCCTTGCATTGAATCCCTGCATTTAATGTGGACTAAGGCCCACTATGTAGGAACCTCCTGAAGTGTATCCGCCGAAGTAATCAGGCGCTACATAGATGGGTTCCGGGGCGGGTGAAAAACGCCTACAAGTTCAGGTTCGTATCCAACCAAGCAACAGGAAACTTATTCAGACCTGACTATCGAATCATGTAGGCGCGTCTATAACATGGCCTTGGAAGCTAGTAAAATTGTCTAAGAAGCCAAGGGCATATCCAGACCATATAGAAGTATCAAGCCATAACGCTAACTGCGAAAAAGATGGCTAATCCGAACCTTAAGGCCGTTTTCTCTCAGGTCTTGCAGGGCGTTCTTAGAAAAGCTGGATAAGGCGTAAAAACCTTCTATCGTAGGGTTAAGGCTGGAGAAAATCCCGGATATCCTCTATTTAATGGAAAAGGAATGTATCGATCTTTCACCTATCCGCAAGTCGGTTTCAAACTCGAAGGTTCCAAGCTGTCCCTCTCCAAGATCGGATCGATCAGTATATTCAAACACAGGGGAATCGATGACACGACCAAGACACGTACTATTAAGAAGGAAAGTTCAGATCGGTGGTACGTCCATCCTGACCGCTGATCTCGAAGAAGCTCCTAAAATCGAACAGGCGTCGATGTCGGTCTTAAGAATGAAGTCGTAACATCAGATGGTGAAACCTATCAATACCCGAAGTACTACAATGATTACGAAAAGAAGTTGGTCGTAGCTCAAAGAGAACTATCCTGAAAGAAAAAGGAGATGGCCTCTTCCATAAGCTTTCGAGGACTCTGATAGGCATGGCTGATTTAATAGTATTCTAGAACTTGAATATCAAAGGCATGGCCCAGGACCACTACCTGGCTGAGGCTATAGCAGATAGTGTATTGTCTAAGCTGATCCTGGTGACCGCTAGCAAAGCTGAAAATGCCGGCAAAGCCGTGGAGATGGCGGATGCTAAATATACATCCCAAAGACGTTCAGATCGCGGTACCATAGTCCCTAAAGATCTATTGGGAAGAATTCACGATTGCCCTTTATGTGGTCTAAAGCCGGATAGAGGCCCTAATGCAGTCCGCAGCATCCTTGCCTTCGTATTGATGGATAGAGAAGAGAAGCTGGCAGGAAAGGATTTATCTCTTCAGATCATGAGGCAGGAGTTGCTAATTGATGAGATTTACTGGGCGCTGAGCCCTGGTATTAAGAGGAGTTTGTGATGGCCAAAAAATTCAGAGATCTGAGCCAGGGGGAGCTGGCAAAGCTTCCTCGCATATCCAACCTTCCCAACCTCGGGGAGATAATCATTCACATTCATTGCTACAACAAGAAGAAGCATCACGTCTATCTGGCGGAATATACTCCCGGGTTCAAGCACTTCTTTGCCTTCTTCGAAAATAGAAGTGATGGGATTTACAACGCAGTCATAACCATGGATGAACTCCTGAGCTATGGTACGAAGGGTGATGATTGGGACCTCATAGTGGATGAAAGCTGGAAGCCGGCAAAAGCCAAAGATGTTGAGATCATCAAGGGTTACGTGAGCATGGTCATGGCGCCCCCCGATTATTGAGATGGATGATCTATCTCAGTCTCTATTATTTAGCTAAGACAGATAAATCTTTTATCCGATTTGAGGGGGTTTTATTGTAAGATGAAGGTAAAGGTGTTTCTCAGCGCGTTCGGCTCATTTTTAAAGTTATTGAGCCTATTGATGTTGATTCCGGGATTGATCGGAGCTCTCTATCGGGAGACCGATGTTGTTATATCCTTTGCTCTCTCGGCCATGCTCTGCCTGTTATCAGGCATACTTATGACCCGCTTGGGGGCCGAGGGCGAGGCAGGGATTAAGGAAGGCCTAGCTGTAGTTGCCATCGGCTGGCTTGGAGCTGCCTTCTTCGGAGCATTGCCCTATAACTTCCTGGGCATAAGCCTGGTAGACGCCCTCTTCGAATCCATGTCGGCCTTTACCACCACAGGGGCTACCACCTTCATTGAATCCAACCCCCAAGGATACTGGATCATAAACGCCACCCTGGTAGATCACAGCCTGGTATCAGCTATCGTCAGGTCCTTCCCCGTATTCCACCCGGTGCCGGAACCCCACTATTTCGGACTCCTCTTCTGGAGGTCCTTTGCCCAGTGGCTCGGGGGAATGGGTATCATACTCCTCTTTATTGTTATACTTCCCCAGATAGGTGTCGCCGGTCGGCAGCTTTACAGGGCCGAGGTACCAGGGCCTACCAAGGACGTCCTGACACCTAGGGTGAGGGATACGGCCAAGATCCTCTGGACGGTCTACCTCCTCATCACCATGGTAGAGATCCTCCTACTGGTCGCCTTCGGGTTGCCCCTCTACGATGCCGTATGCAATACATTCTCCACCCTGGCCACAGGGGGATTCTCGCCCCATGTCAACAGCATAGCAGCCTATGGAAGCCCCATCATAGAGTGGATAGTCCTCCTTTTCATGTTCCTATCGGGGGCTAACTTCGCTCTCCACTACAAGGTCCTCTATGGAGATAGGATGGCTTTATTCAGGGATCCTGAGTTCCAGTTCTACTCCTTTATAGTGGTCCTTTCCACAGGGATCCTTTTGGCCTTCGGAGGTCTTGGAGGCGGCATAGGAGACCAGATCAGGCTTGCCAGCTTCCAAGTGGTCTCTATCATGACCACCACAGGTTTTGTAGCTGCCAACTTCGACCAGTGGTCCCCTGCTGCCAAGTTTACCCTGATGGTGCTGATGTTCGTGGGAGCGTGCGCTGGCTCCACAGGGGGAGCCATAAAGGTGAGCAGAATCCTGATCATGCTCAAGGACGGAAACAGGGAGCTTATAAAGGCCATGCACCCAAGGGCAGTCATGGACGTGAAGCTGGCAGGAGGGCCTGTTAGGGAGGACATCGTTCACTCGATACAGTCCTTCATAAACCAGTACGTCTTGATTTTCTCCATAGCCGTGGTCCTTATAGCATCAAATTGCTACATTGCCGGAGTGGATATGGGTCTGATAGATCTCATGGCAGGGATCGCCACGACTCTGGGCAACGTCGGACCGGGCCTGGGAAGGCTCTTCCTGGATTTCCACACCCTGCCGGACTTCAGCAAGATGGTATGCTTCTTCTGCATGTGGATAGGGCGGTTGGAGATAATACCTGCTCTGGTACTGCTCGCCCCTGATTTTTGGAAGGGTTAGGTAAAAAGCTCCAGTTACAAGCGGCATAAAACAGAGAAAAGCAAAATAATAGATGGAGCGGTGGGATATATGTGCGCCATACCCACAGTGCCACGGCAAATTGGAGGCACGTGTTATAAAACAGGTATTATGGTCCTATCATGCGGCAGCGTCTTTGGGCGGGCTCGGATAAAACCTCAGGGCAAATAAGATGGGTATTATGGAGCTCAAGACGATGGCTATCATAACTACGGGGAACTGAACTTGGCCCATGAAGCCAGAGTCTCTGCCGAAGGTTGCCTTCACTATGCCTATGATCCGGCTGGTAGATAAGAGTGCCACTGAGAACAAAGAAGCCTCGGGGATCCATAATCTGCTTAAGTAATACGTCCCGGCGGGCTCGGCTATCACCTTCAATAAAAGGATGCCCGTAGTCAGCGCCACATTCTGCACTACCGCAGGCATTGAGGTGAGCATGCTTGGCCCTGCTGAAAAAGACAGGTACCAGGATTGAGAAGGTCGCAGACCTAAGTTTAGATAGCACATGGGCATGGTTGCGAAGGCGGTTGGCAAAGACGAGGCCTAGGAGGAATGCCTCAAAAACAGTCTGCAGGTTTCTGGCATCCTCTAGAAGGGGGAGATTCCTAAGATCACGGCAAAGATGATCTTAACTCGATCTGAGTCGAAGGTTGGCCATACTTCCTCGCGACGCGCTACACCGTCCCGAGCAAGGCCAGAGCGGTTAAAGCCATAGCCACGGCGAAGGCCAGGGTAAAAATCAGATTGACGCCGATCAAGGTGAGAATATCGTTTACAAAGACGGCCGCCGGGACCAGCCTGCTCCATTTAGCTTCCAGAAAACTGCACTCCAAGAAGGGAGCAAAGATCATTGAAACGGCCGTAGGTGTTTGGGATAGGCTTGATGTGAGACTGGCTGGAAGAGACCAGTCGGTGAAGGCTTTTTCAGAAGAACCAGGTCAACCTCGGCCCGGTCAGGAATGTGTGAGCATGGGGGTCCTCATAGGTACCCAGAAAATTAAGCCAGGGCTCTATGTGCAATCCCAAGAGGCGCCCAAGGCCTATGCTCATAATGGCCACTATAACCGATGAAGGCACGATATTGTAGAGAAGAGATCTAAGACCACGAGCTCGGATTCGCTTGAATTTCCCCCGGGACATCCCCTTATGATTGCAAAAAGCCTATCTCATTTTGCATTTCTTTCCGTAATGAGGGCACTTCTCATTGGCGCAGGCATCCCTGACGGCCTCGGTGAGGGTCATGAGAAGCCCATCCAGGCGATCTACCACATCAGAGGGCGCAGATACGGCCTCGGCCTCCTCCATTAGCTTTTCCACCTGAGCCTTGAGCGCGGATGCCTTGACCTTTCCGGGCGACTTAGCCTGAGCCTCAAGGTCCTGTAAGATGCCATCCCAGCTTCTAGAAAGGTCATTATGAGAAGGGTCCATGTAGCAAAGATATCGCGGGAAAGGATATGAATATCACGAGGTAAAAGGGCTTTAGTTTTGAAAACCCTTCTCTATTGTGGAAGCGTTAGCAGCTCCCAGCCTTCCTGGTGGCAGTCATGACCCTCTCATCCACCTCGATTCCGAGGATGCTCCCCGCGCCATAAAAGACGTCCTCGGCCACCATGGCACATCCAACGGCAGCATCGAGCTTTCCCAAAGCTAAAACATCTTCCTCCAGGAGGGCAGAGATCCTGGATCTTATCTTTTCAGAGGGATCTCCAGCCACCAAGATGGCAGGAGATGGCTCTCCTACATCCCTCATTATAATTTTCATGGCGGAGATCTCCATGGCAGCAAAGAGGCCCAGGGATTCCAGGGCAAAGGACCTCAGATCCTCGGGGCACTCTGCCAGAGAGGCGTACCCGAGCTTGGGGAGGATGCCACCGAAGTTGAAGGCCTCATTGGCGGTCATCTTTCCAGCATCTACTGCCCTTATGGCATCTACATCCAGAGGACCCTGGAGGAGGCCGGGGGCAAAGATAGATGCATCCAGGGCTCCTACGATCCTCCCACGGTGGACCGCAAAGGTGACGGTGTTGGAGCTGGCATCGCATACGATGAAGTTCTCCCTCCCTTTTTTCAGAACGAAATAGGCCAGGCCCACCTTCTCAGGGCTCATGCCGTGGGAGAAAACTTTCAGCCTGGAATCAACATCGCTTCCCCTGTGAATGCCCGGAAGAATGACGGCGGGCCAGCCCGAGGAGATGATAGCATCGAAGACCCTGGTACCTCCTCCCACGTGTAGGCCAGCCCCGTCCTGCTGTCGTAAGCCTCTGTTGGGTGCATCCTCGATCCTGGTGACCCTGGCCAGGCCATCGCCCATGGAGTAGGATAGTGCGGCTAGGCCTATCTCTGACCCGAGATTTTCCTCCACCAGTCTGACTATTCCCTCAGAGGAAATCTTCGCTGCCTCCCTCCTGGGTATCTCGAAGCCCCTGCCTTCAGGAGTCGAGAATCGAATGGCAGTGGTGCCGTGATCTATTCCTAGGAACATGAGATCAGCTCTACCAGATCCCTGGCCAGGCGGAGGCTATCCTCTCCCGTCCTCATAAGGGTATCCAGCCTCACGCACTCGCCTTCGTAGCTGCTCCCGCGATCCACCACGAAGGTATCGATATCGCCGAGGATGGCCTTTACGCCGTCATCGTTGGCAGGAACGCCAAAGGCCGTCATGAACTTAGCCGCTGGCCCTGAGACGGGCTTATTCCCTACCAAGGGGCTCACGGCCAGAATCCTTTTTCCCTTGAGGCGCTCTCGAACCCCCGGAAGGGACAGGATGGGGCCTATGCTCGTCACAGGATTGCTAGGACCTATCAGAATTTCATCCTCTGAATCCAGAAGCTCTAGGAACCCAGGGCTGGGTTTGGCATCCTCTATTCCTTGATAGTGCAGAGCTAAAACCTTAGGCTGCCCTTTTCTTCCCACCCAGAACTCCTGGAAGTGGATCTCCCCTTCGGGGGTCTTGATCATGGTAGAAACGCGGTCGTCGGTCATGGGTATCACCGTGTTTTTTATCCCCAAGGCCTTTGTCAGGGCATCTGTGGCTCCGCTCAAGCTTCTGCCCTGCCTTAAAAGCTCCGATCTTAAGATGTTTATTGCCCTGCCTTTATCCCCCAGTGCCATAAGCTCCTGGCAGCCTAGGGATCTCAAAAACTGGGAAGTGTGATGTGTATCACCCTTTATCCCCCACCACTTCTCCTCGTTCCCGATCCCGGCCAGGGTGTAGACGACGGTATCTAGGTCTGGCGATATGAGGTTTCCAAGGGCCCATATGTCTTCGGCGGTGTTGACCACCACCGAGAGCCTACTGGGCTCTACCAGATTGGTCAGCCCTCTTAGAAGCTTGGGTGTACCCGTACCGCCGCTGAGCACTATCATATCATCTTAGTTTCCAGAACCGCCCTTAAATATCTATAACTACTATTCCTGTCTTCAGGCTGGCGATCTCTTCATCGGTAAGGGAAGATCTCACGGCCTTCTTGCATTCTATGGCGCTGTTCCCCAGGGGGTCTTCTATTATGAGGGTGACGTTGGCCTTCCCGCACCTTAGGGCCTCTATGGTTGCCAGGATCTCCTCGCCCCTGGCCGTCTTCTCCACATCCCCGGCCTCTCTGGCGCCTCTAGTTGCGAAGTCTACAATACTTTCGACCCTGTCCAGGACCCCTTCTACGTTGGAGATGTAGGCCTCCGATGCCGGGCCCGGCTCCACGTCCACGCCTATCTCCGGAAGACGAATGGTGCCGCTGCAGGATTTTACCACCCTGGCGTTCAGGTCCTCGGGTGATTCCACGTCCAGAGTGTACCTAGCAGGCTCCTTTTGGCTGAGGAGGATGGTATCGCTGTGTCTAAAGCCGCAGCTGCAGACGCCTGCGATCATCATGGCCTCCCCGAAGTGGGGCAGATCCTGGCTCTCCCAGTTGAACTCTATCTCACAGCTGCAGATGGGACATTCCCCTTTGGTAGTTAAATTCAATCTGTTCCTCCGATGATCTTTTCGCGATCTATTCTTATGCCGCTTGGGACAACCGCTATCAAGTCATCGCCGATCCCGGCGATGTCTCCGGATATATCATCTACAGCCTTCTTGAGCTCGCCAAGGGCCTTATCCATGGCGTCCTTATCCCTCTTTATGCCCGATATATCCACCAGGAGAATTCTCCCTGAATAGATCTCCTGCTTTATCTCCGGCAGCATCTCCACCTTGGCCAGGTCCGCAAACCGAAGGATCAGGCCCGATGAGCTGTCCATCTCCTCGAACTGCCCTAGGTCGACCTCTGTGTAGTCATCCTCGCCCGGGCGGCCCAGCTGCCTGAGCTTATCAAGAAAGCTAGCCATCTTCTACCCTCCATGGAAAAGTGCTTATTATTATATTTATATCTAGCGTTGTGGAATATCCAACAGCTTTATTCCAGCGATGCCCATGGCGATCATGAATAGGAGAAAGACCAAGGCAAACCCCGGCCTAGCCATGCCCTCTGGAGCAACTACCTGCACCAGAAGCAGCAGTATGATCATAATCGCCACAAGCCCCGTGCTCACGCCTATCTCTAGCCACTTCTTTTCCAAGACACCGCACCATCCGTTCTCTTATAACCGTCCTCATCCGCGAGGGCCTCTATCAACCCCGCCACTCTCCGGCTATACCAGCCTACAAGGACGTAACGAGGATAGATGGGCAACCTCTCTCTTAAAGAATACCCTTTCAACTGATCTTTCAACTGGGCAATATCAGGCCACGGCCTATCCGGATTGATCCCGTCTGGGGTGATGGAACTTATGCCGCCCAAATCGTTGGCCCCTACCCTGGCCATCGTCTCAGGATCTGCCAGGTTGGGCGGAGACTGAATGGCCACCTCCACAGGAAGGATGCTCCTGGCCAGGCGGATGACCTCCGCGGTCTCAGCATCGCCGACCCCGGGCCGCCCTGCCATGGGGGTGCCGGGCTTTGGATCGAAGGGCTGGATTATGACCTCCTGAAGGTGGCCATAGGTTCTGTGAAGGTCAGCCAGGGCTTTCAATGAATGGAGACGATAGGGCCATCCCTCTCCAATTCCTATCAGAAGGCCGGTGGTGAAGGGAATCTTCATCTTTCCGGCCCTGGCCATGAAATCTATCCTCACTTCCGGGGCTTTTCCGGGAGATCCCGCGTGGGCTAAAACCCCTGCAGTAGTCTCCAGCATGAGGCCCATGCTGGCGTTGTAGGGGGCCAAAAGCTCGAGGTGATCCTGGCGGAGGACTCCAGCATTGGTGTGGGGAAGGAGGCCCATCTCCAGGGCTGCCTCGCAGAGCTCCACTAGATACTCCATCAGGTCAGAAATGCCGAAATCACGAGCCATTTTGGAGAAGCCCGGGACCTCCCATGGGCTCTCTCCCATGCTGAAAAGAGCCTCGGTGCATCCTGCCTTTGCACCCCGTTCCATAAGGCTTTGGGCCTGCGATCTTTTGATGATCCTAGCTCGGCCTAAATCCCTCCGGAATGAGCAGTAACCGCACCTATTCCTGCATAGATCGGTCACTGGTATGAAAATGTTCTTGGAGTAGGTCAGGACACGCATCAGCGCTTGAGCTCCACCAGCTTCAGGACAGATCCCTTTGGGCAGTCCTCGGGAGCCTCGCCCACCACCTCCACTATGGTGCACTTCTCTCCATCCTTCAAGCCCGATGGACGGCATATGTCATACATGCGGCAGGATGGGTCGTCGCACTTCATGGCCTCGAAGGATATCTTGGAGCCGGCAAAGGCCTTCCTGGCATCTATGGCTGCGATTATGGGGCTTTCAGTTACCTCCACGGCCCTGACCCCTGCCTCATGGATGGGGCACTCGTGGATGAGTTCACCGCGGGTCCCAAGGACCCTGTACCTCCTGGTGGGCTCCAGGTTCATACACGTGTTCCGAAGTTTACAGGTCTCGCACTCCGGCGTGGGCCCATTGAAGGTGAACTCCATACCCACCGTGGCGAGCTTAGTTCCTATTAGAGTGATCTGAGTGGATGCCTCTGACATAGTTGGACCTCTTGACTTAATACACGATCGCCCTACTTCATATTATTCCCGTCGCTTCCGCGGCCAAAGCCAGGGCTTCTTCGGTCAGCCCAGCGTCCAGGATGGTGTAGCGCTCAGGCCTCACCTCGTGGGCCAGGATCAGGGCCTTTACCACCACCTCGGAGGGTATGCTGAGCTGGGCGGCGGTGGTTGGGGCGCCCACGTGCTGGAGGGCATCCCTTATGGCCTTCCAGTCGCCCCGGTGAAGGTACATCATAGTGATAGTTCCAAGGCCGCAGAGTTCTCCATGGAGGGCAGCCCCCGGGCGTACCCTGTTAATGGCGTGGGCAAATTTGTGCTCCGAGCCGCTCCCCGGCCTGGAGGAGCCGGCGATACTCATGGCCACGCTGCTGGAGATGAGGGCTTTGACCACGGCTCTCACCGATTCCTCTGAACCAGGGCGGATAGTCGGTGAAAGCTCCATGATCATTTTGGCAGTCATACCCGATAGGGCTGCAGCGTACTCGCTGTAATCTTCATTCCGGAGCCTTCGGGCCATCTCCCAGTCCAGGAGGGCGGTGTAGTTGGATATGACGTCGCCGCAGCCGGCTGCCAGGAGCCTGTGAGGGGCCTTGGAGATGACATCGGTGTCGGCAACTATAGCCAGGGGGGCCCTGGCGGGGACGGAGACGGTCTCGCCTTTCACGGTCAAAGAAGCTTGGGACGAGCATATGCCATCATGGGAGGCGGCGGTAGGTATACTCAAAAAGGGGATTCCTGTTCTTAAAGAGACGAGCTTGGAAATATCTATGGATCTTCCGCCTCCGACTCCCACTATGAATCCCGCCCCCATCTCCCAGGCCACGGCCTCGGCCCTGTCCACCTCGTCGATTCTGGATGCTCTGCCAACGACGATTTCGGGTTTGTAGCCCTTCTCCTCCAGAAGATCCGATACCTCCCTTCCCGCCGCCTCCAGGGTATTTTGGCCTGTCACAACCAGGGCCCTGCCTTTCAGCTTCAGGTCGGCGCAGATCAAAGGCACTTCACCTAGAGCGCCGCGGCTCACCAGCACCTTCCTTGGGAGTTCCATCCATCTGGGCCTGTTCATCTGCACCACCAAACGGCTTTTAGCATTTAGCAAGTAGTTACTATCTCTGATCGAAGATCGCAAAGGATTCGATCCCTGATGGCATTTACCTCGGGGCTAGTCCTATTTCTGGGCCTGGGAAGGTCTATCTCTATGATATCCTTGATCCTCCCTGGCCTGGCGGACATGATGACTATCCTATCACCGAGGTAGATGGCCTCGTCCACGCTATGGGTGACGAATATCACTATCTTCTTTTCCTCCTGCCATATGCGTAGAAGCTCTGACTGCATTATATTCCTGGTCTGGGCATCTAGGGCTCCGAAGGGCTCGTCCATTAGAAGGGCCCTTGGGTCGTTCACTAAGGCTCGGGCAATGGCCACGCGCTGCTTCATGCCTCCGGAGAGCTCATGGGGGTACCTCTCCTCGAACTTCTCCAAGCCCACCATCTGGAGGTAGCCTCTGGATCTGTCGTACCGCTTTACCTTAGGTACCCTCTTTAGCTCCAGGCCGAAGCCGATGTTGTCTATGACTGTCTTCCAGGGAAAGAGGGAGTACTCCTGAAAGACCATGCCTCTCTCGGGCCCCGGACCCTTGATCTCCTGACCGTCCAGTAGCACCTGGCCTGTGGTGGGCTTTTCCAGGCCGGCAATAATTCTAAGAAGGGTTGTCTTTCCACAGCCCGAGGGGCCTATAAAGCATATGAACTCTCCTTCTTTTATCTCCAGGTTTATGTCGCGCAGGGCCTCCATCTGCCTACTGTCGACGTTGAAGAGCTTGAATACGTGCTTGACCTCGAGCAATGCCATACCGGAGAAGATAGAATATAGATGCGTATAGCTCTTTCTATGGATAGATCCAATTTGAACGAGAAAAGAGCTGACGTTTTCTTTGGTAGAGTGTGATCTTAGTGGGCATGAGATCGTGGCTCAGCGTGGACGCATTGACCATCTTCACGGTAGCACTCCTCCTTTTGAGCTGGATGTACTGGGCTGCAGCTGGACTTGGTGATTACCCTGACCACATCGACGCTGGAGTCGGGTCTGAAGCGGGTGACCTCGCCTGATACCACGTGCCCCTTCCTGGCGCCGGTGCACTCCTCAAGGTGGACCTCGTTGCTGCTTATGTGGGCATACCTGGAATGATAACCGTCAATGGCCCTTCATCTGGCTGTCACCTCCACAGGGGATATGATCCCATTGGTGTAGCCCTCCTGGTCAAGGGAGCGAGTATCGCTCAGACGATAGATGCTCCCGGAGGATGAACTGGTGTTTATGGAGGCCTGCCAGAAGACCGAAGCTCTCTGAGGGAATGATTATTAATATCCGCGGTTATCGCGCCCCTCAGCAGCGGCATGTCCATTGTCCTGGCCTATTCCAGACCTATCACTCGGGAAGTAGCGCCATTTAATCGGATCTGTCTTCAGCAGCAGATACAGTTGGACCGCCAGCCTAGATCTACGCGTGAAGAATTTTGCATTATTGATGTTCAGATCGCGGCCGCTCATGGGCTTGGCCACATCAAATGCCTTGGCTGCCTCAACATCTCAAGCGATTGGTGCAAGAACAACTACAACCAGATCATGAATGGCTACCATGACCCCCAACGCAATCTAGATACCGGCGATGCTAACGGCCTCTGTCAGAAATACCATTGAGGGTTTTTGAGGAAAACAAAAACCCACCCACTCTCTTTTTTGCGTCACCACAAGGGTGATATCCTTATGCTCAGATCCCCGGAGGAGAGTGACGATGGTTGCTTAAAGGAAAGAGAATCGTTATAACTGGGGGAGCTGGCTTCATAGGCTCCAATATATCAAGGATGCTCTGTTGCGATAACTCTGTGGCTATAATAGATAACCTCAGTACTGGAAAGCCGGAGAACCTCTACGACGTGTGGAAAGAGATCGACTTCATCCAAGGGGACATAACTGAGATGGAGGCCTTGAGGAGGGCCTTCCAGGGCGCGGATTATGTCCTTCATCTGGCAGCCCTGCCTTCGGTGCAGAGGTCAATTGATGATCCCATCACCTCTAACCTCCATAACGTGGATGGAACCCTCAAGATACTGGTAGCTGCCAGGGATTGTGGCATCAGGAGAGTCGTCTTCTCCTCCTCCTCGGCGATCTACGGCGATGGCCCTGAGCACCCGAAGATTGAGACATTGACCCCAAAGCCTATGAGCCCTTATGCAGTGACCAAGGCTGCGGGGGAGCACTACTGCAAGGTCTTCAACGACGTCTATGGCTTGGAGACGGTGAGCCTCAGGTACTTCAATGTCTTCGGCCCTGGACAAGACCCAGGCTCCCAGTACGCGGCCGTGATACCCAAGTTCCTTCAATCCATTTCCCAGGGCAGGTCCCCTACTATCTTTGGGGATGGCGAGCAGTCCAGGGACTTCGTCTACGTGGCTGATGTGGTCGATGCCAATGCCCTGGCCTGCGTGGCGGAGAATGCGGCGGGGCGGGTCATCAATATAGCCTCGGGAAAGAGGACCACGCTGAATGAGCTGGTAGAGATCATGGGGGAGGTCTTGTCCAAGGACGTGAAGCCCTTGCACGTTGATCCAATGCCAGGGGAAATAAAACACTCCTCCGCAGATATAAGCGCTGCCAGGGAGCTTCTAGGATATGAGCCCAGGTACGATGTGAGGTCTGGCCTGAGGGATATGATGGAGAAGTTAAAGCCCCTTTGAGGAGGAGCTGGCAGTTCCTCCAAGTTAGACTTTAGCTGTGTATAGCTTCGGTTACCACCTTAGTCCTAAGCCCATCGCGAATGTTCTAGGAATGAGTTCGCTCGCTGTAGGATTTTGGTGAGTTCTAGAGGTAAAACAGGAGAATTCAGTCTTCTGCTGATATTAAAGTGTTATAATGCTTTTTGCATCTCTTTTTTCAAATATTCAGCAATAAGAGAAACATATCTGA
Source organism: Methanosaeta sp. UBA114 (assembly GCA_002506335.1). GTDB lineage: Archaea > Halobacteriota > Methanosarcinia > Methanotrichales > Methanotrichaceae > UBA114. Next base: position 32,528 of record DAXJ01000029.1, read on the forward strand.
CAATGTGATACAAAAATAAGAGTGATTTTGGTAAAAAATCGCTATTATTAAGGATTAAAAGTACTTATTCAAAACCTATTAGTATCAATAGTGATATACGTGGCTTTAGTCATAATTACAAATAATTAGATAAGCCCTCTCAAGGTATCGCACGCTATAGTTTTCTCCATGATTGACACCGCTATATACGCTGTATAATCCGAGGCCTGTCCTAGACCCACCCCAAAATAATATTTCGCTCAAAACTCCAGAGGTTCTATCTCATTCGAGATCGATGCCTGAATCCGCTCATAAGTAGAAACGGCGCCTTCTAACTCTATAAATTCACAGATATACTCCTGCGCGGACCGGTTACCGGGCGTTGATAGTCTCTCCTCCTCCAAGAACTCCTTGGATATCCTCGGGCATTCTGTGGCAGGAACCTTGATCTTCTGTCAATCAGAGCCAGCCTCCTCGAAGATATGGAAAAAGTGCCCTCTATTTCCAAAAGGCGTACTCGTGACCACTCCCCCGACTGAAGT
>DAXJ01000117.1:0-12540 GCA_002506335.1 Methanosaeta sp. UBA114
CGCAGTGGGGGCACTTAGTCTCGACGGTATAGCAATCAGGCTCAGCGCAGCTGGGGCACTTTCTGAAGGTCGCGTCAGCGTAACCTAATCGTATGGAGATGCCTCTCTTGATCTCCTCGCTGTGCTGGTCGGTCCAGATCCCTGATAGCGACCTTACCAGGGTGGTCTTGCCGTGATCCACATGGCCGACCATGCCTATATTGACTTCCGGCTTGGGCAATTTTGAAATCTCCTTGGTAAATGTGATAACTAAATAGGCATGGTAGTCACTATATAAATACTTTCACTGGCCGACGGGCTTAGATGTAGCCGATGTCGGCGTCCCTGAGCCCCGATAAAACCTCCTGGACGAAGAGCCCGTAGGCTTTGATGGAGAAATCAGCCCAGCCCTCGTAATCACCGTAAAGCTCCTTTCCAAAGGCTTCCTCCTGCGGACTCTTGCTATGGACTCCAATGCCTTTCAGTTCGGGATAATGATCCTTCAGGAAGAGGAGCATGGCAGCCTCGGCATAGGGCTTAGGTATCATGGGACTGGCGAAAGACGCCTTTATCATGGCTTTCTCGTCATCCACCACCTCCTCAGGGGTGATGCTGAGCCTTTCCTGGGAAACCTTCTGGGCCGAGTCCACCACCTCCTTTTTCTCACCCTCGGAAAGGGCCCTTAGATTCAGGGAGATCTCCTGGTATATGCGGCTCATCTCGAACTCGTGCTCAAGGGTGAACTGGAGGAGACGATCATCGACAGAGCTTACGTAAGAGGAGTTGAAGGCGATGGTAGGAAACCACATGCCTTGGTAGTAGAATCTCCGGTTCATGGCCACGGCAAAGTCGAGCACCCCTGGAGACGAAGAGTACATGGAGGGGGCGAAGGTTATGGCATCGCTCTCCGCTAGGACGTAAGATGAGGCCCTATCTCCCACCAGGCGCCCGAACCTTTCCGTGTCCGACAGAGGGCGAAGCACGACCCTCGGGTCCCTATAATCCCTGTAGAGCCTGGCAACCCTATCGCGCTCCGAGGGGCGCAGGAGCCCGAGCCTCCGGGAGGCCTCCCTGGCCATGGCAACTATCCAATTCTTGTAATCATCCTCGAACCTCCGGCGGGCTCCCTTCTCACGATCTTTAACGCCACCATCCTCCGGAGCAGTATTTGGTGCAGTACTTGAGAGGGTTGCCTCCTGACCATCAGCCCTCTGGCCATCTTTTCTTTGTTCTTGTGTAATTAGGCTCTCTGCGTTCTTATCTTCAGCCTTTTGGCCTTTTTCCTTCCAGCGGTCGATATTTTCAGGCACGATCCACCTTATCCAGTATCGCTTTGAACTCCGTCCACTTATCAGCCGGAATTCTGAGGCCACTCTTGGACCAGCCAGTATATCTGTCGAAGGTCACATGCCCCCAGACGCTGATTCCCACCGATCCCTTATACTCGCCATTCTCCACCCGGACCTCCGTGGTCTCATTCTTCCTGACCCTGCCGATCTCAACCATATAGAACCCGAGGTACTTATCATCTTCAATCGAAGATGTAGCTTCCGCCCCTCGGCCTCAACTCAAGTAGTAAATACATTTGTTATATTACAGCTGAATAGGAGACTTCTAATGCTGATTCTATCTTCTATTGCCCTAATGGATGCACCTCGGCCACCATTCCCCAGTGGATCCAGCCCCGGGCCTCAGCCACCTACGAGATGCCCTCAGTCTTCATCAATACTGGACAGTACAACAGTGTCCAGTCTACGCCCTGGTGACCTTCCAGGTGGACTCAGTATCACCTCAAGGGGCGACAGGCACCTACCAGATATCTCAGCTCTAGCCCTCATAATCCACCTATATCCTGCCCTATAGACTACATTATCAGGTAAGGACATCCATTAAGATAAACTATTGGATTTAAACTCCATAAATGCCGGAACGGGTGAAGACGATACCGGTTTTGGAGCTACTAATGGCTATAACTGCTATGATTATAACGGCTATATGGAAGCAAATACTGATAGCGAGTGCCAGTGGCCAGGGCAACCGGTAGACCCTGTAGGTAGGTATTAAACATATCTTGATATCGCCATACAAAGATACAAAGAGGCACAACTTAGTACCTGTCTACATCAAAATACTAGATAGGCGTTAACATAATCGATATCCTATAGAAGGATAATAGTGGCGTCGTAAATCTTATATATGATGCGTGCTAGCGTGGAGCACACTAACACAGTGAGGCAGACTAATGAGCGAGATTGGAAAGAGAGTAAGGATCGAGAGGATCATGAACAGGGATAGCAGAAACACCGTCATCATCCCACTGGATCACGGCATATCAGTGGGTCCCATCAAGGGCCTGGTAAATCTTGCAGATATGGTGGATAAGGTGGCCAAAGGCGGAGCCAATGCCGTTCTTCAGCAGAAGGGCATGGTCAAGCATGGCCACAGAGGCTACGGCACGGATGTTGGTCTCATAGTTCACATGTCAGCGAGCACAAACCTGGGCCCTGATCCCAACAACAAGGTCCAAGTCTGCCAGGTCGAGGAGTGCATAAAGATGGGGGCGGACGCGGTGAGCGTCCACATTAACGTGGGCTCTGAGACCGAGTCCGACCAGCTGAGCATCCTTGGAGCTGTCGCCGAGAGCTGTGACTTCTGGGGCATGCCCTTGGTGGCTATGATGTACCCACGGGGCAAAGGAATATCGAACTCCAACGCCCCCGATATGGTGGCCCATGCCGCCAGGGCCGGGGCCGAACTTGGAGCCGATATCATCAAGACCAACTACACAGGAGATCCTCAGAGCTTCAGCCACGTGGTCGATGGCTGCCCCGTGCCAGTGGTGGTGGCAGGGGGGCCCAAGACCGAAACCGACCTGGAGTTCCTCCAGATGATAGAAGGGGCTATAGAGGCCGGAGCCAGGGGCGTGGCCATCGGCAGAAACGTCTTCCAGCACGAGGATCCCATAGCCATGACCAGGGCTTTGTCTGCGGTGGTGCATGAGGGTGCCAGCGCTGAAGAGGCCATCCTCCGCCTTAAAAAGCAATGAAAAAGGAAAAGCGATAAGAAAGATAAATAATAAACAAAAAGCAGAAGACAAAGTACAAAGAGAAAGGGATCAAGGAGCAACGTGGTTCCTTAGAACTCCAATGCCCGCGATCTCCACTTCTATCACATCACCTTTCTGGACAGGCCCGACGCCGGGGGGAGTGCCCGTGGCAATGACATCGCCCGGCAGGAGGGTCATGACCCCGCTTATGAATTCTATGAGCTTTGGGACATTGAAGATCAGGTCAGATGTGTTCGATTTCTGCTTGACCTCGCCATTGACCCTGGTCAGGATGCTTGCGTTTCCCAGGTCCATGGATCCGGCCTCGGCAATCCACGGACCGAATGGTGCAAAGGTATCGAAGCTCTTGGCCCTGGTCCACTGGCCGTCCTTATGTTGGAGATCTCTGGCGGTGATATCGTTAAAGCAGGTATAGCCAAGGATGTACTGATCCGCATCCTTGGCAGAGACCTCCTTGCATCTCCTGCTGATGACCACTCCAAGCTCCCCCTCGTAATCCATCCTCTTGCTCTGCCTGGGATAGATTATGCTCTCTCCAGGACTTATGACCGCTGTGGGAGGTTTGAGGAAGATTATGGGCTCATCAGGGACCTTCTTGTTGAGTTCTCTGGCGTGCTCCCTGTAGTTCAAGCCTATGCAGACGATCTTGCTAGGCTCCGAGGGCGCCAGAAGCTCGATCTCCTTTAGCCCCATCTCCACTCCATCGAATATAACCCGGCCGCCCTTCACATCCACGGTGCCAGATAGCACCTTACCCCCGTACCTAAACCTGGCCAACAAGAGATTTCAACCCCTGCAAGATCCTCTGCTCCCAGAAGGACCTCTCCTATATTTTCCAAACTCCGAGTTCAAAAGGCGATCGGCCATGATCACAGGCCCCTCGACGCAGACCCTTATGCCCTCGTGATCCAGACAGCACGAGCCACAAACGCCTACGGCGCACTTGAAGTACCTGTTGATGCTGACCTGAATTTTTCCAGAGTGTTCTTTGGACCTGGATAAGATGTCCCACATCATGGGCTCCGGTCCACACAGGTAGATTTGACTGTACTCTCCAAGGTTCAGCTCCTTTAAACCTGCCGAAGCAAAACCATGGATTCCCATGCTTCCATCGTCGGTGGTGATCGCCAGATCCCCAAGCTTCTCCAGCCTCTGCTTGAACAAAACATCTGCCGAGGACCTGAAGCCTATAAGAGACGTGACATCGATATCCTGGGCTTTAGCGGCCTCTCCCAGGAAGGTCAGAGGAGCAATCCCCACTCCCCCGCCGATGAGAAGGATATTATCACCCCGGAGGATGAAGCTATTGCCCAGAGGCCCTCTTAGGCCCAGGCTTCTTCCCGGCTCAAAGTTTGCCAGGGCTTTTGTGGCCTGGCCGACCTCGTGAACTGTGATCTCCCTGGGCCCCGAAAATCCCATGGGTATCTCATCCAGGCCGCGAATCCAGGCCATGAGATACTGGCCGGCCTTTGGATCCAGGGATAAGTCGAAGGTCAGAGTCTTCACGTTGGGAGTCTCCTGACGAACCGCCAGGATAGTTGCGTCAACGGATTTAGCCAAAGTCGATGGAGATTCGGATTTAGGGCTCATGTCCGCCTCATGGCCAAGCCGCGTAGATCGCTCAAGCGCATGGATCTTCTCTCCAAGTACGCCGAGAGGCCCTCGATTATCTCCCCAAAAACGCCGTAGCCCCTCTGAAGGGCCGTGCCTATCTGCACTCCGCTTGCCCCTGCCATGATCATCTCTATGGCATCCACAAAGCAGGAAACGCCGCCAGCCCCGATGACGGGGATATCGAGGGCTGAGGAGAGATCGTAAACGCATCTGACAGCCACGGGCTTAATAGCCGGGCCTGACAGTCCTCCGAACCTATTTCCAAGAATCGGGTAACCGGATTCTATATCGATGGCCATAGCCTTCAAAGTGTTTATGGCCACCACCGCATCAGCTCCTCCGTCCTGGGCCGCCAGCCCCAGCTCGACGATATCCGCCGTGTTGGGGGTGAGCTTCACCCAGACAGGCACCCTTACGCGGGCTTTTACTGCTTTAGTGACCGATTGGACGGCCTCGGGGTAGCGCCCGAGCTCAGCTCCGTACTTCTCGGCGTGGGGACAGGAGAGGTTAAGCTCGAAGGCATCGGCCGTCAGGCCTGAAGCGATGGAGGCGAACTCATCAGGATCGGCGCCGAAGATGCTTGCAACGACTGGGATACCCCCTGTCTTGCCGATATCGATCTCTTCTTGAAACTCCCTATAAGAAGGGTTGGGAAGACCCATGGCGTTGATGAGGCCGATGTCCAAGGGGACCACGGTGGGCCCGGGATGTCCGTCCCTGGGGATAGAGCCCACCGATTTGGTCACCACAGCGCCCGCACCGGCCATGGCGGCACGCCGGAGGGAGGCTCCTGTGGTGCCTAGGATGCCGGCAGCGAGCATGACCGGATTTTCAAGGATAAGGCCGCCGACCTCTCCTGCTAGGGATGACATAGATCATGCTTAGATAAAATAAAGATAAAAAGATTGGGCTTGAGAAACCAAATGGAAGGATTAAGAGAAGATTTAAAAACGATCGTCAGAAGGGAGGACTACAGCAGTTTACCTTTGGCCTAATGCGGCTTTAGATCGATTATCAGTGGAATCCAACAGTGGAGCCGCCCATGAAGAAAGTAGTATCTGAAGACGTCACCTTTGTTAATCCAAGAGCTTCAGCTTAAAGGTAAAACTCCAATGGCGTTTGCAATGCTATTTGGGTGTTTTTCCAATATCCAATTGGCCATAATTACCATACGATACAAAAGTTAATTTTATAAACCTTCGATAAGTAGGTTATCCCATAATATATATCGCAAATTGTGTAGATATAGCGTCATCGTATTACCATGGATACAATTATACAAGGATAAGATCATGGTAAGCGCTCAAAAGTCCGATGCATTGATATAGCACGAGAAGTGGATAGCCTGGGTGACCAAAACCAACCACAAGCGGATACCTGGAAAGGAGATGAGAGTAAATTTGATGCCAGAGACACCTGAAATGGCCATGGCCTTCGCCGTGATCGCCATTATCGTAACGGTTGCCTGAGCATTCACTTGTAAGATATCATCTTACTACTAGGATCAATGCCATAGGGGATCGTATACCATACCGTGGCTGGATACACCCTTAGGAACCATCCATCTCACCTCAGGCTTCTGAAAATATCCATTTCTTAAAATATCCATGTTTCCATGTCCGAAAGGGCGCCAGTCTCATGAGGTCCATATTATCTAACCGACCACTGTAAGAGGTTCTGTCCTTGTGGAAGAGTACCTCCTGGGCCCTGGCCGGGATACTTCTCATCGCCGGCGGGATACTGACCTTCAAAAAGCCCTCGGCTATGAAACAGGCAGCCGCCGATATATCTCCACTACCTCAGCCGAGCGAGTAAACCGAGGCCCTGGTAAAGGAATGATTGTGATAAAGACCCTTCAATCATGCAAAAGCGTAATTAAGCGCATCGAGATAACGGTAATTCCATGCTCAAGGCAGGTGACTTTTTCCTCTGCGGAAACAGCGGCGGCGTCATGGGCGCCGTGATACCTCACGGCAAGGGATACATGGGGGTGGCCCCGGCCCACATCTTCCGCCTGGCAGGCACAAGCCAGCTAAGAATTGGAAACCAGAAGGCAAAGGTATCCCACTTCGCTCCCACCGCTGATCTGGCCTACTTCCCCCTCCTGGCAGCCAGCCAGCCCTCGGTCTTGGAGAAGCCCAACTTGGGAGAAGCCTCCCTGGAAAACATCGCAAGGAAGATGGATTGCATGGTCTCCGATGTAAGCTGGTCAGTGGTCTACATCGTCCTTCAACCCAGGAACCTGCCAGGGCCCGGGGACAGTGGCACTCCCCTTATCCAGGAGGGAAAGGTGAAGGGGATGCTTCTTTCCATTAACCTAGGGACCTGCAGAGGGATTGTGGTATCCTCGGAGATCATAAAGAGCGAGGCTCCAACGCAGTGATAGCAAAGTGATTTATCGGTTTTAAAAAAAGTTAGCCATTGAAATCTAAGGGCACCTAACGGATCTTAAGCCAAAACTATTGCCTTTATGATCTTAACCGGGGTCAACGGCCTGTCCTGGGCATTGGTCTTCACCTTCTCAATCTTGTCCACCACATCCATGCCCTCAATCACTTTGCCGAAGACTGGATGGGCCTTGTCCAGATAGTTATTATTTACCAGGTTGATGAAGAACTGGCTGCCACCGGTATTCGGCCCGGCATTGGCCATGGAGATTGTTCCCCGGTCATTCCTGTTCTTCCTTGTGAACTCGTCCTTGATGGCGTAGCCTGGGCCGCCCGCGCCCGTGCCTGTTGGGTCTCCGCCCTGGATCATGAAGCCATCAATGACCCTGTGGAATATCACTCCATCATAGAACCCCTTCTCTACCAGCTTCTTGAAATTGCCAGTGGTGACTGGCATGTCGTCGTAGAGCTGGAGGACGATGTTGCCCATGCTCGTCTCCAGAAGGATCTTATTGTCCTTAGCTTGAGCTTCTTCTGCCATGTGATCTTCTCCATCTACAGAGCGTTCAGCAATTAATGTGCAGCGATCTGTAAAAAGGTTAATGGTGGAAGGCTGTGAAAAAGATCTCCGGTCAGAAAACCAAAAGAAGAATGCCCTAGCCAGGGGCCTTTAAGACAGGATCTCTGCCTTGATGATCTTGACAGGAGTCAAGGGCTTGTCCTGGGCGTTGGTCTTGACCCGGGCGATCTTATCCACGATGTCCATCCCCGAGACCACCTGGCCAAAGACAGGGTAGTTGGCATCCAAGTCCTGGCTGTTGTCTACCTGATTGATGAAGAATTGACTGCCGCCGGTATTGGGCCCGGCGTTGGCCATGGCCAAAGCGCCCCGGACGTTACGGTTCTTGTTTGGAAGCTCATCCTTGATCGCATATCCCGGCCCACCCGAGCCATCGCCACTCGGATCTCCGCCCTGGATCATAAAGCCGTTTATAACCCTGTGGAAGGTCAGACCGTTATAGAACCCCTTTTCCACCAGGCTTTGGAAGTTTCCGGCGGTGATGGGCATATCATCGTAGAGCTGTATGGTTATGTTGCCCATGGAGGTCTGCATCAGAACCTTGGTTGAGCCTACCGGAGAATCGCTGGCAGAGGAGGCCATAGCTAGAGCCAGGAGCCCAATAAGAGCAAACAGCGCAATTCGAGTCATTGCCCGTAAAGACTTCCCCAGAATGGTTAAACCTTTCCGCACGAAAAGTGAGGTGCAAAGGCTATGTATGAAAGTATATGAAAGGCCCAGAGTACCATTTTTAAAGAACGACATTTTCCATTATTACTAAAGGCATATAAAAGCCTGCTCTGGATTATCAAGCGGTTATGGCAGTCTTGACTGTTCTGACATTTATGGCTTGATTGGCATTTCTGTCATGAATATCTCTTCTGACGTAGAAACACTGCCACCGTCAGTCTACACTTTACCCCCCTGAGTGAAGCCATGACTTCTATAATATTTAAGTTTGATTAGGGGTCAAACGTTTCGATGGTCTGCGATGGCAAATATAGAATAGAAATATTTGAGCCCGGTGCAGGGACTGGGCTCTTTAACTCTCAAGGAACACCTTGGTTCATAATGCCCTCGCTATGGATAGGTCTGCCTGGTTTATGCATGTCGCGATTATCGGATATGTGGACACCGTCGTGTACGGTGATTACCCCAACATTTGAATTATCAATCGCCGAGTGATTTTGGGCAGTATTCCTGATAATGATAGTGCCTCCTTTCACGTCTAATACCCCAGAGTTACCGATAGCACTGCTATTACCATCTGCGATATTATCTCCAATCCTAATGCGCCTACGTGTGGCGAATGATACCAAATGTAGCTCGTTATATTCATCAGCCAAGATTTGTTCACGCTCCAGCCACAGAGCTGGTTTTCTTGCTATTGTACGAATGTCAATGGTTAACCACCCAGTACATGAAGCGCATTTAGTACGCTATTTCCTAAATTGTTGGGAAAAAATTAAAATTAAAAAATACGTAGATGAGTTGAAAACACGCCTATTAAATCGATTACGTAACCAGACCTCGTTTGATGAGGTTACCACGAGGCTTGCACCGCCATCTTTCTTAATCGTACCCGAAAATCGATGGGCTTTCTTCCAACCCGATATCAAGATCTTGTCTTTGAAGACATTATTTTTGCGGCACGACCCAACATCGATTACACAATCAGGCGGCCTGAGCCTACATGAATTCTCGTCGCCGACCATGCCCTGCAGCATCCATTCATCGGTCAATGATAAGGCCATTAAATCATTATTATATAACTTAGTCCTATTTAATTCAACGTTCCTTCAGTCCGTTTGTATACTTTCAGAACCGCACACAGCGGCCGCATATGAAATCGCACGCGGTGGCCGCTTATGCTCCGGGAGCCAATGTACAATGTAGTGGCTTCACAGGCACTTTATAATCCGTGGGTCGGGGGATTATACGTCCAGTCAGAATAAGTTGGCTTCCCGAAATCTGTTTGAGTGCAGTCATGACCTGTGATTTCCCACGCCGTGGCCTTGCTCATCCCATGCCCACGGGCATTATTCATCACAATACTGACCACACCCGTTTTATTCACCTTGTCCTAATTTATTCGTACACAAATGCCTCGTAGAAGCTGTTGGGACCAACGATGCCAGGATTGCCTCATATTGTCCAGGCGTTGATTCTGCATCTATCTCATAGTTCAATCCTTTACAAAAACAATTGAACTACGACCACAACGTAGCGATGTAGTCCAATTAATTCTGTTTTTAAAGAAAAATAGTTTAATACCGTAGTATTACATCCAGCCCACCACGCGGGGTTTGTTTTTTTAGAAGAAAGTAAAAACCTTGGACTTTGGGCTAATCGAACTAAAAGGAAAGTAACTATAATAGCCTACTGTAGGGGCTTGAAATACCATGAGGTCATCTAGTAGTAGGGGAAGAACCGAATGAAGGCTATAGGAATCGTTGGAAGCCCAAGAAAAAACGGCAACACTGACACCCTGGTCCAGGCCGTCCTGGATGGTGCCAAGGAGGCCGGCTATCAAACCGAGAAGTATTACCTGAATGAGATGAGCTACATGGGGTGCCAGGGCTGCGGCTACTGCAAGGCCCATGAAAACTGCCAGCTCAAGGACGATGTCTCAAAACTTTTGGAGGCACTACAGAAGGCGGATGCAATAGTCTTTGGATCTCCCATCTACTTCTTCCAGTTCACCGGACAGTTCAGGCTCATGGAGGACAGGATGTACTCCTTAGTGGACAGCAACTTCAACTCCCGCGTAAAGCCTGGAAAGAAGGCAGTGATTGTGACCAGTCAGGGCAATCCTGACGAGAACGCCTTCAATGGAGCCATCCAAGAGTTTGCCAATGTGCTCAAGCTGGTTGGCATTCAGTTGACAGGGATTGTAAAGATGGCCAATGGCGGCAGCCCTGATGCAGTCAAGAGCAGAAAGGATCTTCTAGAAAAGGCGATGGCCCTGGGAAAGGCCTTTTAGTAATAATTTAACGATACGCTTTTCCAATTTTTATTTTATAAATTTAACAAGATCTCGATAGATTGAAGATAGATTCGGCAACGGAGGTTCATTTCTTTATAGCCCTGTTGTCATCCACTACGATATAATCCCTCACAGCGCAGACCGAGCTGAAAGGCACCAGGATGAACTTCCCCTCCACCCTGTACTTCTGACGATTTAGCTCAGCATCTGGTTTTATCACCAGATCCACCAAAATCCCAGTATTCACATCGAAGATCATGTTATCGACATCGCCCATCACCGTTCCCTCGATGGTGACTACCGCCTTTCCCGCGATGTCTCCGGCGTAAACCTTGGCCATTTCTCCTTGATCCCCCTGGACTCGAACTCCGAACTACATGTGACCTGACTGAGCTTTGCCTTCACCGGCCTATATTAATATAACCTATCAGCGGCCGATCCGCCCGTTCTATACTTATCTGTAGCCTATGTAGGAGCCGGGCTCCATCTTGACGCCGCCCTTGAACCTCTCATTGATTCTCTCGTAATAGTTGACCATGCTCTCCTCAATGCTCGGCCTCACCTTTTTCAAGGCCTCGCGATAATGGTCCATACCCACAGTCTCCAGGTTCTCCCTCATGGCCAGCATGACCGCCTCGCGGCAGAGGGCCTCTAGGTCCGAGCCCACATACCCTTCGGTGAGCTCGGAGAGCTCCTCAAGCTGAACATCTTCGACATTGGGAATTTTCGCTGTATGGATCTTGAGGATCTCGTGCCTTCCTGACTTGTCGGGTGGCCCAATCATCAGGAGCCTGTCGAACCTTCCGGAGCGAAGCAGGGCGGGATCTATCATATCCGGCCTGTTCGTCGCTGCCAGGACCATAACGTCTTTGAGGGTTTCCAATCCATCAAGCTCAGCCAGAAGCTGGTTTACAACTCGCTCCGTGACCCGGCTTCCTTCGTCCATCCCCCTGATGGGGGCGATGGAGTCCAACTCATCGAAGAATATGATGGCTGGCGATACCTGTCTTGCCTTTCTGAAGACCTCGCGGATGGCTTTCTCAGAATCCCCCACCCACTTGGAGAGGAGTTGAGGTCCCCGGACGCTTATGAAGTTGGCATTGATCTCATTGGCCACCGCCTGGGCGATCATGGTTTTCCCCGTGCCTGGAGGGCCATAGAGCAGGACGCCTTTGGGAGGGCGGATGCCCATCTTGTGGAACCTTTCAGGCTCTTTTAGAGGCCACTCTATGGATTCTATGAGCTCCTGCTTTTGCATACTGAGCCCACCCAGATCGCTCCAGGTAACCTTGGGGATCTCGATCAGAACCTCCCTCATGGCACTGGGCTCTATCTCCTTTAAGGCCTCCTCGAAGTCGTTTCTGGTTACGGACATCTTATCTATGATCTCCCTGGGGATCTCGTCCTCGGTGGCCAGGTCGGGCAGGTATCTCCTCAGGGATTTCATGCCTGCCTCCTTGCAGAGGGCATTGATGTCTGCGCCCACAAAGCCGTGGGTCCTATCGGCCAAACCCCCCAGGTTGACCTCTTCATCCACGGGCATGCTACGGACGTGAATCTGTAGGATCTCCACCCTGTCATTCCTGTCGGGGACGCCGATCTCTATCTCCCTGTCAAAACGCCCTGGCCTTCTTAGAGCTGGATCTATGGCATCCAAGCGGTTGGTGGCGCCTATGACGACCACCTGTCCCCGCTCCTTCAAACCGTCCATCATGGACAGGAGCTGGGCCACGACCCTTCTCTCCACCTCCCCAGTAACCTCGCTCCTCTTGGGGGCGATGGAGTCCAGCTCATCTATGAAGATGATGGACGGAGTGCTGCGGTTGGCCTCCTCGAAGATCTCTCGCAGCCTCTGCTCGGACTCGCCGTAATATTTGGACATGATCTCTGGGCCTGCTATGGAGAAGAAGTTGGCACCGCTCTCGTTGGCCACTGCCCTGGCTATGAG
>DAXJ01000117.1:12884-25882 GCA_002506335.1 Methanosaeta sp. UBA114
GGGTGCTTCATGGGAAGCTCTATCATCTCCCTGACCCTCTGAACCTCAGTCTTTAAGCCTCCCACGTTCTCGTAGGTGGTACCCGTGGCCCTGACCGAGCTTACGCCTTTGGCTGGCTTCTCCAAAAGAAGGATCTCGGTCTTCTCGCTTATGACCACCACGTCTCCGGGCTCGGTCTCCGTGACCACCAGGGGGACCGCCTCCATCCTGCCTATGAATGGGTGGCTGGCGGAGCTCATGATGGGAAGGATGTCCCCCGCCACCACCGGCCGCTTCAGGGTCTGGCGCCTGATGAGATCAGCGGCCTCCTCGCCGTAGTGCATATGGGAGCCCGTGGGAGGTGCAAGGACAATCCTCACCGCGTCCTCGTAATTGGCCTTGCTCACCTTGACCCTGTCGCCTATGCCCACCCCCGCGTTCTGCCTTATGAAGCCATCAATTCTGATGTAGTCTTGGGACCAGTCCTGCCGGTCAGCCCTCCAGACCTTGGCTGCGGTGATCCTCTTGCCTTCGATCTCTATGATATCCCCCGGGGAGAGCCTGAGGGCCAGGAGAGCATTGGGGTCCAGCCTGGCTATGCCCCTGGCCGAGTCATTGGGATAAGCCTTGGCAACCTTGAGCAGAATATCTTTCACTTCCCGCACACCCTGGGTTTATTTTGGACCATTCGATTTAAGTTTATCCTGTGGTCGCTCAATTATAACAAGGGGGGTAGATAGTAATCTATTTAATATTTTTGGCGATGGGTACAAGGGTTCGGATGTAAAGATGGATGGGCCTTTTATGGTAGCAGGAGTAGCAGAAGAAGAAGGAAACCCATTTAAATATCCTCAGGGCGATCTCTGGAGCCATGGAATCCCAGGAATCCCTGGAGCCTCTGGAAGATCTCATCATGGCCGCCCGAGGAGAAACGGAGGTAGATCCCCTCATAGAAGGATTAGAGCTTATAAACGCTCTCTCTGGAGAGGTTCGCAGGGCGGATGTGGCAATACACAGAGGCAGAGTGGTAGGGTTTGACTGCGCCAGCGCCAGAAAATCCCTGGACTTGAGCGGCTCTGTTCTGACCCCGGGCTTCATAAATAGGCGCCAACGTCCACCTAGAGAGCACCATGGTCACCGTGCCCGAGTATGCCAGGGCTGTGGTGCCGCAGGGGATCACCACATAAGTGACGGACTCTCACGCGATTGCTAATGCCCTCGGAATGGAAGGCATGCACTATATCCTGGAATCATCCAAAGATGTACATCTTAACGTTTGAGCCATACTTCCCTCCTACGCACCTGCCACGCACCTAGAGGCATCGAGGACAGAGTTGGAGGTCAAGGCCCTACAAGAACTCATTAATCATGAGAGGATTCATGGACTGGCCGGGGTCATGAATTATCCCGGAATCATTTACCGGGACCCAGTAGCCCTGGAGAAGATGAGGATGGCCAGGTCAAAAAACATCGATGGCCACACTCCAAGGCGCTCCGGCAGGGATCTCCAAGCGTATCGGGCAGCAAGGATCAGGTCAGACCACGAATGCTCATCCCTACAGGAGGCAAGAGAGAAGCTTCGCCTGGGGATGAGCGCCATGATCCGCGATGGAAATGCAGCCAAAAACCTCCAGGATCTGCTCTACCTGGTAACCCCCTTAAGCTCCAGGCAGTTCATGTTCAGCTCGGACGGCAGACACCCTTTGGATATACATGATGAGGAGCATATTAACTTCATGATCAAGGTCGCAGTTCAAAGCGGCATGGATTCGAGCCTAGCATTGCAGATAGCATCCCTCAACGCTGCCAGGTACTTCGGCTTAAAAGATCATGGGACTATTGCTCCTGGATTCAAGGCAAATATAATCGTCCTGGACGATCGGGAGAACCTCTGGGTTAAGAATGTCTTCAAGGACGGCCGAATGATGGCCGAGGATAGGCGCATACTGGTGCCTCTTCCAAGCCCTATTATTCCCAAGGGATCTGCCATGAGGATGAGAGATCTCAGTCTAGAGAGATTAGAGATCCCGGCTGTGCCTGAGATCGATTTTATAGGAATCATAGGGTTGATCCCGGATCAGATAGTGATAAAACCCCTTCTTCTACCAGCCAAGACCTCCGAGGGAAGAGCTGTCGCCGACATTAGCCGGAACATATTGGTCATGGCGGTGATAGAAATGCACAGGACCACGGACATTATGGGCCTGGGATTTGTTCAGGGGTTCGGGTTAAAGAGCGATGCCTTGGCAACCCCCGTTGCCCACGATGTCCATAATATCGCCGTTGTCGGCACCTCTCCAAGGGATTTGCTCTGTGCTGCCCAGGCAGTTATCTGCGTGGGCGGGTGGCTGGCAATGGTCAAAGATGAAAAGGTCAAGGCCAACCTACCCCTGCCTATAGCGGGCCTCCTCTCTGATAAGCACATAAGGGAGAGGGAAGAGAGCATAGACCTCCTGAACTACAATGCCAGGCAGATAGGATGCCCTCTAAGAAATCCATTCATGACCCTATCCTTCCTCTGCCTCTCGGTAATACCTGAGCTCAAGCTGAAGGATAAGGATATGGTGAATGTGAACAGGTTCGATGTAGTGCCCGTCGCGGCGAGGAACCTTGCTTAAACTCAAATCAAATAACAAAAAAGTTAACGATAAAGTCTGGTTTCGAAAGTCCAAGAAGAACCTCTACAGCATAGCAGCCCTTTTGCCCTTGGTGGATGCTGAGCTCTCGGACCGCCCCAGGCCCGGAGTAATGCTCTACAGCCTGGCCACACCCCAAGCAGAGGAGATTTACCAGGAGGTCAGGAAGGCCAAAGATGAGGGTATTGAGTCCATCTACATCGCCGGTGGCCCCCATCCTTCTGCCAGGCCTTCGGAGGTCCTGGAGATCTTCGATTACGTGGTTGTAGGCGAGGGAGAGGAGGCGCTTCCTGAACTGATAAAAGTCCTGTTCAGAGGTAAAGATCCAAAGGATGTCCGAGGAATAGCCTTCAATGTCGATGGAAAGGTCAGATACACGGGCCCAAGGCCTCCAGCAGATCTTGATAAGTTCCCTCCCTTCGGCCTCGGGCCCAAAGCCCCGGTGGAGATAAGCAGGGGATGCCCCAACCGGTGCGCCTACTGCCAGACGCCCAGGCTCTTTGGAAGAAGGATGCGTCACAGGTCCATACCCCTGATCGTGGAGTATGCCCGGAGGCTCAAAGATATGAGATTCACCTCCCCCAACTCCCTGGCTTACGGGTCAGATGGTTTTAGACCAAGGCTAGAAAAGGTAGAAGCTTTGCTAAAAGCTCTGTCCGAGGTTGGAAGGCCCATCTACTTTGGCACCTTTCCCTCGGAGGTGAGGCCGGAGTTCGTCTCGGACCAGGCCTTGGAGCTCTTGACTAGATACTGTGCCAATAGATCCCTCAACATTGGCGGCCAGTCAGGAAGCCCAAAGGTCCTTCAGGCCATAGGCCGGGGCCACGATCCTGGCGAAGTAGAGGAGGCCTGCGAGAGATGTCTTGATCACGGGGTAACACCCCACGTGGACCTGATCTTCAGCCTTCCCATGGAATCTTCTGAGGACCAGGAGATGACCCTTCATTTGGCAGAGAGAATAGTGGCTAGGGGAGGAAGGGTTAGAGCCCACCTCTTCATGCCGCTTCCTGGGACCCCCCTGGAGAACACTCGTCCTGCGACTCTGGACGAGAAGGTGGATGCCCGCCTAGGGAGAATGGCCCTGGAGGGAAAGCTGACAGGAAGTTGGGCATCCAGAAACAAAAAGGACTGAGAGGAAGAGGGCTCTGCCAAAAGGCTATGCTAAAATTCAGATATTTCATACCCTTTATATAGGCATTGCCAGGGAATATAAAGGATAAAAGGAGAGGTTTGCAGGGATCATTTGATCGTAGGATAGCTAAATCAAAATGGCTGGGACTTTAGGGAACTCGGCAGCAATCCCTCCGAAGTAGTCGACAACAGCACCCTTTCAAACATACTCCCTTTATCCAGGCGGTCTCCCTTTTCTCCAATACCTTTATAGGTTACCATATCACCATAGGTGAAACCACCTCCGAGTGCCCTTTCTACCCTTATTAGACCACGAAACTTTTTAGGAATTTCCATAACTGCGCTCTCTTCACCAAAATTAATGCGGTATATCTCACATCTTAACAAATTCGAATAATAAATTCGATGGAGTTAAAGTTTTATTTAACTCGGCCTTCTTCAACATCGATTCGGCTTTACAATATCCGTAGAGATATAGGGAGACGATAAACACATGCCCGAACAGGCGTTCATCGCTATGCAAATATAACCTATTAGCATATAATATCGACTTATAGGTATCAAATAGCCCTCAGCAATATCTCTTTTCTTGTATAGCTCATAAGCATTCTGTTCAGACATTTCTCGGTTTGACAGGATTAAAATTCTTCCTGCGTTACTTATGTCGTTATAACTTCATTTTGGGATTGGCCCCAATATGTTATAAAATAGTAGACATGACGCTTTGTGTCGTGCTGCTTTATTTAGAGCACTTAACTCCTTTATTTCTTGGATCTTCTAACTATTTTTTGTCCGAGGATTCATGTTCTTTGTATAGGGAATAGGGGTTAATTAAGCTTCCGCTTGGACAGGAATCTATTGCCCAAATAGCCTGTCAAAAACCCGATCTATTCCCTATATTAGCGGGTTTAAGGTAGGAAGCAATTTCCACTGCCACTTAATCCTTCGATCCGTTAGATAAACGAAATTCGCTTTCAGAGCTGTTCCTTACTGATCCGTGGACTGAATCTATCACCATATGGTTGATGTTTCTATTGAGATCGGACATGCCGTCGGGGGTACTCAGGTAGATCATGCAGTCCGCTGTCCCTCCGGTATATCTCCCAGTGCCGTCATCGATGTTCAGAAAGATCCTTATGCCTGACAGATCAACCTTGCCAAAGCCGTCCACGTTGAAGATATCCCCCTTATCCACCGAATGGATAACCCCGGAGGCCTCGTCGGGCCTTGCTGCGGCAGAAATTCAGAGGATCAGAATTAAAAGGGCTAATCTAAGAAGCATGGGCCGAGGATCTCTCCAGGTAGAATTAAAGGCTTCCGAGTGCTTCGATTTTTCCCGGACGGATGTTTAAGCGGCCGATAAGTATTACAATTGAGTCTTCAATAAACGGCGCTTCATTAAGTGACCACATACCGCAAGCTTGAAATCCTTTTTCACCCCCACAAGATTCATATATTCTCAACACATTATAACAATGAAGGCTGTTTTTAATTTGGGAGTGTTAGACATGGCTGGAAATACCGGTGGGAGTTTAGAAAAGTACAGGACGATTCTGAGGAAATCCCAGATCGAAGACCAAAACGCCCTCCTGGGCCTTCATGCTCTGGCCTACGTGGTGGTCAACGCCGTGTGGATACTCTTGGTTTTAAACCTTGTCCCCTCCAGGTACAGATGGATCGCCTTCTACCCTGTGGTAGGCTGGGGCCTTTTGGTCTTCATTCATTGGTGGTTCTACGTTAGGAACGTGGACAAGCTTTGCAAGTTCAGAGAGGAGAGGGCCCTGGCTGGGCCGGCTGAAGGAGGTGCCCAGACGTCCTTTTGAGGACCTGGAGAGGTGGTCTTAACTATGGCTGAAAATCTCGATCAATTTAATAAGCTCTTTAGGCAGTCTCAAGAGGAGGAGCAGGATACCCTTCTTGGAATTCATATCCTCTTCTACGTAGCCATCAACACCCTATGGGTGATACTGAACATGGTTTACATACCCAAGAAGTTCCGCTGGATGACTTACTATCCCCTGGTGGGCTGGGGCCTGGTCCTCTTCGCTCACTGGTGGTTCTTCGTCCGGGTGGCTGGAAGCCTCTGCGAGAGGAGGGAGCAGGAGGCCCAGGAAGAGCTGCGGAGCCAGGTGTCCTCTGTATCCATCCAGTAGTTACTCCGTCCAACCATCATTTTTCTTTTGTATATATTGATTAACGCTTTAAGGGATTTATCCGCTAAAAAGAAGATTATTTATCTCATCCAACCATGATCTAAAGCCGGTGAGACTGTGAACTACGAGAGTGTTGAAGGCGCTGATAATGGTCCCATTACTCTCTATGCCCTGAGCACCTGCATCTGGTGCAAGAAGGCCAAGGAAATGCTGACCAAGTCGAATGTGGGCTTCAGGTACGCCTACGTAGACCTCTTGAAGAGCAATGCGAGGGAGGAGGCCATCGAAGAGCTAAGGCGCATCAATCCAAGCATCTCCTTTCCGACCCTGGTTGTAGGGGATAAGGTCATAGTGGGCTTTAATGAGAAGGAGATTAAGGAGGCCCTTGGTAAATGTGCCATGTGGTAACAAGCCCTGCAGAGGAGCCCACTCAAGAGGAGGTAGATAAGCTCTACTCCAGGCTAGAGAGGGAGGCCAAACAGGGCGGCTACAACCTCAATCCAGACGTGGAGTTCACCAAGGAGCTCCTCAGAGGCATCATCAAAAACGAGCGCAGATATGGATACAGGGCTTGCCCATGCAGGTTGGCAGCAAACGATAAGAAGACCGACCTGGACATCATCTGCCCCTGCTATTACAGGGATCAGGACGTTATAGATCACGGCGCCTGCTACTGCTGCCTTTACGTCTCAAAAGAGATCGCCAAAGGAGAAAAAGAGCTGAGACCAGTGCCCGAAAGGAGGCCGTCTCCTGTGGAGAGGGCCCGTTCAGCTCAGTTTCTCCAATCCACAGCTTCGATAACATCTCCAGGAGGTCTCAAGCTCTCTGCCCCTGTATGGAGATGTCTGGTCTGCGGCTACCTCTGCGCCAGGGATAGGCCTCCTGAGGTCTGCCCCATCTGCAAGGCCGGCAAGGAGAGGTTTGAGCGCTTCATGTAGCAGTTGCTCGTAGCATCCTATAGAAAACTTAGGTGACATAGCCATGACTAATAAAAAGGCCGAGATCAAGGTTGCAGGAATGGTCTGCGCCATGTGCGTGGGAGCCCTGGAGATCGCCCTGAAGAAGCCAGATGACGACTTCAGGCGGCGGGAGATGCCGTGGCCTTCGTTGGAGACGGCATCAACGACGCTCCGGCCTTAGCCCAAGCCGATGTATGAATAGCCATTGGAAGCAGCACCGATGTGGCCTTGATGCAGAAGATATCGCCCCTCATAAGAAATGACCTCCTTGATGCCGTAGCCGCCCTTCAGCTCAGCCGCAAGGTCATCTCCAGGGTGAAGCAGAATATATTCCGCGCCTCTTATTCTGCGCCTCTGCCTATAACAGCGCCCTGATACCCCTGGCTGCAGGAGCCCTCTATCCCTCCTTTGGGATAACCTTCAAGCCTGAGTTCGCCGGCCTGGCCATGGCCCTGAGTTCAGTTACGGTGATAAAAGGCCAACGCTAGCTATAGCTGGCGTTGCCGGAGTGAACTGTACGTATGATACTATAACAGTGCGTTAAGGCTCAATTGACGTCTTGGAACAGGTAGCTGCTGAAATGCCCGACGACGACATCAAGGCTGGCTACAACTCTATACTGCAAAACCGGACGGATATACCAGTGTACTTCGAGTTCGAAGATTTTCTGGCTCTGACATCAAGCAGGTTTGAGGATAAGGAACCCGGTTACCAAGTAGGCGTAGTCGTGGCCCAAACCGCCCTCAAAGGTATCGTCTAAATTGCTGGGTCTGGACGGGTACAACCTGTCTTGAGGCAAGCCTTGCTAAACATCTAAGAGATAAAGGTCAAAAGTATCCAGTGCGATTATCCATCCAGCTTTTAAATTCTAACTTTTATCGAGATGCGGAGAACAAAACCTGTTGGGCGTGCTGCTCAGGGAATCCGGAGTTGTTTGCAGAGTTCTACAGTGGTAACTCAACGATGAATGGTAAACAACAGGTGATACCTTGGGATAATGGATACGCTGGGTACATTGATGGGTCTAGGTGTTGTGGGTGCAGTAATTGTCCTGCGGTGGGGGGTTGTCCGTGTGCTAAAGCGATTGTGAAGGGGTGTAATGATGGTACAACCACGATGCCGCCAGGGTATATATTCACTGACACCCACTATTATATCAAGTCGCTGGAGGCAGAAAAGATCAAGGTAATGCAGGCCCGGGACAGAGAAGAAGCCATTAATATGATTAAAAAAGTGCTCAAAGGACATAACGCCATATATCTCGCTATGTACCTCGATACACCTCAGTGGGATAGATTCATAAAGTTCTGGAAGCATGATCCGCGTGTTGAAGATGAGGTTTGGAAAGACGTGGAAATGCCAGCGAATCCAAAGGACGCTACTGGGCATGCCGTTGTGTGTATAGGGTTCGATGATACAGACCCTAATAATCGTTATTGGATTATCCTAAACAGCTGGGGACAGGGAGACGAGAAAATTAGCGGCGGTACTATAGGGCATTACCGCCCTAATGGCATATTTAGACTAACCATGGATTTAGACTACTCGGCCAAAAATTATGGGTGGTGGGTGTTCGATCCTGTTTGGTCTTGAATATCCCCTTACATGGATAGAAAATATTCTGGGCAGCAACGATGCTGCCCAGCAGCACTTTTTACTATGTGTCCACATCCGGAACCGTTCTGAGATGTATTCCTGGGATCGTTCTACTGTATAACCACTTAATCTGGGGGGATATACGCCCAAGGCGCTCTCCCACGTGCTTCTAGCTCACCCTCGTACGTCCCTGGCATACCCATAAAATGGGTCTCGTCATCTGGGCCTACCTTAACATCGTTCTCATCAGATGTTTTAGAAAATCTGGCGCTACCAAAATCAACTTTATCTGCGTTTTCGGCGATTAAGTTAATAGTATAGTACCAGCTACCTGGAACGCTCTGTTCCCATCCTGCATCCTGATCCTCCACTACAGTATACTTACCAGGAGCTAGGTTTGTAAATGAATATTTTCCCGAGTCGTCCGTGGTAGTATTGGAAATCTCTCTACCGTCGAGTTTTAACCTGATTACCCACCCGGAGAGGCCTCGCTCATCACCATCAAATCTGCCATTTCCGTTTAAATCCTCAAATTTCGTGCCATTTATAGATAAGCTCGCAGCGTTCTTGATGTCGTTCGCGTCACCAGCTTTTCCTTCAGGGTTCCCGAGCCAATCAAGGGCCGTCGCATGCGTACCGCTTAACAGCAACAGGAACGCCGCAATTACGGGCAGATATTTTAGCATGAGATAATGTCCCCAGAAGTAGGTGCTATCGTTGTAATATTTGAGTTTTGCTTTCGACAAAACGGACCTATCCACATAAACACTAAGCAAGCCTTATTAGCGATGATAATCCTCCTGAAAATAAGCCTCTGTAGACTACCCAACCTAGATCTTCAAGCATTATCGCTTGGATTCCGAGGCCTATGTGGACAGGTCCATGTTCTTTATCACGAAGCCTAATGCTTGTTCCTCGCTAAAGCAACCATGTGCAGCCTGCAGACTTTTGGCAACTTCTGGAGTTTTAGTTTGGCATTTCGCTCTATTATCACCCGCTGACAGATGGACCTCGCACATAATACGGTTCTGAGGAAAATCGGTGCCCCCAAAATCGCTATTAGCGAAAAGCCGCCGCGCACCATGGTGATTATCGATTCAAACTTGAATTTATAATAATATTTAGATAAATCATTGGCTTTGCGGATAGCGGTTTTTGGCTCAAAGAGAGTTATTCGATTCTAAAGCGAAGGGGTCATACGCCATTTATATTATGGATTGGTAGATACTAACGTTTCCAACTACCAAAAGACAAGGTCTATAGGAATACACGACCATCAACTGTAGAAGAGTGGTTACGGAGTTCGGCTCGACTTGGACGTCGAAAGTATCTGGTCAAGCATAACAGTCTGACGACGAATATATAATGTAAGCTTTTTTAATAACTCATGATATTGTTACACGTTCACTTTTGCCAGCAAAAGACCATGTCACTTGGCATTTGGTTTAATTATCCTGCATCTGGTCTGTACCTGGCAAACAATGCCTCACACCGACCCGGCCCTTTTGCAACAGACCCAGCAATCCGATCTCTTTTTATCAGTCTGTTGGGTTGTTAATTGATTGTCGTTTCCGATATCGTTAGATGCATTGAGGATCTATATATTTGAAAGCCTAATCCCTTGGAATACCATCTCCTTTAGCAGAAAAATTTGCCTGGCGCAGGGTCAATTCTCCGCCCATTGGTTATAACCATGACCTAAAAGTATATTACGCCACCCAACCTTAAGGTTAATCCTGGTGATTCTCTTGTTTGTCCTCGGAGTGAGTGGAAGTCCTACCAAGAACGCAAACACCGATAAGCTTGTCAAGGCTATCCTAGAGGCTACTGGCGCGGATACCGAGTTCATAAAGCTCTCCGACGTCAATATAGGACCATGTAGAGCCTGCATGGGGTGCGTTTATACCAACGAGTGTGTGGTAAATGACGACTTCAAGTGGATAGCTCCAAAGATAATGAAAGCCGATGCTCTGGTAGTAGGGTCACCGACCATCTTTGGGTTGCCTAGTGCCTTCACAAAGGCTTTCATGGAGAGGCTTTACGCTTTCAGACACGTGAATATGCTGACGAAAGGTAAGATCGGAGCTGCGGTCGCCGTCGGGTACGCTGCTGAGAATGACGTGGAGACATGGCTTGGAAATATTCTCCGCTTTGCCAAGTTCGACGTGGTGGACACCATGTCTGCCAAGGGCACAGTGTGCTGCTCCGTCTGTGGTACTGGAGAGACCTGCGCGTACGCCGGCTGGAACGCCTACAGCCCTGAGGTATCGGGAAGAGACTACGGCATAATGGAGACTTACAAAGGCTACCTGGAGATCCTGCCCGACAACGTGCCCTACGTCAAAGGCTCTGTCAAGATTCTAAAAAAGTATAGGAACGTTGAAGATGAGCCTGAGGTCATGGACAGAGCAAAGTCACTGGGAAAGGCCATCGCAGTAAAGCTGGAAGAGAGGGCCAGGAGGGGTTGATCGGTCTCATCAGCATCTCCGTACCCGTGACTACTCCCACGCCTTTAGACGTGGGCATCCAGGCTATAATAGCTAATCTCTCTAGACCGAGAGATAGGATATTGGAAGCTGCATGTTAGTCCCTATCCATTATCCTGTTTTATTTGGGGTTCCAAGTTCTGATATATCCCGACTATTCCGCTCAACGCTATATACCCTTTTTCGGTGATCATGTAGTCCCCTCTCTCATTTCTTTGCAGTATCATCCCACTGCCCGTCAACTTCTGCAGGTGGAATAATAAATTGCCGCCTCGAAGCCCTGTAATTAATGAGAGCGCTGAAAAGGTTTTTGTTTCCGTGGAGAGCGCCTTCATAATCTGCATTCGTTGTTCATTGCTTAGAGGCTCAAGCATCTCATCGACTATATACGCATCAGGCACCGTTGATATGGCATCTTTCAACGCTCCCTCATCTCTATATACCCTGAGAGAACGCATTAGGTCGATCTGCCTATCAAAAATTCTGGAAGCTTCCGAGAAACAGTTATCACACTGGTCATATTGGGCTTTATCTCTTAGTTCTTTCATCTTAGACCTAGTCTGATTGATCGATCCATCTGAGACGTTACCCTCTTTAATCTGTTCTATGTTTCTTTTCAACAAATCGCTGAATATTGATTTACACGCCTCTTTCATATGACAATTCTTCATCATATTTTCCTCTAATCCCTGCTCAATCTCGTCTGTTGCGTATTCTATTATAATCTCAGAGAAATTACTTCTGCAGCCATCCAATATAGACTCGAGATATTGCTGGTTCGATCGCTCGATGAACCTCTTTAAGTTTTCGTTAATATTTGACAGCTGAGACTTGATCGCTACGATCTCGTCACGAAGGTCTGATTCCATGCCCAAATCTTGATTACAAGGTTCATAAATAGGTTTTCATTATATAGCTCAAGGTTAGCCCACTGCATTAAAATGTACTAAGTATATTCTAATAACGCTAAAGTATATAAAGATACACGGAGGCATTGTAATAGGTGAGAAAATGAGTGTAAAAGACGAGATTCATTCCCAGATCGAAGGCGCTCTAAAGAACGCTAAGTTCCCTATAGGCACTCCTGCAGAGCTATTAGCTGCGATGCCAAACGGAGCCGATACAAAGTGCAAGGCCGGAAACGTCGAGCTTACAGCAGGAGACGCTGGTAAGGTCCTGAAGGCTGGCGATTTCCCATTCAAGAGTGCCAAACAAGTAGCTGATGTTATAGTCCAGAGAGCTGGACTATAATTTATTTCTATTAGGCTGGAATGGGCTGCCATTAAGGCACAAATCTTTTGAAGCAAAATTAACCTTAATGTGATATCTACGGTAAGGATGCCTCCCGAGGTTAAGGAGCCCCTATCCAAGCAAAGACCTGTACCTACGTCCAGCCAAAACAGGATCCCAAACGTAGTCTTCGTAGGGCTATGAAGATCTTGGGCGATGAAACCTTAGTGGTGGTGGACATCGAGCCTGATAAGTCCAAAATCGCTGATGTCCCATGGGTTGCTACTCGGATGCAGAATCGTGTTGCTGAAACCACTAGAGAGCCCACGACCGGTGATGTGGACTGGGGCGACGGGAACAGTCTGCTGATACGACTGGGCGTTCTTGGCAAGGTGGTCTAAGCTGTATACCATTTGGGTTCTGCCTTTGATCTGGAATGACTTCTTGGTCTGGTGATCGTAGCATAGAACCGATACCCTGGGATTTTCCTGGAAGTTGGCGGTAATTTTGTTGAAGGAGTATTACCCGATAGTGCATCCCCATAATTAAAACCGTTCTGGAGAGAAGAAGCGTAAGCTTCTGCCGCTCCAACAGCTCACGCCTCTGATTTGAATGGACACACAAGGAACGCTAGTTTAGTTCCATTGTAATTGAGTTAAATCAATTTTATTTTACTTAAAGTTTGTGGTAAGTGGTTTCATTAATTACAATTCCTCAACTAGTTGTGCTATTATTATCGTAAGGTTTATTACTTAGTAAGATGAAGTCTTTTTAGTGAGCGTAGTGAGGAGTTAACGGCCTCATTTACCTAAACCCATGAAGCTCACC
>DAXJ01000050.1:0-9254 GCA_002506335.1 Methanosaeta sp. UBA114
GAGAAGTTCATCCAGCTCTGGGGCAACTCCACCTGCGGTGCCATCAGCGTTGATTGGCTGCCTTGCGTGTAAATATTGAAATTGAGAGACTTAATATGAATCAGTCCTTTTTTAGGGCTGATCCCGCCTCCTTTTAATTACTTAAAAGTCGCTTCTCAGACCATTACCGTTTCTCTCCACTGCCGGGCAACGATATTCTTGTCTTGGTCTTGCCCTGTATGGCTCTCTTATGGGCTCTATTCGCGAAGATATTGGGAGAGAACCTCTGGTCTAGGTGCCCTGAATAAAGAGCGCTGATAGGTAACAGAGGATGGGCGGATTTGCGTGGTGAATCCTAGGTCTCAGATATATCTCGGAACCTATCGATCAAAGGCTTTCTCGGATGAACTATCTCCCCGGATATCCATGGATCTTCAGGCCCGGCCTTGATCCCAGGGTTAAGCGCAAAGGAATACAAAACAGACCGTTAAAATAGGTATTTGGCTACCTAACCTGCCTATAAGGGTAGACCTCGGAGGGGGCTGAAAGCCACAGCCCTCTCTTTCCCCTTCATCCATTTATATAGTTCACTGCCACTATTAGTTCACCGCTTAATAAATAGGAACCTTAGAGCCTCCGAAGTCCAGAGGCCATTTTGGCGTGTTGATGTTATCGGCAAACCAGTAGGTTCCATGCCAGGCATCGGCCCCCACGTGGGCTTCGCTCTTAACTTTCGGAGATGAATAGCATTCGGGGTTCTCGCACATGGCGTAATAGAGGGGCCTGCAGTGGGGCTTGGGCTGACACAGCCTGCACTTCTCATCCTGCTTAAACCCCGAGATGATAGTGATATTGCCGGACTGGCTTCCTACCAGCTCCAGATCATCTACCTTTCCCAATGTGGCTATCTTTATGTCGTCGGCGGCCGAGACGATTTTGACATCGCCTGACCCGCTGATTATGATATCTACATTTGATGGTTCACCGTAGCCTGATGCATGGGTAACCGACGCCAGAATCACTAAGATTCCGGCTAAGATCCTTATTTTCATTGCTCTCGACTCCCTTCTCATCACCTTAGCAATTTTAACATTTAAGTTTAATTAAATTTGCCTTTGTCGATATCTGACAGAGGTTACCTTTGTGGCCATACCCGGAAAATTATCCGATCTGCTCTTATCTTCCCCGCAGGGATGGGCTGGGTGAGGGCTGAGCTAAGGGGTGCAAGGGATGTGCATAAAGACCTTCAGAAGCTAAAAAGTTGAACTTCAGCCTGGGGCCAGAAAGTGCATGCAGTAATTGGGACGGGCTCACAGGAATGAGCGGTATGTGCAGGGGTTTATAGTTGGAGATCTTATCATTGGTCCAACCGCACCTACAAGGCCCTGCTGCCGAGGCAGTAGGCCCCAGCTGCGGAGGGGTTCAGCCTTGAACCGCGGCAGCCCCGTTGCACCGTGAGGCTGCGTTGGTTAGGTGCGGGATATTCCATTCAGCAGTCTATGTCGTCACAGGCCCTTTCCAACCTCTCTGCCACGGGGTTCTCGTGGAACTGGAGCATCTTCCGGACGTCGAACTTGCCCGTGAAGGCTTCGTGGACATTGACGTTCTTGCTGCACATCTTATGCATCTTGGAATCGGTGATCCAGGTGCCGTTGAAGGACTGCTTGGTCTCTGCCCCAACCGAGTGGACCGGGCTCACTCCCAGGGCCTCTGCGATTTTCTTGGGGTCAGTCATGTAGGATGTGGGATCCGTGGAGGCAAAGAAGGTCTTATCGGTCCTGTCCAACTCCGTCACAGAGAAGTACTCGTTGATCTCAGCGCCTATGCCTCCATAGAAGGAGTTGGATTTTATGTGCTTGATGCCCACCAGGGGCGTCTTGCCCGAGTAGGCGATTCTGGCGGTCTGGTAGAGGTTGAGGGGCACCGAGGTGCCGTTGAGGCACCCCTGGACATTCTCGGATCTCTCGGCGGTGGCGCTCCCGGTATCCATCTCTATGTCGCCGTCTCCCTGCAGAGAGCTGTAGTATTCCAGGGCGATGGTCTTATCCGCCACAGAGGTCCAGACGTCTATGGTGCCCGTACCCACGATCTTCAGGTTATTGGTAAAATCACTGTCTTGGACCGGCTCCTTGATGGGGGGGATGGCAGAAGCTACGCTAATGTCTGCGGCAAGGGCCGATAATACGACTAGAACCACAGCTAGCTCTGCTCCCTTCGTTTTATTACCCCAATCTCATTAATAATTGCCTTTAAGTTAAAAAAGGTATTGCTGTTTTAGAGAGAGTTCTCAGACAAGTTAGGTCCCCCTCATCAGATCACCGGCCGCATTCACCACGGTTATCGTCACCCCCCTGCTCCTGGCGGCCTCGATTCTCCTAAACGGTTCTAAGGAAAGATATGCAGAAGGCATCGTTTCTTGGGCCATATCCTAAGGCATTTCCATCCCATTGGCTGGTACAGGCAGGCCCTCAACACGGGCTTCTGTGCTTTTCTGTGTCTTAAGCTTCCACGACCAGACTATGTATCCTCGGATGGTATGTCTGAACTAGAACTATGGCGACTTGGCCCACCACAACTACCTCAATAGTAATTTATTTTACCTTAAGTAATTTATCCGTTTTAATCCTAGGAATGATCTCAGTACAGCTACGATT
Source organism: Methanosaeta sp. UBA114 (assembly GCA_002506335.1). Lineage (GTDB taxonomy): Archaea > Halobacteriota > Methanosarcinia > Methanotrichales > Methanotrichaceae > UBA114. Next base: position 2,634 of record DAXJ01000050.1, read on the forward strand.
AAAATAAAAAAGTTCGTTTCATTACGTCATCCATATGACTAATATGCCTAAGGCTCTTCTGTTTTCCCCTGAGGGTAAGGAGATAGAGGATGGTGCCTTTACCTGGCCGGCGTGAACCAGTAGCCTGAACCTGGGCCTGGTGAGCATCTCCGCCAGGGACGTCCCCATGACACGGGGTCGGGGCGCCCATTTCAGGGTTATCCAAAAGGTCTGCAACACCATCATCAAGTACTGCAGGGTCTGCCAGCTTGGGGGGAGGCCCTTATGGCGGATGTGGCCTAATGATACAGGATCGACGGCAACGAGCACGTGGTCTTTGATCGCCAGGAGGTGGATGCGGCCAGACCCAGGTCCCGCTGGGTGATATATCTGGATGCCTTCGTGGACTTCTTTGAGATTGACCATCATTACGTGGACGAGGCTTCCTACTGATTCCCAATGGTTCAGACGCGCATTATGACCTGGCGGATAACCTTGAGATCTAGGGAGAGAATTGTCCTCACCCACTACTACAGAGATACCTTGATGGCCATAGTTCTAAAGCACTCCGATGAGATCCCGGACCAGGGGGCGTCTCTCTCCTCGGGGCCTTCCTTGGCCCGAAGAGAACGATTTGGTGCTGGTTAAGGAGGGTCCGTAGATAGAATGAGAGGAAACCTCGATCTTTCCACCTACAAAGAATCCTCAAGGGGGCAGGTGGTGGAGGCGGTGAGGTCCCAGCCCTTGGGCCAGATTCCATCGCCTTCCAGACAGAGGCCCGTAGCAGAGACGAGGAATCTGGTCGAGGCCCTGGAGAGGGCGGCCGAGTCTTTAAGGTAATCTAACCGGTGATGTAGCTGGGAATATCTGGCCCTCCCAGGCTCTTGGCCTCTTCAAAGGCCGCCTTGGCCTTGTCCTGATCTCCTATCTCCATGAGAGCACAGCCTTTGTAGTACCAAGCCATGCGGTCGGTGGTATTTATGGTCAGGGCCTTATCGTAGCACTTGATGGCTTCAGTATACCTCCCTAACATGGCATAGGCGGACCCCTCGTCCCTCCATATGCTGTCAGAGGGAACTTGGCTTGCCCCAATGGCTCTGTCAAAGTAGGGTATGGCCTCAGAATACCTGTCCTGGCCGCTTAGGACCAGGCCTATGGCGTACCAGGCTGGGCCAAAGCCAGGAGAGAGGGTCGTGGATTTGTCATAGCAGCTCACAGCCTGGGAGTATCTGCCCATGTATGCCAGGACATTTCCCTTCCAGTACCAAGCTGCTGAATTGAAAGGCATGATCTGGATCGACCTATTGAGGCAGTCAAGGGCTTCAATACCTTTTTCCATGGCGAAAAAGGACTCGCCCTTTCCCATCCAGGCGGCATAGCTGGAGGCATTTTTGGCCAGGGCTTTATCGAAGGCCTCCATGGCCTCTTGGTATGATCCTCCCTCCAGCAGCTGACTACCAGTCTCCACCCAGTGCTCCTCCTGAGAGAAGCGATCTTTGAGGCCCTGCAGGGCAGTACTCATGGCACCCCTTTCGGTCTTAGATGGTGATAATATATCCATGGCCAGGTAGACCGCCGCTGATATGAGGGCTGCAAATACTAGTATTATACTTAGCCTGTATAAGGTCGGATGATTCTCAGAGATGCTCTCGGAAATAAGGCTCCTTGAGGGCTTAGGTTTCGAGAAATCTTCTCCATAGCCGCTTCTAAAGGGTCTCATATTTAGGTCAATATTTTTCTAATGTTTATAACTTTTGCGGTTCCGGGGGTCTTTAAGCTTAGTTGAGCTTATATTCCCTTCTCCGGCTTTCCGACACACGTTCAGTTATCAGGAAGACGGCAGATCGAGGTTCGAGGTGCATCTCGTAGATGGTCCTTTTTTGGTCGGACTGATGCTGTGAGGTCTCATCCCCAATCTCGCGCGAGGAGTTCCTCAACGTTTGACATATCCTGCCGGTCATCTTTTATCCATGGGCGCCATAGATGTCATTCTTACCAGGAGACGCATCAGGAAGTACACTGCTAGATGCAATTCCAGAGGCGGTCGTGCTGGAGATCATCAAAGCTACCATGGCCGCCCCATCGGCCGGAAATGAACCACTCCGGCACTTCATTATGATAAAAGATAGAACGATCCTGGCTGAGATTCCCAAGTTCCAACCCTACTCAGCCATGGTCAATGAGGCGCCGGTGGCCATCCTGATCTGCGGCGGTCTATCGGAAGAGGCGCGTGAGGGTTTCTGGGTACAAGAGTGGGCAGCAGCCACTGAAAATCTTCTGATAGCCGCCCGGGCCAAAGAGCTCGGTGCGGTGTGGCGGGAGTCTGTCCCAGGGAGGGTCGGTTCATCTCTGATAGAGTACACATGGATGGATGGTGATGCTCAGCCTTTGTTTCGTGGAACCCATGGGGCGGGGCGATTCTGTAGGGCGCAATTTGGATGGGCATGCGCCATCTCGAACCGATAGCTTGATCTCCTTTATTCTCTTACCTGGCAGTTTAGAGAAGGGTTTGGAGAAATGAAAAAGGATATAGCTGTTGTCTTCGACGTCGCCGGGACCCTTCTTAAGATGTATCGCGTAGCGAAAGATGTCCCTGGTAGGTATCTTCTAAGGAAAGTGGTCACCACCGAGCTCATCATGGCCAAGGATGGCAGGGCCCTGGTTGTGCCTCAAATAGATCCTCAGGATGTGCTCCTCTCCCCACCGGATACCCCTCTAGGGAAGATGTTCTCTGAAAACCTCCTGGAGATCAGCTGCTCTTCAACTCCTGTTGGAAAGGCGGAGGCCGCTTCCATCCTTCGAACATCCAGCGCCGTGGCCCGCGATCTCCAGGAGGCCTGCCAGGCCGTCAGCTCCAGGTGCGGTGGCCTTGGGTACTACACGACCGCGGGAGTAATAATCGATACTGGATCTAAAGAGGTGGCCTATACCCTGAGCACGGGCGGAGTGCCCTTTCCAGGCTCCAATGAGGTCCTGGGCAAATTGACCTCCATGGGTGCGGATATTTACGTAGCCTCCGGCGACAGCATGAGGAGCCTCGCCGGACTATCAAAGCTTGGTATAAGTCTCGAGAGGATAACCGCCGTGGCCAGTCCCCGGCAGAAACGCGATCTGGTAGTGTCCCTCAGGGAATGCTATGGAAAGGTGGTCATGGTTGGGGATGGCATGAACGATCTGCAAGCCCTGAATGCCGCCGACCTGGGAGTCCTGACGGTGCAGCAGGACAGCCGACCGCCCCAAAAGCTTTTAATGGCCGCAGATACGGTGGTCAGGGATATACGTCAACTTCCAGAGACTGTAAGGAATAATATGAAGCAAGCTGCATAAACTATGCTTATAATAAGACCTATCTGGATGAGGATCCTCCCAAGGTATTCTACTGCGTAGGGCATTTTCTAAGAATTCAAAGAAAACTATTTATACTAGAATCGTTCTGTCATATTTACAGTAGCTTTTAGGTCCTTTAGCATAGAGATCACGAGAACTGAGATTGGACTAGGAGTAGCATATAAATGTTCGAGGAGCTTTTAGAGCTATACAAAACTAAAGCGGCCGAGGTAGAAAGAGAGCAGAAAGAAGCTCAGGCCATGATCACCCTTATCGCTGCCATCGACAAGATCTCTTCTGAGATGAACTCCAAGCAAAGCGATGTGGAGCTCCTGGGCAGGCTGATTGATCAGGTCGACCGCCTATCCAAAGAGGTAGCGGACCTCAAGAGCCAGCTTAAGGCAAGGCAGGCGCGCGCTCCGACAGTAGTGGCATCCTCCCAGGAACAGGGAGCAGCGACCGAGGGCAAGGCCCTAGATAATCATGCCAAATCCCTCGTAGAGATCATGAAGGAGAGGCCGGGTCGGTACACCACTAGTGAGCTTGTAGACATGCTGGGCTTGAACAAGACCACGGTCATCAGCGTCATGAAGCGGGCCATGGAGATAGACCCCAAGCACGTGAAGCTTACTCAGGGCAAGAGAAGAAAGCTTTACCTGGCGTACGTCTCCGACGAAGAGGGGCAGGTTGCGCAGTCTAATCCATCCTCCGATGATGAGGATAAGATGAGGCTTGAGCTGATGGCCATGACCTGACGCTCAACCTTGTGCAAATTTGAATCCAGTTGAAGGTTGCGCTCCAGCGGGCATATTAGTAGGAGATCGTCCATGAAGGGTGCCCCTTTTTCCCTTCCACGGCGGTCCGTCTCTTCGTCATTATATTATTTGCTTTTAATCGAATGCTTCTGGTATTTTCACGAACTATTCTATCGATTATAGACTCTTCTGCCAGATAGAGGCTCCTTTGTGGATCAACAGCTCTTTCGCCAACTCAAAGCAAGGTCTTTCCTAAGGAGTGGGTTTGGACCGGACGGTATCCGATGAACGATATCTATATGAACGTTTTATAGCGGGAGGTAATATCATCGAAGAGATGTACGGGACTGCAAAGTCCAGTCTCATATGACATCACCAAGCATCTCGAAAGAACGGAGGCGGGTTTTTGGGGGACTGCCACCTTCAAAAGGGATTTGATGATGGCGGTTCCCTCTAGCTTTGCTTTATATTTAGGGTCAAAGCTTTGCCATTATCTATGGTTTCTGGCATCGATTAAGCCGACTTCTGCTTTCTCCTATACACATAGACACCTACTGCCAGCACCAGCGCCAGGAGAACTGTGCCAGGGACAATCATGGATCCATGCGCCGCCTTTACTATCACCGGGATCTTCATGCTCTCGGAGATGACGGTATCGCCGTTGATATCGGTGTACTTGATCTCGCTGTTGATGCCGTAGTCTTTGGGAGTGGCATCGGAATCCACATCTATTCTGAAGACCACTGTCTTGGATTCTCCGGGGTTTAAGGCGCCTATGTATGCCTGATCATCGGTGGACGAGAAGGGCTTGAAGATACTTAGTCTTGCTACAGCATCCTTCACTGGTTGATCCCCTATGTTCATGTAGGTGACCTGTATGGGGCTCTTCTTATCTCCGGCTGAGATGACCCCCGTGGCGTTGGAGAGCTCAAAGTCGGCCTGGCTCTTGATGTAGATGGGCACCTTCACCGTCTGGTTAGCCTTGGCGTAGTCCAGTGACTCCTGGAAGTTCACCAGGGTCGGGCTTCCTCCGCTGGTGCTAATGTCCGATGCATAGACCCTGACGTTGCCCTGGTAGTCGTAGGAAAGCTTCAGGTTCAGGGGATACCTTCCTGAGGGGACACGGTCGGCGATCTTGATGGTGAATTTCAGAGGGCTTTGAATCTTTTCTCCAGCTCTCAAAGCACCAACTACCTGATCACCGGACTTGACCTCTATCTGAGACGTGTCAGAGGTCAATGTGGCGGTGATGCCCAGGGCGGTGGTCTTCTTATACTCATCCTGGAGCTCGGCGTTCTTCAAGGCGTACTCCTTGGGATTCTGGGGGGTCTTGTCATCCTTGAACCCCAGTATCCTTCCGTAGTTGGTCAGGTCCAGGTAGAGCGTCACCGTATCTCCCCTCTGAAACTCATCGGTTCCAGAGATGCTGGCCGATAAGTTGGGTCCGCCGTACATGAGGTAGTAATTATCGCCCCCAAGCTCATAGGGTATGTAAGTATTCTGAGCCTGGACAGCCGTGGCAAGGATTGCAAGGGCAATAAGGCTCCATGTGGTGTACTTTAAGGATATCAATCAGTTATCCTCCTGGTATTGGTTATGCGGCGCTTTATGGCCGTGAAGGTTTCACGTCTGAGCTCCATGCGGAGCATGAGAACTACGAAGACCGTAAATGTAGTGAGGAGCGCGAAGATCACAGCGAGGACGGCAACCAGGCCGAAGTTGTTGGTGATCATGAACAGCGAGGCTATGAGGGCCCCAAAGCCAAAGACTGTGGTCAGTCCCGCGGCCATGAGAGCCGATCCTATTCTTCTGGCGGTGATTCTCATGGCCTCCATAGCGTCACTGCACTTACCCAGCTCCTCATAGAACATCTCCATCATCAGTATGGCGTACTCGGACCCTATTCCCAGGATCAGAGATCCAAGGGTCGCGGTCAGTGGCGTGTACTTGAGCCCTCCCATCCAGCCGATGACGGCCACCATGGGCAACACCGGCAGCAAGGCCTTGATGACGTCACCCCTGTATATAAACAGGAGGACGATGAAGACCAGCACCAGTCCCATGAGGGTCATCTCCGTCCTTCCGGTGGTCAGGGCGCCTATCACCGTGGTCATGACCACGAGGTCGCCCGTCTCCCTCGCCGAGACTCCGGGGGGCGGAGGATACCAGGCTATATCCTTATCTATCTCCTTGATGAGCCTATCTATGCTCTCCTCACCCAGGACGCTTATGGCCTGGCCAAGGCTCAGGTCTATGATGGCCGTGTCGTGGCCATCCAAGTACCTGCTCACCATCGACGGGGGCAGGCTGTCTATTATCTGCCTTATCTGGGTCTTATCTGATGGCAGAACCCCGCCGTTGGCGGCTTTGATGAGGTTGATGATGCTGGTAGTGCCGTATACCTGGCCTCTGGATTCATAGAGGTAGCTTCCAAAGCCGTCCATCCACTTCATGGTGGCAGGGTCGGTCACGTCATCGGCCTGGACCAGGAGTGTTATGGAGTCTGTCCCTTCGAATATATCGCTCATGTGCCTAAACTGGACCAGGGGCGGAAGATCCT